>JAGXGG010000075.1 GCA_024636855.1 Ignavibacteriota bacterium | reverse complement strand
GGGCTATACAATGCTGAGTTATTCGCTTATGACCCAAATTGGACATCTTCTTATGGAAATCCTTTCAGCTATGATTCTGCTCGTGTCTCCGCAATTGTCAGCTCTGACAGGGTAAATCTATACGTACTCCAACCGCCATCGTTTATGAAAGATATAGAGTATCAGATAGTGAAAAAAGGAGATGATTGTATCTTCACTTTTGATGCTAATATATACGGCGAGCATAATATGGAAGACCCAACATATTGGACAGATATACAATGGTTCAAAGATTCTGTTAAGTTAGTAGATGGCGAAAGAATCTCTGGCTCGCAGTCTTCAATTCTGACAGTAAATAACGTACAACAAACTGATTACTCAACCAAGTACAGAGTCCGACTATCGGGCGATTGCGATACTATCTGGTCTAATGAGTTTGCGATTTATGACGAGCCAAGGGTTAATTTTTCTGGTATAGATTTATACGATTGGGGATGTGTTGGAAAAACTACAATGTTTTGGTATCATAACTTTAGTTCAGTTCCAGGCATTACAATTAAGAATGAATGGTATATGGATGGACAATTATTAGAGGATATACCTGGCATTGTAAGTGGCAGTAAAAATGATACCCTTTTAATCTATCTTGATACAAATAATACTTTCAATTATGAAGCTACATTCAAATGTAGAGCTTGGCCAGAAGGTTACCCAAATAACTTTGTCGATGGAGTAAATAGTAATATTGAATTTACAAGACCGCCTCAAATTCTAAGTGACTTAGAACCAACATACACAATTGAAGAAGGTGGTCTATTATTATTAGGTATTAAATCTGCAGGTACTAGTTTCTATGTTTATTGGAGAAAAGATGATGAAGACTGGTTCTGGTATGAAGATACATTAAGATTAGGTCAGATAAGTCTTGAGCAATCTGGAAAATATCAAGCAATGGTCTTTAATGAATGCGATACTGTTTTTTCAAGAATAGCGGAAGTTACTGTAACGAAGAAGCCAGCTATCACAGGTATAGAAGACAACTTCGCTAACCAAGAAATAAGCATATATCCTAATCCATTAACAGCCAATTCCACTTTGGCTATTAATCCGAAATTTACTGGAAAAGTCTCAGTAATCCTAGCTGATGTATTAGGCAATAAGTTGGCAACTGTGTATGATGATATGATAAAAGCAGAGAAACAAAAGTCCATTAATCTCAACATCGATAATATTGGTTTATCCAGTGGGACATATTATATTATAATCCAGATGGGCGACAAAGTTGAGACAAGACAAGTATCTGTTGTGAGATAATCACTTTTAGATAATTGTTTGATAATTACAAGCCGAATAGTCAAAAGACTACTCGGCTTTTTTTATAGTCTGAATCTCAACTCCAAATTACTTATTTAAAAGCAATCTTTTAGAATAAGTCTTTGTCGAACTTTTTATAGTTAATAAATATACCCCAGAAATCATTTGTCCTAAATCTATCAAAATCGAATTATTTTCGTTGAATTCAGGAGTCATATTTTCATAAACTAACTTTCCATTAATATCAACTATCTCAATTACAGGATTTGTCAATGCTTTTTCATTTAATAACTCATTATTGGTTATTGATAAATGGAACTGACCATTACTTGGATTTGGATAAACTGAGATAGTATTATCATAAGTGAAATCTTCAACTGATGATTGTAGTAAATCAACAGTTAAGACTATTGAATAGGGTCCAATTGCTATAACATTATTGCCATTTATGGCTACATCAACTAACAAATGACCAATATCGTATATTGAGTTCCAGGTTCTAAAAGCGTCATTGGTATATAGAAGTTTTCCTGAAGCTGTACCTGCTATACCCAGCAACATATCTTGATGAATATCAATTGATAAGATTCTATCGTTAACAGAGTCATCAGAAGTTTTCATCCAAGTTTCACCTCTATCTGTTGTATTAAAAAAGTAACCTTTATAACTACTGATAAATGCTACATCGGAATTTAAGACAACCCCATCAGTTATCATACTAGTAGATGGAGTAGATGCTGCTGTCCAAGAGCTTCCAGAATTTGTTGTAAAATAGATTTTACCAAGACTTCCACAAACAAAACCGTTATTTATATCAAAAAAGCGGATTGTAGTCAGATTTAAAGAATCTAGTACTTTGACCGTTGTCAATTCGTTTTTATCATATTTCAATACATCGCCTTTAGTACTAGTGGCGAATATAATATCATCAACTATAAAAAAATCATTATAAATTTGGTTGTCTTCAATTTGTGCTTTTAGTTCCCAAGTTAACCCATTGTCAGATGATATATATATTATTCCTGTTTCATCTAATACGTATATTTCATCTCCTACTGTTTGACTTGTGCGATAGAAGCCGGATGGAAGTTTTGATAAATGTGACAACTCATCTGTAGCCAAGCTATTAGCTTCACCAGCTGTCGAAAGTATAAAAGCCGAACCGTCACTCAGGTAATTTGCTGAGACAAAATTTCTATTGGTATTTGATAATATATCTGAATAGTTTTTACCACCATCCATTGTTACTTCTAATTTCGTATAATCGCCAATTGTTAGCCAGGAATCCTCGGATAACATCAACATCCCATTAATAGTTATGTCCGACGATGATTTGAATACCCAGTTCTTTCCTTCGTCAACAGAAACAAATATATTTCCAGAGTCAGAAGTTGCATAAGTTCTCGATCCAAAAGTGATTAAATTCTTTGCTCTCACCCCTTCCTGTTGAATTGATCTTACCCAAGTATTTCCTGCATCTTCTGAATAGTAAATGCCGTCATTTGCACCTATTATAAGTGTATTTCCAACAGTGTTTATTGACAGAATATTCCCCAGATAGGATTTTGATGAGATGCTCCAAGTATTCCCATTGTCTGTTGATTTGGCTATTAGCCCATTATCACCGCACAGAATTAAACTTCCGTTAATTTCTATAGATGCCCTTAAGTTAATAACAGTATTCAGAGTTACTCTATCCCAATTCTTTCCGGAGTCCATGGATTTGTAAATTGTACCATTCATTGCGGTAATTATAACAAATTCTTCTGATATATAATTTACACTAGTTAAAAAATCAGTTGAATCCACTAACTTTTTTGACCAATTTTGACCATTATTTGAAGAAAATAGAACGATACCTTTAGTGCAAATTGCTACACCATTACCCTGAGAATTAAAAGTAATGTCCTGAATCATTGCATTATCAATATCTAATTCAATTTTTTCAACTGAATTACTCACTAGGTCTAGCGTCAATAACAAACCTTCATCACCTGAAACAAATATTTTGTTGCCTGATTTTTCAATATCAGTCAAATTCTTTATTCCATAAATAGTTGGTGAAATAAGTTCAACTGCTTGTGAGTTAAGAATTGATACATTTAAAGAGAACTGAATTATTACTATTAATAAGAAAGAAGAAATTGAGACTTTCTTGAAATTAGTCTTTGACGCAGTTACAGGAGTTACAACAAAAGGAATTGCTGAAAAATTTTTAGTATTCATATTTTTATATTTTTTCATAATAGTTAATCCTGTTTTATGGTAATGCAAGTGTTAATGGAGGTAATGGTTTAAACTGAAAATATGCATAAAATCTGAGAGTAGCTAAGAATTTAGTTTCCTTATAGCCATGTATTCTAGCATTACAGTTGAACGCAATACCCCAATCTGAATCAAGTGCATTACAAGCTAATAGTTGAACATCACGAATTGAAGGGTTTCTACGACATCCCCAAATGGCTTCATTTTCTTTTCGAGCCATAAAACTAGTGAATTCATCTAAATAATTTTTTGAAGTGCCGCCTGATAATAGAACATTACCCCCAGTCCCATGACTTACTATACAAAACGCCTGGTAACATGGATCTCTAAGGACATCATACAATTGAGAGTTTGAAGTATATTCAGCAAACGTTACATCATAACCTGCAGCAGTATATTTATCTTTCATTGATGTGACAACTTCATAAAAAGGTGAACTTCTTCCTCCATATATATCATCTGCATCGTTTACTATTTCATGATATAGCTTAACGAAATTAGCATTATCCTCATCATCACCTAGTCCAACAAATGCCTTTGGCTTTTTGGCTTTAGTTACTTTATATTTAATAGTTACTTTAGAATCTTCAACTTTAGAAAAGGCATTCCAGATTTCACAAGTTATATTTGCATCTCCCGACTGAGATTTTCTAAAAATAACAGATGAACCAATATTACCTATTGGGAATTCACCTTTCCCAGAATCAACCGTCCATTTATATTCTAATTTATCCTTACTTATAATCGTTTTATTTGATTTTTCTGTACATACAGGGGATTCTAACTCAGGAGTACATTCAATAATTACTTGGTCGTCGTCAGTAGCAAGTGCAGATAGTATTACTGCATAATCAGGGCAAACACCTTCAACAATAGTTTCAGTAATATTATTGACAATTTTTATTGGAGTATATTTATCATACGTCAGTGGTTGCGGCTCACAATTTCCATTGTCAGAATCTGTAAGAAGAGAACCTTCATTACTTTCGAGTGGTAGGATTACAGCAGTAATTTTCATAGCTGTTGGATCCCAGCTAACTTCTCCATTTTCAGGAGTAACTCTTTCCGGGCAGTAAGCGATTGTTAAAATCACTTTTCCAGAAATCGGCTTGTCTGGCTTTAAACCTGTATCTTTATTCTTTACAGTTAATTGAATTTCTGCAGTTATAGTTTCTTCAGAACCAACTGCATTTGAAGGACAAACTGGTATCTTGTAAAATACTGTATTCTTTTCTCCAACATCTGGCTGTATCAACTTCCCTTCTCCTACTAACGACCAGCTATACACTACTTCATCTGGAAATAGATCCATATATTTACTGTTTACACCATCTTCACAACCGCAATTTGCTATTAACTCATCAAAATCCTCAACGAGACAGTTAATACCAATTATATCTCCAGGCTTCATTTTCCCTTCCAAATCTTGAGCATATGGAAAATGCTGAAGATTGTTTCTAATGGTAAAGCCCAGCCTTCCCGCACTCCATTCGTATCCTGAGGTACATTCGCTACTACCAACTTCAATTATGAATTCTTCAGTATTATTAGATAAATCAATATCATCATCAAATTCAATTATAATACTTATTGTATAAGTTCCAACTTCGGTAGGTATCCATTTTGTAGGTACTGATATTACTGTAGTTTCAAATGGTTCTAGATTTGTATATTCACCAAGATATGTGAAATCAGTAACACTGGTCTGGTTGTTTTTAATAGTTACTAGACCAGTATATTGTTCAGCAGTTAGAATATTTATGTTATTAATTTCATAACTAATGCTTAATTCTTCGGAAACATTTACAAAAAGCTCAGGGCTTAGAAGTCGGCCAACAGTTAAGTCAGTACCGTATGCATTGTATGAAATTATAATTAAAAGTAGTAAGATTTTTCTCATCATTAAGTCCATAAATAATAAACATATGGCAACTTAGAAAAAATAAAGTTAATATAAAAATATTCTTTCTATCTATTTATCGTATTTAAATATTACATTTTATATCTAAATTGGTACTAATTGGCTTGAAACTGAACACAGGAAAATATTTCATTACATTGAGAATGGGTGATAAAGTTGAAACTAGACAAGTATCTGTTGTGAGATAATCACTCTTAGATAATTGTTTGATAATTACAAGCCGAGTAGTCTTTTGACTATTCGGCTTTTTTATTATTCAATTCTTAGATTTTCCATATATTGCATTATGAAAAAGATAATAATGATATTAAGTTTGGTGCTTGTTTTTGCGTGTAGTGAAGAAGGTGAAATGACGGATGAGAAATTCATTCAGATTTACCAAGAAGTTCTAATAGCAAGAGAAAGCACTGTAGATAGAGAAGAGGGAACTTCTAAAGTAAACGAAGTATTCGAAAAGTATAATATTAGCGAACCAGAATTTCGTAAGGTTTATTTAAAGATGTCTTCAGAGAAGCCTAAAAGATTAGCGGAAATGTTGGATTCTATACGTATTCAAACTGAAGTAGAGATTCGCAATATAGATTCGACTAGAAAAGCATCAGAGATGAAAAAGGATACCAACTCCACCACCAAGTCCGATAAATGACTCTTTACCATTGGTTCTCTCTAGGTAGTTGTGATACGAGTCATTAGAAGTTGTTTGGTATTGCAAACCGAGATTCATATTGAATGAAACTGCCTCATTCAATATATAGTTGTAACCGACACCTAACCCTAAGTTATGAAAGACATCTTTATCATATAGATTTATTTGTTTCTCGAAATCTGTACCTGGATTAATGTATGTCACACTATTCTTCTCAAAATACCATAAACTAGCAGCGGCGAACCCGTAAACTTTGTGTTCTGAATTCCTATAAATTGTTTTCTGATACTCTACACCTGTGATAACGGTTAGGTTAAGATTATTTTCAGCGTTGCTACCAGTGTAATAAGGCATCACTGTGAATTGGAATGCATTGTGTCTGTCGAGTTCTATAACGTAGCCAAGACCTGTCCCTGAAATGGTTGAGTAGCTAATACCAAGTTGATGATGTGGATATTTACTGGCCCAAGTAGTACTTATAGTCAGGAGGAATATTGTCAATATTAGAAATTTAAAACGCATTTTCTAAATGTGTGATTTGTGGTTTTCCAGCAATTATATCTATTGCTACTAAGTCCATACGGCAATCTTTGTCAGTTATTTTATTGATATTCAAATAACCCTCGGCAGCCTTTCTAAGTTTCATTTGCTTGCCGTAAGACACTGACTCAATAGCTGTCCCAAAGTTATTATTATTCCTTCCTTTTACTTCACAAAAGACAAGAATATTATTTATTTCTGCAACTATGTCTATTTCCCCAAGCTTTCCATAATGAAAGTTTCTTTTTATAATCTTATAGCCTTTTTTGATTAGATAATCTTCGGCCAATTTTTCAAAATTATGTCCAACTTGAGTATTGTCCATTAGTATGCTCTTACGTTTTTCCCTTCGTAATAATTGATAAATGCACGATTAACTACTCTCATTCCGCTTTCTGTAGGGTAGTTCCCAGTGAAATACCAATCACCTTTATGATTTGGGCAAGCAATATGTAAATGGTCAACAGTCTGGAAGATGACTTCTACTTCTGCATTAATTGTTTCTTCGCGTATTAGCTGAGCCACTTTGTTTGATACTTCTTCATAAGTAAATAGGTCATAAATGCCTTTCACGTAATTGATGCCATCATACTCAGGAAGAGTAACTGAAGCCTTACATTTCTCATAAACTTCATCAATAACTGCTTCTTTCCCTTGCTCTTTTAGTAGTTCAATTGCAGCTTTGAAGGCAATAAAATCACCAAGCTTTGCCATGTCAATACCATAACAATCAGGGTAACGAATCTGTGGTGCAGAAGAAACTACTATTATTTTCTTTGGCTTCAAGGTGTCTAATATCCTGATAATACTCTTTTGGAGAGTAGTGCCACGGACGATACTATCATCTAGTACGACAAGGGTGTCTGTTGGCTTTACTTTGCCATAAGTGACATCATATATATGTGAAACCAAATCATCTCTTGAGCTGTCTTCAGTTATGAATGTACGAAGCTTAGCATCTTTGATAGCTATTTTCTCTAGTCTAACTCGTCTTTCTAGTATTTTACTTAATTCTTCATAAGATAGAGTACCATTTCTGTCCTTTATCTCATCTATCTGAATACGTTTTTGGTAATCTTCCATTCCTTTGAGAAGCCCATAGAAAGCTACTTCAGCTGTATTCGGAATGAACGAGAATACTGTATTATCCAAATCACCAGCAATAGAGTGAATTACTTGTTTAGTTACTTGTCTACCTAACTCTAATCTCTCATTATATATATCAGCATCGTTCCCACGAGAAAAATATATTCTTTCAAATGAGCAAGATAATTTTTCACCCGGTTCACGGATTTCTTCGAATGAAATTCGTCCGTCTTTCTTTATAATAATAGCATGACCGGGATCAAGCTCTTTTACATCTTCTGTATCTACTTTGAAAGCTGTTTGTATAACTGGTCTTTCGGAAGTAACTACTGCTATTTCATCATCTATATAATAAAAACATGGACGAATACCATTTGGATCTCTTAGTACAAATGAATCACCATGCCCTATCATTCCAGCTATAGTATATCCACCATCCCACTTTTTGGCAGAGCGACGAAGCATATTAACAACGTCTAAGTTATCCATTATGAGAGGTGATGCATCTTTTTTAGAAATACCTTTACTCTTTAGATCGTACCAAACTTTGTTTACTTCTTCATCAAGAAAGTGACCAGTTCTTTCTAGTATAGTAACAGTATCAGCTTTCTCTTTGGGGTGTTGACCGAGGTTAATTAATGTGTCAAAAAGCTCATCGACATTCGTCATATTGAAATTCCCTGCAATAATCAGATTTTTATGCATCCAATTATTAGAGCGAAGGAAAGGGTGACAATTTTCTATTTTATTTTTCCCATATGTACCGTAGCGTAGATGTCCTAAATAGACATTACCAACATAAGGGAGCTCTTCAGCAGCTAGTTCCAGATTATTCTTATACTCTGGATTATTTCTCATTTTCTTATTTATCTTCCGAGATATTTGACCGAAGATATCTTGTATAGGTTGATTTTCAACTGAACGGCGGCGAAATATATAAGGACTGCCCGGTTCAGGGTCAAATTTTATGCTAAGAAATCCAGCACCGTCTTGACCACGGTTATGCTGTTTTTGCATAAGTAAATACATTTTGTTGATGCCGTAGAAAGGACTGCCATATTTTTCAATATAGTATGACATTGGCTTCAATAATCTAAGTAGAACTATACCACATTCGTGCTTTATCGGATCGCTCATAAACTAAGGGGGATTTAATTATTTAACGAATTCAAAAATAAGAAATAATTTTATAAGGTCTTGTGTTTTTTGTTTTGCTACAAAAGACGAATGATTGAATTCAAAAGTTTATATGGATATTAATCACTATCTATAATAGGTTAACAAGCATAGTCATAGAAGCTAAGATTAGAGCTAAACCTATTAGTTTTTCTAGCTTTGTAGATTTGATATGTGTATTAACCTTATGCCCTATTAAAGCTCCTATAGCAAAACCAATTATCACAGGTGTTGTTTTTGATAAATGGATATGCCCCTGCATATAGTGGCTTACAGAGCCTGTAATACTAGTAACCAATATCATAAACAAAGCCGTTGCTGTAGCAATCTTAGCTGGGATTTTGAATACTTTTATCATAATTGGTGTTTTCATAAATCCACCACCCATACCAAATAGTCCGGCTAATGTACCTGATAGTAAGCCAAAGAATAACAACATAAAAAGACTTGCTCTATATACAACCGAGTGATTTCTATTCTTTATTATAAAGCTTGGTTTTAGTTTATTTAGTTTGTTGAATAAATCAAGATTACTATTTTTTGATCCGAGTTTAATAAAAAATGATAACCCTAATATAAATATGAAGACAACAAATATAACCTTCAAACTATTGACAGAAATGAAAGAGATAAGCAAGCTACCAAATATTACCCCTACCATTGTTGGTATTTCTAATAGCGTTCCCATCTTAAAATCAACATTCTTATTTTTCCTATTCAGAAAAGTAGATATAAATGCTGAAGGAATAAGCGATGCCATAGTAGTACCAACAGCAGTTCCGAAGTCAAATCCAAAAAATGTAATTAGTATCGGAACTATGAATATACCACCGCCAAAACCAACCAATGAGCCATAAAGACTAATAAGTATGCTAACTATAACTAAAAGTAAGGAAGTTAGTATTTCCACGTGCATAAGGATGGTGTAAAGTATATTGATGATTTGACAAAATTACTGATTTATATTTAGAACTAACAATCAAGATTGATTTGCATTGGCTTTGTTACAAATTTTTGTATATTCGATTAAAATAGATATAACATTAATATTATAGTTTAAGTTATTAGACAAAAAACTTATAGTAATTCAATATGAAAAATACTTTTTTTATACTTTTAAGTTTAATCCTATTTTCCTCTTGTGAAGATAATCCAACAAAGATAATCGAAGTTGGAGTGGACAAGTATCAATATATAGAGACTTATCCCTTTAACCGAAATATATTCATTAGAGACAATGATACTCTTAAAATCGAAATTCTAGATTCAAATGTCGTCAATCAAATAGTGGATTTTGTAGACATCCTTAAGGTAACTGCACAACTCTCGGACGAAGGTGATAGTGAGAGCCATTGGGTTTATGAAACAATAACTTCTGATCTATCAATAGAAAGAAACCCAGAAAAAACAAGTGAGTTTTGGGTTTTTGGATTTCAAGCAAACATAGACTCGAATAGAAGATTTATTAATTCTAGATTTGACTTTTATTATATGGATTTGGAATATTCTAATTTGAGCCCGTACTATTATGATAAAAACTTTGTAGTATATGTAGAGTCATCAACAGAATAGATAATAAAAACAAACAATAATAGAATATGAAAAAACTATTAATATTAGTCAGCTTATTTATCTTAATAACCTCATGCAGGGATACACCTGTTAAATTTGTAGAAGTACCGATAAACCCTCCTCAGGAAATTGATTATAAAACCAATCTACAGGAAGGCAGATACTTAAAGGATACAGATACTTTGAAAATTGAACTTTTGGACACAAGTTTAGTAACTCCTTATTCATTTAAGGACTTCTTTTCTTATGTTGGTAATGTAGTTCCGAGTAAACACGATACTGAAAATCCTGTATATGAATTTATTCACTTGCAATTAATAGAAGAAATAAATCCTGATAATGAATATGAGATATGGGTTTATGGCTTCAAACCAAATCTAGATTCTACTAAACAAAAGCAAATAGGAAGGTTCTTGAATTACAATGTTACAACAGGAAATTCACTTTCTGACCATCATTTCATCAATAATGAAATAACTTTTGATGTAGTATCAACTACAGAATAATGGACTAATTTAGAAAGTCAATAGCTATAAAGCAAATCTTTAAAAAATTTGGCTCCCCTTAAAAGGAGCATTTTTTTTTCACATAGCGTATAATATATTTGACATTGTGTATATTATTATTAACTTTGTATCAATTATATTATACATTAAACAAAAATAGTATTCAAATGGAAAAATTATCATTAGCTGAAAAAAGACCTCTTTTCTCATTATTAACTACAATTATCTCTTTCGTTACCTACTATTGGTATGTATCTGAGTTATACGCAGAAAAGATATTAGACTTACAGGGGCAAATAGAATTTTGGAGTGCTGTTATACTAATATTAATTCCTGTATTTGTAGTTAGTAAGATTATTCTGATGATATTACTAACTATAATCAATACAATCATTACTGGTGATAAGACGAAGTTTGATAAGTTAGATGAATTTGGGAAATTAATAGATATAAAGGCAGCCCGAAACTTCTATCATGTCTTTATTGTTGGTTTTCTAATTTTCCTAAGCTCATTGGTATTTAGTTTTAACGTATTTATATCATTCAACATTATTCTCTTTAGTATACTCGTATCAGCTATAATAGCAGATTTATCTGAGTTCTATTATATGCGAAGTGGAGTATGAATATGAGTAAGAACTATATTAGCTCCAATATCAGGGTACTTAGATTTCATAATAATGAGATGACCCAGCAGCAGTTAGCAGAGGCTGTTGATGTGACTCGTCAAACTATTGTTGCAATCGAAAAAGGAAAATACTCTCCATCACTTGAACTTGCTTTCAAAATAGCCAGAATATTCGATAAAAAGCTTGAAGATGTTTTCTCTTATGAGCCAGCGGAGGAAAAGAAATGATTGAGAATTTGTTCATATTCAAAACTAATATAGAGCAAGGCGAAAGAGTAAATGGTATAATTGAGGACTTGAATAACAATCCTAACGTGACTAGTTGGTATTTAGACCAAGAAGACACAGACAATGTATTGAAGATAATGACAGATGGTGGTATAAAAGAAAAAGATATAATAGCAATTGTGAAATCGAATGGATTTCATTGTGAAATTCTAACAGATTAAATGGAAAAAGATATGAAAGCAATGATTTATAAAGAATACGGGACTCCCGACGTGTTTGAAAAGGCAGAAATAGCCAAACCAGTTCCAAAAGGAGATGAGGTATTAGTCAAGATATATGCTACTACAGTAACCACTGCTGATGTTCGTCTCCGCTCACTAAACGTTCCGAAAGGTTTTGGGTTGATAATTAGATTAGTCCAAGGACTTACTAAACCAAGGAAACAATTACTCGGTTCTGATTTTGCAGGTTTTGTAGAATCAATGAAACAATATTTGCATTTAGAAAATAATAATAAATAATAAGAGGTTTTAATGAAACGGGTACTAATTATTCTGATTACTTTAATATCATTTAACAGTAATATCTATTCTCTAGAAAAAAGTGGAATCAATAATAATTTTGGAATAGGGTTTCAAATTGGTCAGATACAAGATGATTTCGGATTTGGTCTCAACATAACAAGCCCCTCTTTCTTACAAGACAAAATTGCTTTTCGATTGAGAGGTAATATGTCTTGGTTTGAGCATATCGATGGCATTGAAACTGCTTGGACACCATATACGAATTTATCAATAGGTATTATTGGCGTAGGTGGCAATTTGAATGAGTTCATTAGATTATACGGAGAAGGTGGAGTTATACTACTTTTCCCAAATGATAAATTTTCATCAGAAAGTATGAAAAATGGTGGTTATGGTCTATTCGGTTTTGAATTCTTTCACACTCCAAACTTTAATTACTTTATAGAAATTGGCGGAGTCGGAACGGGTGCAAATGCAAATAAGATTCCATTCAATCCAATATACTCAAATGGACTATTGATCAATGCAGGCCTAAGAGTAACTTTCTAATATACTCTAGTATATATCACTTTAGAAATTCAAACCCAATAATCAAAAATTATTGGGTTTTTTGTTATATTGTGAATCTTAATTAGGAATATAATTAATGAATAACTACAACTACATAGACCCACGCTCAGAGATAATCGACCAGATACAGGGAGATGAGAGATTGCTATGGGCAGACAAACCAGCAACAGGAATTAAATTTCGCTCTACTGATATATTTGTATTTATTTTTAGTATTCTGTGGCTATCTTTTTCTTTGTTTTGGACATACATGGCTATGGATGCTAGTATTATATTTGCTTTGTTTGGAATACCATTCATTTTAGTGGGTATTCATTTATTATTTGCTAGATTTATATTCGACGCTTTATCAAGGAAAAACACAGTGTATGGACTAACTAATAAAAGAATAATTCAGAAATCTGGACTTTTCAAAGTTCATTATAAATCAGTCTTTTTAGATTCACTACCTAGCTTAGCATATACTGAAAGACCTGATGGTAGTGGTGATATTAGCTTCGGACAAACTATAAATAGCTTCAAGAAAAGAGACACGAGTAAGAATCAGAATTTCCCAATTGTTCGTATTGAGTTCATACCCAATGTTCGTGGTGTTCATAATAAGATAGCAGATGCAAAAAGCAACGTCCGTATTAGTGAAGAAAAGTTAGAAACAAAATGGTGAGAAAATGAGAATAGAAGCAAGCAACCCAGAAGAATACATTTCTAAAATACCCAAAGAAAGACAAGAAGCAATGTCTAAATTGAGGCAAACAATATTTGATAATATCCCAAAAGGATTCAAAGAAGAGATGAGTTATGGTATGATTGGCTATGTAGTTCCACATTCACTATACCCTGACGGTTATCACTGCGCTCCAGAGCTACCTCTCCCCTTCATTAGTATTGCTTCGCAGAAAAATTTTGTGGCTTTGTACCACATGGGTATTTATGCAGATAAAAAACTGCTCGATTGGTTTGTAGGTGAATACCTAAAATATGTAAAAACGAAATTGGATATGGGTAAAAGCTGTATCAGATTCAAGAAAATAGAAACAATCCCTTATGAATTGATAGGTGAGCTTTGTACTAGAATGACTGTACAGCAATGGATTGATTTGTATGAAAAAAATGTAAAAGGATAAAATATGAGTAACAAATACCAAATACCAGCTAAAACTCGGATTGGGCACGTTCACTTGAAAGTATCTGATCTGGAACGCTCATTAGAATTCTATTGTGGATTATTAGGATTCGAAATAGTCACGAGATACGGAACAGAAGCCGCATTTATATCTGCAGGCGGCTATCATCATCATATAGGACTAAATACTTGGTTTAGTAAAGGCTCCCCTCCAAGTAACTCAAGAAGTACCGGTCTATTTCATACTGCTATATTATACCCAGAAAGAAAAGATTTGGCTACAATATTGAAAAGACTATTGGAGGCCGAGTACCGATTAACTGGTGCCTCCGACCATGGAGTATCAGAAGCAATATATCTAGATGATCCTGATAAAAATGGAGTAGAGCTTTATTGGGATAAGCCAAAAGATCAATGGCCGCATAAACCAGACGGAACATTGGAAATGTACACATATAGATTGGATTTGGATGATCTATTAAAGGAATTAGTCTGAAATTAATTTAGTAGAGGAGTTTAATTATGGCAGAACTTATAGGCGAAATATTTTGGGAAGCACTGAGAGTAATAGCTAAATCAATTGGAGCTGTTTTCATAAAAGTATTTACTTTTACTACTACTCCAATCAAAGAGATTTACAAAGATGAATCGAAGGATGTTATTGCTTATGTTATAGGAGCTTTGTTTTTCATATCCTTGATAGTGATATTGATTTATTATACTAATAGATAAGTATAGAATCTAAACAAAAGATGATAAATTGATTGTCAAGTTAATGAATGAAAGCTATGAATTTGTTATGAGTTTGAAGAATAAATAAAATGAAAAAATTTAAAAGGATAATTTGATATGGAATCATTTAATATTAACATAGTATCAGAATTAGAGTTAGAATATATAGTTAAAAGACTAAATGAGGAAGAAATTCCTTATACTATAAAACTAAATAACGATTCTGTGTTACCCGTATTTAATAATGAAGCTCCATTTGGGATTATTACTATACTGGAAGAATTTCGTGAGAGGGTTGAAATTATCTACTCCCATGTTCAAGCAGAAATCGGGAAAAAAGTAAGAAAAGAAAATAAAGGTAAAAAATATAACTTTAAGAATATTGCTATAATCGTATATGCTTCTATTATTACGGTAGTCGCTGTTAAGTATTGGTCTATAGTGAATAGAGAAGATTTAGCTGATAATTTCGAATATGTTTGGGATTATAGCAATACAACAATGGAAGTATTAGATAAATCTAGTGGAACATTACTAGAAAAACATATTGATAATAATTTTAATTTTAATTTCGAAAAAGAGTTTATTTATTCAAAAGATGCTATGCTTCGTAATTTGAACATTGATAAAAATGATGATGGGTTTATAGATCAGTATATAACGTATGACAATGATGAGAATATCACAAATGTCAGATACGACTTTGATAGTGATGGTTTAATAAACCAAATTGAATATTATTTGAAAGGTGGCGATACTTTAGTTATAGTTGACAAAAACCAAACTGGAGAGCTAGAATTGCTTTATTACAATAGGTTAAATAAATAAAATGAACATACTCAAGACCAACATAATAGTATTAATACTTTTATCATCTATAACTCTACTAAATAGTAAGGAGACAGTCTCTAATGAAATTCTTTTTGAAAAATATGAATGTATAGAAACAGATTTCAAACTTGTAGAGCCAGACTTTAGTTCTAATAGTGATTATAAAAAATTTAAAACTATTGTTACTGAGAAGTGTAAAGAAGGCATTAATTTTGCAGATAAATACACAGTCGTTACTTGGGGATGCGGTATAAATTGTCAAGTCTCCATTTTGGTAGATAGAACAAATGGTAAGATATATGATCGTATTACATCAACTTATGGAGTTAATTTTAAAATAGAAAGTCGACTTATTATTGTAAATGACGCCTCATATATTTCAGAAAATTCAACTCCTTTAGATACAACAAAGTATTACATTGTCAATGAAGGTGAACTAGAGAAAATAATTCCATGAAAATCTGTCTTGCTCAAATTACTTCTTACAAAGGAGATATTCAAAAAACTTTTGTTATTTCGGAGATGTTTACATCGTTCATGTGTCTATATAGTATTGGAACTTCCAATTTTAGAAAAACATATTAAATGGACGGTGAAAACTATGTGTAAATCAGTACTAATTATACTTTTATTCTTAAATTTTAACACTTTCGCCCAAGAAGGTACAGTAAGCTCTGGTGGTGATGCAAAGTCAACAGCTGGAAGCGTCTCTTATTCCATTGGGCAGGTCTTGTATGAAGTGCAGAGTGGAGAAGGACAAGTCCAAACGGGTCTACAGCAACCATACAGAATAACTATTACTTCCATTGAAGATAGTAGAGATGACTTTTCAATTGAAGTATTCCCAAACCCAAGTACAGACAATGTTACTTTGAAAATTGATGAATCATATATATCTGGATTAGAATATAGTTTGGTTAATTTACTAGGCAATACAGTTATCACTAATAAAATATTATTATCCGAAACATATATTAATACCAAAGCATTGACCGCTTCTACTTATATTTTGAATATAGTAAGAGAAGGTGAAATAGTTCAATCATTTAAGTTAATTAAGGAAAAATAAAATGAAAAAGATAATTACAATATTATTAATATTATTAACTACTACAATTATCAACTCTCAAACACCATACAAGTTTAGTTATCAGGCGGTAGTCAGAGATGCAAACAATGAGTTGATCTCAAATAAATCTGTAAGTGTTAAAATAAGTATTCTAAGCGATTCAGTAACTGGGGACGTGGTTTATAGCGAGACCAGTTACCCGATAACTAATGACAATGGATTAATCTCTTTACAAATTGGTGCTTCTACTTTCCCAGAAGGTGATATTGAATCTATAGATTGGTCAAAAGGAGAGTACTTTATTAAAACTGAAATTGATCCAAATGGAAAATCAGATTATACAATCATAAGCACAACGCAGTTAATAAGTGTTCCTTATGCTCTACATGCTTCCACAGCAGATAGGATAGCTGGTGGTGGCGATGGTAGTCCTACTGATAGAATCATAGACAAAGACGGTAACACTAGAGTTGAAGTAGAAAAGAATAATAATGAAAACATTATAAGATTTACACTTGACGGTGAAGAGAAATGGACAATGACAAGCAAAAGGTTAGAGTCTAGCAATAAGAATAATAATATCTTAATTGGTAAACAAACGGGAAGAACTATCTATAATGGAGAAGGAAATATAGCTATTGGTGATTCAAGTTTATTTCGTATTAACAATGGTAATTTTAATATAGCTGTTGGTTTACAATCGTTGTATAATAACACTTCTGGAGGAAACAACGTTTCTATAGGAACTAAATCACTTTATTTAAACAATACTGGCTCAAATAACACTGCAATAGGATACGAAGCTATATTTAGTAATGATTATGGTTTCTATAATGTGGCTAACGGTTTCCAAGCTCTTTACAATAATAGCCAAGGTAGTGGTAATTGTGCTATAGGTAGCAGCTCACTTTATTCAAATACTAAAGGTGGCAGAAATTCTGCTGTTGGTTATCAATCACTTTATTCTAATACTGAAGGAGCAAGAAACAGTGCTATAGGGTCGGGGGCACTCTATTCCAATATTACTGGTGATGGTAATACTGCATGTGGAGCTGAATCAATGAATAAGAATACAACTGGTGCATATAATACTGCCGTTGGGAATAGTTCATTATACTACAATACTACAGGGCTCTCGAATACAGTTATTGGGGCTAACTCGTTAAGCTCTAACTCAAGTGGTCATTATAACAGTGCCCTTGGGGCTACGGCAATGATTGATAATACAACAGGAAATGCAAATACAGCTGTTGGTTATTTAGCTCTAAGAAGTAATGTTAATGGTAGTAATAATGTCTCAATAGGAACACTTTCTCTTAAATCAAATGTTAGTGGCGAATTTAATACGACAATAGGATACTTATCTGACAATGCCGATTCAAACTTCACTAATTCTATGAGTTTAGGTCATAAGTCATTATCTACTGCATCGGACATGGTGCGTGTTGGAAATGAGAATATAACAAGCATAGGCGGTGCAGTTAACTGGACCACTATTAGCGATAGTAGGTTTAAGGTAAATGTAGTGGAAAATGTAAAAGGTCTTCAGTTCATTAATCAACTACGTCCAGTCACATACACTATGGATTTGCGTAAAATTGAACAGTTCTATACTGATAACTTTGGTATAATTGATAGCTCAAAATGGGACACCAAATATGACAAGGAGAATATTACATATACTGGATTTATAGCGCAGGAAGTGGAACAAGCAGCCAAAGCCAACGGATTCGACTTTAGTGGTGTAGACGCCCCGAAGAATGAAAAAGATTTCTACGGATTACGTTATGCAGAGTTTGTAGTTCCATTGGTAAAATCTGTGCAAGAGTTAAATAAACAGCTAGAAGAAAAGACTTGGTTGAACGAAGAGTATTTATTAGAATTAGAAAGCCAAAAAACAAAAATAAATGATTTGCAAAAACAAATAGATGAACTCAGAGATTTAATATTAGTATCAAATACTAGAAAAGAAAAATAAAATATCTAAATAAATGAAAATCTGTCTTGCTCAAATAGCCTCTTTCAAAGGAGATATTCAAAAGAATATAGAGAAGCATATAGTATATGTTAAAGAAGCTATCGAGAATAGAGCTGATTTGATTTGCTTTCCTGAGTTGTCGATAATAGGCTATGAGCCAGAGTTAGCAAAGGAATTGGCAACTACTCAATCAGATACTAGATTCGAAAAATTCCAGGCGCTGGCTGATAGTGGAGAAATTACTATTTGCATTGGACTACCAACTATTTCAGTTGAAGGGATATGTATCAGTATGTTAATATTCCAGCCAAAAAGGAACAGACAAACCTACTCAAAGCAATACCTTCACTCAGATGAAAAGCCATATTTCGTAGAAGGAACAGAGCAAATTATAATAGAAATAGATAGAGTGAAAATTGCTCCTGCTATATGCTATGAGTCTCTATTGCCAGAACATTTTGACAAAGCCTATGAAATGGGTTGTGATATATATCTAGCTAGTGTGGCTAAACCAAAGAATAATATTGAAAGAGCAAACAGGTATTTTGCTGAACTATCTAAAAGTAAAAGCATCCCAATTCTGATGGTTAACTCTATCGGCTATTCTGATAATTTTCTTGCCGTTGGAGGTAGTGCTGCATGGAACAGCTCAGGCGAGTTGATTGAGAAGTTAGAGGATAACACAGAAGAACTATTAATTTTTGAATTTTAATAGTTTTTAATAGATTGTGATAGTATCAAATGATAGTATCATGAACCAGAACTTACCAAATTTAATATTGGGATTTCAATGATTTACGACTACTTATTTTATTATTTATTCAAATTATTTAAGTTATTTAAAAGTGATGATAGCTATTTTAATGCCGTTTTAATTCTATCTATAGTTGCTTTTACTAATATCATGCTTTTAATACTATTTATAAAAGCTTTTGATTTAGTATTTATTCCAATAGTTGGTATAATAGAAACAGTTGTTCTTGTTTCTTTGCCATTTTCCGTATTGTACTTTATATATGGATATAAGAAAAAATATAAAGACCGGGTTAAAAAAGTTGAAGCAGCTTCTAAAAAACAGAAAATAATGTTCGCCATTATCTCATTAATTTACGTGATTCTATCCTTCTCACTACCCTTTATATTTGGTAACTATTATAATGTATCACTTTTAAATTAAAATATAGTAAATTTGGATTCCCACGAGTATAGTGATACTTTGAAATAAATGAGAACAACATGAATTGGTTACTTTTAATAATAGCGGGGCTTTTCAAAGTCGGATTTGCCACTTGTTTGGGAATGGCGAAAGAAAAGACAGGTACTGAATCAAGATATTGGTTTGTAGGATTTTTAGTTTGCTTGGCTATCAGTATGTTCCTCCTAGTCAAAGCGACAGAGGGGTTACCAATATTGGTACTGCTTATGCTGTTTGGACAGAAGTAGGAGCTGTGGGAACTGTACTAATGGGGATAATACTATTCAACGAACCAACAGATTTTTGGAGACTATTTTTTATAACTACACTTATTGCCTCTATTATTGGGCTTAAAGTGGTTTCTAATTAAGTTGAGAAATATAATATATCATTATTATGCCTAAGTCAATCTATTCAATTTGACACTTCAGACTGCCACGTCACTTCGTTCCTCGCAGTGACATACTTTACTTTACCGCCTTATCCCACATACTTATTTGACTTACTTTTTTAAATATAGACAATACTATTCTACTATTTCTTAATACTTCACACAAACATTCTTTGGTTCGGTGAAAAAGTCCATAGCTTCGAAACCACCTTCTCTTCCCATTCCGCTATCTTTTACTCCACCGAATGGTGTACGCAAATCACGGAGTAACCAGCAATTCACCCATACTATACCTGCATGCAAATGCTGTGCAACTCTATTAGCTCGGCTAATGTCTTGAGTCCAAACTGTTGCAGCAAGTCCGTATTTGACGCTATTAGCATATTCTAGGACTTCTTCTTCTGTGCTGAATGGTTGTAGTGTAACAACTGGGCCGAATATTTCTTCTTGATTAGTTCTACAACTAAATGGAAGTCCTTCAATTACAGTCGGCTCTATGAAATAGCCGTTCTCACATCTCCCCTCTGGGTTTACAGCGTTTCCTCCCGCTATTACTTTGCCGCCTTCTTGTTTAGCTAACTCAATGTACGAGAGTACTTTTTCTTGATGCGGTTTCGATACCACAGCACCTAGTGATGTATCTCCTTCCATGGGGTCACCGACCTTAAGCTTTTTCACTTTCGCGACGAAATCATCACGGAATCTATCGTATATAGACTCGTGGATGAATATTCGCGAACCGCAAAGACAAATCTGCCCTTGATTAGCAAATGATGAGATTACACTAGTACTTAATGCTTTATCATAATCGCAATCATCGAAAATTATATTCGGATTTTTACCACCCAATTCTAGTGACATTTTCTTAAATTTTGGAGCAACTATGCTTGCTATATGCTGACCAGTCATAGTACCACCAGTGAAAGATATTGCTTGTATATCATCGTGTTGGACTATTGCTTCACCAGCAGTAGGGCCATTGCCGTGGACTATATTCAACACACCTTTAGGCAATCCAGCTTCTAAGCAAACTTCAGAAAGAAGGTAAGCTGTCATAGGTGTAATCTCACTCGGCTTTGCTACTACTGTATTGCCTGTTGCTAGCGCAGGAGCAATCTTCCAAGTGAAAAGGTAAAGAGGTAAATTCCACGGTGAAATACACCCAACTACTCCGAGTGGTTGTCTTAGTGTATAGTTGATAGCTGGCTCTTCGGGCATAAAGTGCGATTGACTTGAATAATGCATAACAGCAGTAGCATAGAACTTGAAATTCGATTTTGCTCTCGGAATATCTACTTTTCTAGCTAGCTTTATTGGCTTGCCATTATCTCTACTCTCTGCTTCTACGAACTCCTCGAATCTGCTTTCTATACCATCTGCAATTGCCATTATATAGTCATGTCTTTGCTCGTTAGATAGATTAGACCATGATGGGAATGCAGCTTTTGCGGCTTTGACAGCCATATCTATATCTTCTGCGTTGGAGTCTGGTATAAGTGAATATACCTCCCCTACAGATGGGTCATAATTATCTATGTATTGATTATTGAGAGGAGCTACTAACTCTCCATTGATATAATTTTGTAGTTTGAACATTTCTTTTCAGTTTTTAGTTTTTATTATCTATCAAGATAATGAATTATTCTAAAATTCCATTAATTTGTAGCTGACACATATTCTAATAATTAAATAAAACAGACAAACCCGATTGCTTTTTAACTCATTTATATTCTTGATTTTTTTAGCAGTAGTACTCCCTATATTCTACTTGCTCCCTAAAAAGTCCTATAAGAACATATTCTTGTTAGCAGCGAGTTACTTCTTTTATGGTTATTGGGATTGGCGTTTTTGTCTGCTTTTACTATTATCTACAGTAGTTGATTATTATATTGGTTTGAAGATTTATAAAACCGATGACGATAGGAAGAGGAAGCTACTACTTTATGCCAGTTTAGGTGTAAACTTAGGAATACTAGGTTTTTTCAAGTATTTCAACTTCTTTGTTGATAGCTTCCAGACTATGATAAATAATTTCGGTGGAAATGTTGATTCGCTTCATTTGAATATCATTCTTCCTGTTGGTATATCATTTTATACTTTTCAGACACTTTCTTATACTTTTGATATTTATAGAAAGAAACTAGAGCCGACTGAAAATATAATTGATTTCGCTTTATTCGTTTCATTCTTCCCGCAATTAGTGGCAGGTCCTATAGAAAGGGCAAAGGACTTATTGCCACAACTATATAAGAAGCTTAGCCCAACAAAAGACCAGCTAAAAGAAGGCGCAACTCTCATCGTACTCGGATTATTCCGAAAGGTTATGATAGGTGACACAGCTGGAAGAATAGTAGATCACATATTCAGTAATCTTCATCTCTATAAATCTATTGAAATAATAGCAGCTGTTCTACTTTTCGGTATTCAAATTTATGCTGACTTTTCTGGATATAGTAAAATAGCCCGTGGTACGGCTAAACTCTTGGGTATTGAGTTAATGATAAACTTCGAGCAACCATATCTATCTCGGAATATCACTGAGTTTTGGCGAAGATGGCATATATCACTTTCTTCGTGGCTAAAAGATTATCTCTACATAACCCTAGGTGGGAATAGAAAGGGAGAAGCACGCACTTATGCCAACCTCATGATAACTATGTTATTGGGTGGTTTGTGGCATGGAGCTAGCTGGAATTTCGTTATTTGGGGTGGATTGCATGGTATCTATTTAGCCACACATAAGTTTATGATTAAGAGTAAAACAGAATATGACCCAATTACTAGACTCAAAGATATACCGAAAGTACTGCTTACTTTTGTGTTAGTAGCGTTTACTTGGCTATTTTTCAGAGCTACTTCGTGGGAATCAACTCAGATGATTTTCTCAGCTATTTTTGATTGGCAACCAAGTGAATACGCTCATATATTCATACAGATAGTAGTATCATATTTCATACTGAACTTTGCATTAGATATTATAGAAAATAGATTTGGACATACGTTTATGCTTAGATTCAAATCAATGTCTGTTAGGTTAGGAATTCTCCTTAGTCTATTTATCGTCACACTAGTTTATATTTTTCAATCTAAACCGTTACCGTTTATATATTTCCAATTTTAAATTTTGAAAAAAACTCTTAAACATATCGCCCTCTTCCTCTTATCTGCATTTGCTACATTGCTGATATGTGAGTTATTCGTTGACAATGCAAAAATTGTAGAAGCCTCTTTGGGACAATACTATGACGATATTGGCAAAGGATTACCTAATAATCATGAGACAGTACTTTTTACAGAAGGATTTGGAATATTCAGAACGAACAATAGTAGATTCGCAGGCAGGGAAGTTGATACGAATAAAACAAATCACATAAATATTGCTCTAATTGGTGATTCATTCGTAGAGTCATTTCAGATATTTCAACGAGATTATTTCGGAAATATTATTGAGAAAAGTCTAAATGGAAGATTTAAAGGATATACATTTGAAGTACAGAATTTTGGTCGTGCTAATTTTAATCTTAATCATAATTACGCATACCAAAGAGTTTTTGTAGACAGATTCAAACCTGAATTAGTCTTATACTTTATTTCAAATGGTGATTTGCATTTGGAAGACCTAACTCCCCTATATCCATATACAAAGGAAATTGGTGATTCACTTATTGCTTCAGTTGATTTTGATAAAGAAGAGATAGAAAGATACAAGTCAGTACAAAAAATACTTGGTAAATCTATTTTATTGAATATGTTAAAGAATGCGAAGCATGCTACTAAAAAGCGTCCAGTACCATCTATTCTTTTTGGTAAAGTTTATGATTGGTTTGCACCCGTAAAGCAGTTGGAGCCAATAGATAAGGATTATACTCCATTACCCTTAGCTAATAAGATTTTAAGAAATCTGGATAAGAATGTTATAATAGTAAATAGAGATTATTCCCCTCTTTACAACCCTTTTGTTGACGAAATAAATAGATTAGGAATTACATATTGGGATACTAGCCATTTTGTGGATTCCCTATATAAAGCAGGAATAGATCCATATTATTGGAAAGCAACAAATACGAGTGGACATTGGAATCAAGAAATGCACAAGGACATAGGGAACTATCTCTCGGATAGACTAATACAGAAAATAGAAAAAGACTCTGCTTCAATGCTACGTTAGGGTTTATCACCAAATCTTGACTTAAGTTCACTTTCTGTTTTTACTATAGGAATTGCCATAAATAAGATCATAGTTAATAAAGATAGAAAAACTCCAATTATTGGGTCTAAATCTTTCATAGGTAAAGCTAAAGCTGAAGTTAGTGTATAGATTACCATATACTTAATCATCATCTTTCCTGAGAAAGGTTGCGCAAAATCCCAAGCTTCTTGACTTGTCATTGACCGTTTTGTTCTGTATCCATATATAGAATTTATTTTCTTAGGAGGGTATTTTAAAGTAATGAGCATTATAATAATAACTATTGGACCAGTTATAATTGGAATTAAAAATAAAGGATTTTCTATGTTCATTTCTCAGATTTCATTGTTGTATTATGCTGCAAATATAAAAAAAAAGCATCCAATCGTGGATGCTTTACTTTGTTTTAGCAATTATTAGCTAGTATATTCGGCAATTTTTTTCTTTATTTCATCTTTGGTCTTACCCAGTTTCTGTTGAAGTTTACCGATTAATTCATCTTCCTTACCTTCAGAGTAAGTTAAATCATTATCGGTTAACTCACCGAATTCTTGTTTTAGTTTACCTTTCACTTCGTTCCAGTTTCCTTTTACTATTAGGTTATCCATTTTTACATCTCCATCATATAGTTAAACAATATCGTCTATCTTTATAAACGAATTAATAGAATTATATTGCAAATATCATATTATTAGCAATAGCTAAAGGTTATTTATTGAGAATATTATATGTCTAATTGACTGTGTATAACTCAATAGTAAAAGGTAATGATAGGAGTCTATTATTTTATTAATTTTGTAGTAAGTAATTCAAAATAAAACAAAAAGATAAATGAAAACCCCTTCAACACATAAAGTAGAAAGAGCAATAATATCAGTCTCGGATAAGACTGGTGTAGTAGAATTTGCAAGAAAGCTAGACTCACTAGGTATAGAGATATACTCAACTGGTGGAACTAAAGCAACAATAGCTAGTGCAGGAATCAATGTACAATCAGTAAGTGCATTGACTAATTTCCCAGAGATTATGGACGGTAGAGTAAAGACTCTGCATCCAGCTATCCATTCGGGTATATTGGCGGACCTAGGTAAGCAAGACCATATAGATGAGCTAGAGAAACACAATCTGAAATCAATAGATTTACTTGTTGTGAACCTATATCCATTCGAAGAAACACTAAAGAAAAATGCCCCTCATGATGAGATGATTGAGAATATAGACATCGGTGGACCGACTATGCTACGTGCAGCTGCGAAGAACTACAAGTGGACTGCAGTAGTAGTTAATCCTGATAAATATGATACAGTTCTAAATGAATTGGAGTCAAACGGTAGTACTATATCCGAAGGATTGAGAGTGCAACTAGCAGGCGAAGTATTCAATCACACTGCTAGATATGATTCAATCATTTCTAACTACTTCAATAAGCATAATGCCATTGATTTAGGCCCAACTATCAATATATCATTCAAGAAAGAACAAGACCTACGCTATGGAGAAAACCCGCATCAATCGGCAGCTCTATATGGGAACATATCTGAGATATTTGAGAAGTTACACGGCAAAGAGCTATCGTATAATAACATAATAGACATAGACTCAGCGGCAAGAATAATAAACGAATTCTCTGATGATGAAGAACCAACAGTATCTATAATCAAGCACACAAACCCTTGTGGTGTTGGTCGTGGAAGTAATCTAGTTACAGCTTATGACAATGCTTTTGCTACTGACAGAGTCTCCCCTTTCGGTGGTATAATAGCTATGAATAAGACTTTGGATATAGAGATGGCAGAGAAGATACATAGTATATTCACTGAAGTTCTAATAGCACCAGATTTCACTGCAGAAGCACTAGAACATCTATCTAAGAAAAAAGATAGACGATTAATTAGACTGAACTATGATATGCTGAAAAATGCACAAGGTTATGAGCTAAAATCTGTACTAGGTGGATTGCTTTCTCAATCGACTGATGCTGATTTGATAAACAATGAAGATATGAAAGTAGTTACAGACAGAGAGCCAACGAACGATGAGTGGCAAGCACTGATGTTCAACTGGAAAGTTTGTAAGCACGTTAAATCAAATGCAATTGTATATGGTAAGAGCGACAGAACTCTAGGAATAGGTGCTGGTCAGATGTCACGAGTAGATTCATCGAGAATAGCAGTAGAGAAATCGAAGCTAATGGAGCTAGACCTACAAGGTAGTGTTGTTGCTTCCGATGCATTCTTCCCATTTGCTGATGGACTACTAGAAGCCGTCAAAGCAGGAGCAACAGCGGTAATTCAACCGGGTGGCTCTGTGAGAGATGACGAAGTAATAAAAGCAGCTAATGATAACAACATAGCGATGATATTCACTGGTATGCGTCACTTCAAGCACTAAGACAAACAATGATAATTAGAAAATAAAAAAAGGAGCCACTTGGACTGAACCCCAAAAGTTGGACGGTTAATTAAAAATTCTATTTGTAATAGAGACTACACTATTTTGAGCAAAAAGAATTATTGGAAAGATCATTTAATAACGTATATAATTGACATTAATAAAGAATAGGAAAGTAAGAAAATATATTCTATATTACTTTATTCTGAGATTGAACTATTCGAAAAAGTCAGCTATGAGTAAACAAAAAGCAATTATTGTACAAAATATCCCAGTTCAAGTAATCACAGAGAATACAACCGATTACATCTGTATTACTGATATGGCGAATGCTAAAGAAAGTGTAAGCCGTGCCGCTGACATTATAAAAAACTGGATTAGAAACCGTTATACTCTTGAGTTTTTAGGTACATGGGAGCAAATGAATAATCCAGATTTTAAAGTGGTCGAATTCGACCACTTTAAAATGCAAGCTGGTCTAAATACCTTTGTCATGAGTATATCTGAGTGGATAGAAAAAACAAACGCAATTGGAATTATAGTTAAAAGAGGTCGTTATGGCGGTACTTATGCTCATAAGGATATTGCTTTTGAGTTTGGTTCGGCTATCAGTGCCCCATTTAAATTATACCTAATTAAAGAATTTCAACGATTAAAAGAAGATGAGAATGACCGATTAAATCTTAATTGGAATCTGAATCGTACTCTTGCCAAAATTAATTATAGAATCCACACTGATGCTATAAAAGAAAACATAGTTCCCGGGAATCTAAGCATAGAACAAATCAGTATGGTCTATGCAAATGAAGCGGATATTCTAAATGTAGCACTCTTTGGAAAAACGGCTAAGCAATGGAGAAAAGAGAATCCAACATTGGGTGGCAATATCCGTGACTTTGCAACGATAGAGCAACTATTGATATTAGCCAACATAGAAAGTCTGAATGCCGAATTTATAAAGATGGATTTATCACAAGAAGAAAGACTTGAGAAACTCAATTTAACTGCTATTAGTCAAATGAAGTCATTATTATCAAACAATAGAACGAAGTTAAGGTGAACAAAAATCGACTGTAGAAGCAACATATGAAAATGGAATTATGAAGAAATCTGAATTAAAAGAAGGTAATACTTTTGATGAAACGACTGGGGATAAACTTGATAAATAGTTTGATTATATCTTCTATGTTTTTAATTATTGGGTGTTCGAGTACAAAGTTTAGAGACATTGAACCAAAAGATTACGTTTTTGAAAATGATTACATTCAAACGAAATGGAGCAATTTTATGTCTTTAGATGATTGTAGTAAAATTAAACACCTTGACTCTATATTTAGACCTATTTTAGTTGAGAAATCTCGGGTATGGAATAATCCTAATCTTACAGAAGTTTTAATGATTGATACTAATTTAATAACTGGGAGTCGACTTCCGAAAGAAAATTATTATTATTGGGTTTTCAGAGAGATTCAAAGTTTAACTAACCTAGGACCTTCTGTAAGCTTACAGTATTTCGGATATATGGGAATAGTAAATTTACAATTAAATCCAGCATATTTCGCAGGAGATTCGCTTAGAGTATTTAATGAGGATATAAAAAATTGGAAAGATTCATTGGGGTGTGATTAACATCAACCACCTAGGAAAAGTAAGAACAGTGATAGCTGACTATAAAAACCCAGAACTAACAGCACCACCAATTGCGGCATGGAAGTACCTAGCAGACGTGAAGAACATAAGCAATATGTGCCCTTATGGTAAGAGTTATGGCACTAACGCCATCTACAACGCTAGTGAGGATTACCGCTATGGCTTTAATGGGATGGAGAAGGAGCCACTTACTTCCCCTTATTTAAATCTTTTTCTATCTTAATATAATCTGTTTTCTGTATGAGTTTTCACCCTTTATACGGACTTCACCTATATAATCACCCGGTGGGAGCTTTCTGCCGTTCTCATCTCTTCCTGTCCAAGTACGCTGATAGCTACCTGGTGGCAAATACCCTTTGAATATAGTAGCAACTACTACTGCTTGGATAGAGTATATAACTACTTCTATCTCAGTGTAATGATCTACTCTGAACTGAATATTACCACTATAATCTTCTGTCAGACCAAAAAAGCTACCTATGTCTGCAAAAGATAATCTTACCCCATAAGGATTATAAGTCCTAGCATAAGGCACTTCGAAAGCACGCATTAGGTTTTCTTGTCTTTGGACTATCATATTCGGATCTGGTTTGAAAGCATCAGTAGGTAAATAGTCCATACCCGTTTTCTCTGCTTCAGGATCCAAACTTATTAGAGTATAGCCTATGTTCATTAGGTCATAGCGTAAGCGTAATTCTATTGGGAGCTTCATCCTCAAAGCTTGAGCATAAGCACTATCTTGAGCAGGTGTAGTTCTATTTTCTATACCTGGTATTTTAGTATCAGAGCTATCTTTTGTGAATACATCGAAGGAAGATATTCTATCTTCTTTCTTCAAAATAGTTTTTACATCTTCATTCTGAGAAAAAAGACTGACTTGTAGTAAAATTATAAATAAAGGGATTGATTTTATCATAGTTGGGTTTTGTTTTACTTGAATTAACGTCATTTTGTGTAATATGTTTTCACACCTAACCATTAAAATAAAAAAAATCCCTTACAAAAACGATTTATAAGGGATTAATAGTATGGATTTCTAAATTTTAATCTTATTTAGAATCTTTATTCAAGCTATCTAAAGCTGCTTTAGAAAGTAAATCTCCGAAAGAAATAGATCCACCAGAAGTCTGAATATTATTAACAGGTTTTCTAGGAGCTCTTTCGCGTTTCTCTCTTCTATTGTTCATTTTTTCTTGTTGTTCTTCAGAAAGTACTGGAGATACAACTAATGATTCATCTTTAGCAGTAGAGTCAATAACTTTGACAGCTATATCAGCACCAACTTTAAGTGGTTGGTCATCTTCATTTACTTTCAATGCGCTGATACGGCTTATTGGCATAAATGCATCAACTTCATCATTGATTCTGATGATAGCACCTTTGTCAAATACTTTCTCAACTTTACCAGAAGCTTCAGCGCCTTTGCTGTATTTCTCAGCTAGAGCTGGCCAAGGATTCTCTTGGTTTTGCTTTAAACTAAGAGCTGCTTGCCCTTTTTCTTCTGATATTTGAATTACTTTTAATTCTATTTCTTGATTTTCTTCTAACATGTCAGAAGGCTTGTTGATTCTCTTAGCCCAGCTTAGTTCGCTTACTCTTAGTAAACCTTCTACACCCGGCTCTAATTCTACATACGCACCGAAATCTGTTAAACGTTTGATTTTACCAGTAACTGATTCACCAGCTTTGTATTTCTCTTCTGCACCTTTCCATGGAGAATCTTCCAAAGCTTTTTTGCTTAGAGTGATTTTACCATTCTTTTGGTCAACTTCTATAACTTTTACAGTTAATTCATCGCCTTTGTGAAAGTGATTTTTAGGATTATCTATATGTGAGTGCGAAAGACGTGATACGTGTATCAGGCCTTCTACTCCACCCAAATCTAAGAAAACACCGAAATTAGTAATGGAAGAAACTTTACCAGTCAAATCTTCACCAACTTTGATTTTTTCCCAAAGTTCTTTTTGTATTAGTTCTTTACGAGAAACAATAACGATTTTACCATCGCCTATTTGCTTCACTTCAGTGACTTTTACGTCGAATTTGGTATTAACTGCTTCTTCTAATTTTTCGTCTTTAACATTTTTTTCTAAAGAGAAATGAGAGGCAGGTAAAAATAAAGGAACAGAATCATATACAACACGAAGTCCGCCTTTTGCTTTCGCAATTACTTCTACGTTGATTGTATCTTCTGTACCAATTAATTTTTCCAAAGAGCTAACAACACTATTATAATGGGCTTTGGCTTCTGTTTCTGAATCATCAGATTTACTAGCTTCTGGCTTAGAATCAGTAGATTCCTCAGCTTTAGGCTCTTCTGTTTTAGCAACTGGCTCAGGAGCAGTTTCAGCAGGAGCTTCAACTTTCTCTTCAGCAACCACAGGCTCAGGACTAGCTTCGGCAGTAGCCTCAACTTTCTCTTCAGCAGCTTCTACTACAGGAGTTTCGTTTACAGTTTCAGCAGATTGCTCAGCACTGGCAGATGTTTCTTCCGAATTTAATTCAGTCTCTGGTTGGCTGTTTTCAGTGTTTTTTAGTTCTTCGTTACTCATACGCTTCGATTAAGATGTGTGTTTAAAATTCTAAATGTGTTTTTATACGATTCACAAGTTAAGTATTATAAATCTTTGAAACAAAACTTGATAGGTGTTTTCTTGTTTTTTTATCGTTTTTCTTCAATAATATTTTGTTAATAAGTTATATTTAGATAATTTTGTGGTCTAATTAAATACAATTAATGATTTACTGGTTTGTACATAGTTAGATAGTACAAACTATAAACCGTCAGTAATCGGAGTTATACATGGCTGAACGTCGTAGATACGAAACCACTTTGATAATTAACGCTGCTCTAGAAGATCAAGAGATCGACGCAGTAGTATCAAAAGTTACAAAATATATAGAAGATAATGGTGGCGAAGTTGAAAATGTAAAAAATGCAGGTCGTCGTAGATTGGCTTACCCAATCAATAAGAAATACAATGGCTGTTATGTACATATTCAATTCCTTGCTTCTTCTGAATTCCAAACTATTTATAATAAGTTTTTAATTTTGGAAGATACAATACTAAGACACTTGAACTTAGATTTACCAGATGCAATGATAGAATACAGAAAGCAAAGAGATTTGGAAGCTGGCAAAGTTTCTGCTGAAAAAGTAGAAGAAAAGTCAGAATAATTTAAAAAAAAGAAATTTAAAATTCAGGTGTTAAGATGAAAGTTATTTTAAGACAAGATTTAGACAACTTAGGTTCGATAGGCGACGTAGTAGAAGTGAAAAACGGCTACGGTAGAAACTATCTTATCCCTAGACAATATGCATACTATGCTTCTCCTGCTGCTATCCAAAGAATCAAATTCGAAAGAAAGCAATATGACAAACGTCAAGAAGAGCAAAAAACTGTTGCTGAATCATTAGCAGCTAAGTTAGCTGAGTTACAAGTGTCTATCCCGATGAAAGTTGGTGAAGAAGGCAAATTATTCGGTGCTGTTACTGGTCAAGCTATTGCTGAGCAAATGAGCTTGATGGGTCACAACATAGATAGAAGAGATATAATTATTGACGAGCCAATCAAATCATTAGGTGTATTTAGCGTGAAAGTTAAATTGCACAAAGATGTAGTTGCTCCTCTTAAAGTTTGGGTTATTAGCGAAGATTAATCCCTTACTTTATAAAAGTTGAAATGAAAGAATCCCGACCATTTGGTTGGGATTTTTTTTATAGTCAATGTCGTACTCTAACGTTTTGTAATATTGTCATAGCGAGGAATTTCAGCTTGCTGAAATTAAGTGCTTGCCAAGCCGAAGGCTTGGGCTATCTCTTAAAGTCAACTCGAAGCTTCATCCTCACCTTTTCACAAATTTATCAATAATCATCTCTCCACTGCTGGTTGTTAGCTCTATAATATACACTCCTGACGATAATTGCTCCACATCTATACTAACTGAACTTGATGTCGACAAACTACCAGTCAATACTTGCTCGCCCTTTGTGTCTGTTATTTTGTAGCTAGTGGCTAGTGCTTCGTTTTCCAATTCTATATTGATAGAACTAGTAGTTGGATTGGGGTAGATGGTGTATGATGACTTATCAATATTTGTAACACTCGTTTGAGAACCCGCGTACTTGATTACTCCATAAGTTCCTGTCCAAATATTTCCTTTGGTATCAGAGGCAACACAACGGAGAGGGCAAAGGCAAGTTGAGTCTGTATATAGACTATCAAGCTGATAAGTTTTCCATTCAGCTCCATCATATTCGACTAGATTTCTGGGTGATCTATATCTATTTATAGCAGAGGAAATAAAAATTGTATTGTCTGGAGCTACAGTTATATCGGTAAATACTGTTCTTTCACTATCACTATAATTCAAATCATCTTTTGTAAATATTTTCCAAACATCAGATTCTATATTGTATTTAGCTACTCTTTGCTCTCTTAAGTATAAATAAGTAATCCATAAATTATTTAAGCTATCTATTGCCATTGATGTTATTTCACTGCTATCTATTTCTTGAGCTGTTACATTAAGTTCGACTTTTTGTAGATCATCACCAACTAGTTTGAATAATGTATTCTCAAGAGTACTAAAACCAATCCAAAGTACTCCTGTCTTATCATTAACTAGATTAAAAAAAGGGGAGTTTATAATATCGAAAGAATAAAGTTTATCCCATTTTTCTCCCTCGAATCTATATAAATCATAATAAATTAGAGCATAAACAATGTTTTTATAAGTAGCGAGCCCATTAATATTCTTATTTGGGAAATAAGATGTCCAATTGACACCATCAAAATTGCCTAATCCTTTTATAGAACCATACCATAACTTATTGTCTGATGTTTTTTCAATATGGGGAATATCATTCGCATTAATCTCAGAATTGTTAGTATCGTATACTTGCCATATACCTTGTTCACTTAACGAAATAATACCGCTATTATGTGTAGAAAACCACATTGTATCATCGATCTGATCAATATCAAGAATGATTGATAATGGAATGTTCGAATTTTCAGAATTGTAAAAAGAAAACTGTGCGTTGAGTGGTAAAACACATAATGTAAGAATTAGTAAATATTTTTTCATAATAGTTTTTCCAAATTTGCACAAGTACATACCTTAACAGACACATGAACTGCAAAAACGTCTCACAGATTACTAACTTTTATGTGTTCGGATTCCCTAAACATAATAAAAGGAATAGAATAATGCAAGTAATTGCGTGTGGAAATAACACATCCCTAAATCACTCCTTGTAAACATGTCACTACGAGAAGCGAATCGAAGTGGCAGTCTCCAGAGGGTATAATAGTGTATTGAGACAGCCATGTCCTTTCAGTCCTCGCTGTGACAGACTCATTCAAATCATCATGTCAATCTTATCTATCTAGCAATCTTGTTCGGATATTCCTTCCTAATACAAATTCACTATCAGAAATAACGAGGCCACTGATATAGCAACCCACAAAGAAAGCCCTAATATCATTGGTTTCCAGCCCGCAGATTTTATCTTTTCTATAGAGAGCCCCGCTCCTATTAAAAATAAAGTGAGTACTAGTAATGACTTGGATGCAGTTGTTATACTATTTGTCAGTACCTCTGGTATAGGTAGATACGAATTTACCAGTATCGCAACTACGAATAGGAAAATGAACCAAGGTATTTTAATGCTTTTTCCCTTGCCCTTGAATAGATATAGAGAAACAAATGAAAGTGGAATAATCCATAATGCCCTTGCTAGTTTTACGGTAGTGGCTACTCGTAATGCTTCTTCACCGTAAGAATAGGCGGCTCCTACTACTGAACTAGTATCGTGTATTGCTATAGCACTCCATAGACCGAACTGATGCTGATCCAAAGAAAATAGATGACCTAAAATGGGGAATAAAACGAGAGCTATTGAATTCAAAAGGAATACAACACCCAATGAAACGGACATATCTTTCTCAGTAGCATTGATAACAGGAGCAACAGCAGCTATTGCACTTCCACCACAAATAGCTGTACCCGAAGAAAGGAGATGACTTGTCCGTTTTTCCATCCCTAACTTTTTGCCAATTAAATAGCCAAGAACTAGAGTAAATAGAATAGAAAATACTGTAAGTAAAAAACCATCTTTACCAGCTGCTAGTGCCTGAGTAATATTCATTCCGAAACCTAAGCCGACTACAGCAACCTTAAGTAACAGACTTACTGACTTACTATTCAAATCGGGAAAAGGATGCCCGAAGAGATATACAAATAGAAAGCCACCTACTAAAGCAACAGGGCTTGATACAAAAGAAGAAAGACAAAGTAATACAGCCACAATGAAAATTGCTTTTTGGAGTGCTGGGTTTATATTGAATCTGCCTTTCATAATTTTTGCTAATAACGTATTTGAATTTTATTTAACTTACAGAAAATAACTTTTCAATTTAATTTATGAAGACAACAGCATTACTCTTATTATTATTACCTATCCTAATGTCGGCTAGGCAGTTCGAAGTATGCACTGATTGTGAATATAAATCACTTTCTAGTGCTTCTGGTATTGCAATTCCAGGAGATACTATACTTATAAAAGGTACATTGACTCTGGGAGACCAAGTTGCTGAACTGAAAGGCAATCCTAGTAATTGGATATATATAATAGGTAAAGAAAACGCTACATACAGTGGTGGAAATACCGCTTTGCAACTCTCTGATTGTGAATATGTACATATCTCGAATTTAATTATAGAAAAACAAATACTGAACGGAATGAATATAGATGATGCTGGCAGTTACAACACTCCTACTCATCATATAAAGATAGATAATTGTACTTTTCGTGATATGGCTGGGACTGGAAATAATGATCTACTCAAACTGTCTGGATTCGAAGATTTTGAGGTTACTAATTGTACTTTCGTCAACGGCTCTGAAGGTGGTAGCGGAATAGATATGGTGGGTTGCCACAATGGTCTGATAGCTAATAATTACTTCGAGAATATGGGTTCCAATTGCATTCAGGCGAAGGGAGGGACTCGAAATATAAACATAACTCGAAATATGTTTATAAATGGTGGAAACAGAGCTGTAAACATAGGCGGCAGTACCGGATTGGCATATTTTCGTCCTCAAGATTCGAAAACAGAATCACAAGATATGTCAATATATGCGAATGTCTTCGTAGGAGGTGAATGTGCAGTTGCCTTTGTAGGTACTGTCAATAGTCACGTATATAATAATACTATAGTCGGCTCACGCAAATGGGTTTTTCGAATTTTACAAGAGACTGTTGACCCAGATAGGTTTCTGTCTTGTGGTGATAATAGTTTCTATAATAATGCAGTCCAGTTCGATGACTCGCTTAGTATGACCGTAAATATTGGTTCAAATACTAGACCTGAATCTTTCAAGTTTTATAATAATTTATGGTATAAGGAAAAAGGTAAGCCTTGGAATCACAATTTGCCATCTGAAGACCTTAATAGTATAACCGGAACTAGTCCTGAGCTAAGACAAAAATATGGATTTGATATTTATCCATTAAAATCTTTGGTCATGGCCGGTAGAGGCAAAGAGTTAAGTAAATCAACATTTGATTATGATTCGTTATTGTATGCAAATCCACCAACTATGGGAGCATTTGAGGTAAACCCTACCTCTTCCATACTTAGTAATAAAAATTCTGATAACATTCTATTGAGTAATGGTATTTTATATTTACCTAAAAGTGAATTCAAAAGCTACAGAATCTACAATTATTCGGGGATTTTACTCGAAGAATCAGAATTGAATGATAATACAATCAACTTAGAACAAATCAACGAAAATTACATAATTATTGTATTAGAGTCAGATAAAACTAGAAAAGTAACGATAATAAGGAAGTAGGTAACGAAACAGTCAAGTAAATTTTTAATTAAAAGTGTTCTGATTTTAGGATAATTAGATAAAAAGTAAATTATTTCAAAAAAACTTACATCAATTATTGGTATTTAATAATCCATCAATTATATTTGTAAGCTCTGATATAGTCAGAGCGTGTTTTTTATAATATTGGGATGTGGCCAAGTGGTAAGGCAACGGTTTTTGGTACCGTCATACGCAGGTTCGAACCCTGCCATCCCAACTAATATACAGTGTGTACTAATGTCAGATTTCAAAATTGCCACCGGAAGATCCAATTTACCTCTTGCTAGCAAGGTGGCTAAATCACTAGGAGTTTCACTTGCTGATACTTCTATCAAAAATTTTAGCGATGGTGAAATCTGGGTAAAGTACAATGAGAATGTTAGAGGAGTAGATTTATATATATTACAATCTACTTTCGCACCTACTGACAATATCTTTGAACTACTTATGCTAATAGATGCAGCTAAAAGAGCTTCTGCTAGTAGAGTTACTGCCGTTATACCTTATTATGGGTATGCTCGTCAGGATAGAAAAGATCAACCAAGGGTAGCTATTACCTCTAAATTATTAGCTAATTTATTAGTTCGTTCTGGTGCAGATAGAGTAATAACGATTGATTTACACTCGTCTCAAATACAAGGTTTCTTTGATATACCACTTGATAATCTTTACGCATCTAATGTATTGATTAATGCTATTAATAAGATGGGAATTAAAAACCCAACTGTAGCTTCTCCCGATGTAGGGGGTGTTCGTACTGCTAGAGCTTATGCAAAGAGATTGGACGGTGATTTAGTATTAGTGGACAAACGTCGCTCTGGACATAACAAATCGGAAGTTATGAATATCATAGGCGAAGTCGAAGGAAAAGACATAGTCATCCTAGACGATATGATAGATACAGGCGGAACATTTGTTGGTGCTGCTGAAGGATTAAAAGCGGCTGGTGCAAGACGAATAGTCGGTGTTTGCGTTCATCCAGTTTTCTCTGGGTTAGCGATAGAAAGAATTGAAAAGAGCGATGCAATAGACAATATGATAGTAACAGATACTATCCCATTGCGTAAAGAATCAAAGAAAATAACAGTGGTTTCGGTAGCTGAGTTGCTTGCCGAAGCTATCAGTAGAACTCACGACAATCGGTCGGTAAGTTCACTTTTTGAAATTGAAAGATAATATTTAAACAGGTTTTTAATTATGGCTTCTATACAATTAAAAGTAGCTAAAAGAGACGCTAAGAGTACGAAAGTAAGTGACGTAAGAAGACAAGGCTTTATACCTGGTGTTTACTACATCAATGGTACTGAGTCAGTTCCTATTACTTCTAATTTCAAAGATTTGAAATCTATCGTTTTCACTTCATTGACTAATGTAGTTGATTTGGTAATAGACGAAGAAGAAAATAGAAAATGTATTCTAAAGGAAGTTAAATTCGACCCAATCACAGATGAAATTCTTCACTTTGATTTAATGGGATTAACTCCTGGTAACAGAATAGTAGTAAACATTCCTATCACTCTAGTTGGTCAATCAATTGGTGTTAGAAATGGTGGTATATTGAACCACGTACTAAGAAAAGTTAAAGTAAGATGTTTCCCTAAAGATTTGGTTGAGACTATCGAAGTAGATATCTCTAAATTGAAAATAGGTAAATTAATCAAACTAGATGAAATTGACTTAGGCGAATTGGAAGTTGTTGTAAAAGGCAATGCTGTAATAGCTGGTGTATCTCGCCCGAGAGTTGCTACTGCTGGCACTACTATCGACATGGATGATGAGGATGAAGACTCAATCGGTGAAGAAGGAGCTGCAACTGAAGGTGGCGAAGAGGCTGCTAGCGAATAATCGCTCTTCGATTAATATTTTTAGGGTATTCTTGATTGATTTTAAGAATACCCTTTTTTTATACTTAATTAATTATGAAAAATACATTCGACTATATATTCGTTGGGTTAGGCAACCCAGGATCAAAGTACTCGAAGACTCGCCACAATATTGGATGGCTTGCTCTGTATGAATTTGTGCTTCGCAACAATAAGGACTTCAACCAATCTGACGGATTGCAGGCATTCCAAGCGAAAGTACAGATTGGTGACAAGAACATACTTTGCCTACTTCCGACTACATATATGAATAATTCGGGTGAATCTGTACGAGCTGCAATTAAGAAATATAAAGTTCCTACGAAAAATATAATAGTACTAGTTGACGAGTACAATTTTGAGTTGGGTAAAATTCACTTGAAAATTGGTGGTAGTGCTGGTGGTCACAATGGACTAAAATCACTACTTTTTCATTTAGATACAGACCAATTCTACAAACTACGAATGGGTATTAGCAAGAACTTCGGCCCTGGAGAGCTGGTTGACTATGTACTCTCCGAATTCACCGAGGAAGAATGGAACGGCGAACTAACCAAATCAATCCTAAAAGCTGTGAAGGCACTACATAACATAGCTGAGCATGGTACACTCAAATCTATGAGCGATATAAATGCAGATAAGTTGGTGTAATCTCCATTAGTCAAAATCAGAATTTACAGAATTATCAAAATGTTATTTTGTATTGCCGTTGGCTTTAGCCAACGGATAGCAATCATTCCAAAATACTTTTTGGACTTTAGTCCCATATCAAACACCTATGCTTTTAGTTCAGGTAGCATCTCCCTATAATCTATAGACACATGAACAGCAAAAATGTCTCAAGAATAATGAATTTATTTGAGTTTAGATTTTGACTTGAGGGAGTTAGGGATATAAGATATTACTTATAGCAGAGTTACCCCCTTAGTGGGATTAACTTAATATATCAAGTGTCCACAATTCGGATAGGATTTGTGGACACTTGTAATATCTTTATTTGATATGCCCTTTGGCTTGCATTTCTTCTATTACGTCTTCTGCGAATTTTTCAATAATAGTCTCTATATCCATACCGACCATATTGATTTGGGCTGAAGTACTCGAATAGCCTTTCCAAGCGACTTTATTAGTAGCTACGTCTACTAAATCTGCTTGGAATTGATTATTCATATATACATCTATATCATTCGTTACATAAGTATTAGTATTAGTTACAGTAGCATCTTTACCATTCTTTTTCTTGGTAGTCGTAGTTTCAGTATTAGTATGTACTTGAGGAATAACTCTTTCATTGACTACCTCATCCATGATTTCTATTTTAATAAATCCGTCGAACCCATTTTTCATAAGCTGAGATTGGAATTCACCCTCTTCCCATGTTCTAGTAGGTGGGAATATATTAGATCCTTCTACAGCATATATCCCTGCTTCTTTGAATTCCTCCACGAATACTCTTTCTATTAAAGCACGTTTGTTGAGGTTTTGCTCTACCGAATAAACACAAAACTTAGAATATTTTTTATTTGTAAAATCTGGGTCAGAGTAAGATGTTGTTTCTATAGATACGCATGAAGTAGCTATCACAGCTAGTAACACGAGAAGTGCTAGGTTTTTGTATTTGCTTAGTAATTTAGAAAGTATATTAGTGTTCACTTCAGTAATTCCTTTAGTATTATATAATTGTAATATGATAAATATAAAATCAAATATTTTGAATTTTGCTACTTCTTATGTTATTATACTTTACAAAATAATAATAAGTTTCACTTAAAGTTAGGACAATAGCATATGAACTACTCATATAGTACAAAGGTAAAAGGCGAATTCGAAGAAGTAATAGAAAGAGTAACTGAAGAACTAAAGACAGAAGGATTTGGGGTATTAACTCAAATAGATGTGACTAAAACTTTGAAAGAAAAAATAGATGTAGATTTCAAAAAGTATCGTATATTAGGAGCGTGCAATCCTCATTTTGCTTATAAAGCGTTAAGCATAGAAGACAATATTGGCGTTATGCTACCTTGCAATGTAATAGTAGTAGAAGCTGGAGAAGGTGAATTCGATGTAACTGCTGTTAGCCCTATGGCATCTATGCAAGCAATCGAGAATGAGAAGTTAGGTGCTATAGCACACGAAGTAGAAGAAAAACTAAAGTCCGTTATCAATAGGTTAAAATAATTGAAATATATCATAGCTATCATCTTACTATCTATCAGTAGCTCACTGTACTCGCAGGAGCTACCAGGTGGTCAATACGATAGATATGAGACAGAACCGCTGAAAACTAACGCTAATAATAAAGCTATGATCTCGGCAAAGTATAAATATACGACTAATGATACCTATTCGATGAATGATATTGGTATCAAGCTAGGTATATACGCAACAGATGATTTGGTAATAGGAGCACATTATTTTTATTTATTTGATAATTCTGTGATATTTGAACCCAATGGTAACAATCTAAAAGCCGCATTACTCTATGATTTGTATGGCTTCAATGTTGATTATTTTGTTTCTAATAGCTACTCTCTACCATTCTCAGTAGGTTTGAACATAGGATTTGGCCGTGCTACGTTTACTAGCTTCGGAAATTCACCAATTAGTGATGACCTAACAGGTGATTGGTTATTCAATATTGAGCCTGAAGCGAATATTTATTTTCATATCACAAATAATGTTCTAATTGATTTTAACATTGGTTATCGCATTATATCTGGTCTCGAATATAGCGGAATCGAGAATTCAGATATATCTGGTTTCGTTGGTGGTATTGGACTTACATTGACTATTCATTAATATTATTCGGCAGCGTAACTCTATCATACATTATAGCATACCCCCCTTTGTTAAGAAGGTAATTTTGATTTTATATTTTATTTTCGTTACTTGCTCTTTGGATATAAGTCGAAAGACATATTTCTATATTTCTAACAACCATTAGGTTCTCTTGGATTTATCTATACTATTTGGTTTCATAGTTGGTGTTGCTTTGGCTCTTCCTCCTGGACCTGTGGGGGTAACAGCTATTGAGATTGGGTTATTCCAGAACAAAAAAGCTGGGTTTCATCTCGCTCTAGGCAATGCCATAATGGATTTTATTTACTGTTTGGGCGTTATATTCGCTACTACGGCTGCTATATCTACACTTAGTAGTTTTTCAAAAGATTATCCTGCTGCATATCTAGTATTCCAAATTGGTACTATTTCTGCATTATTTATCATCGGTTTCCTAAATCTAAAAGCGAAAAAAAGAAAAATTAAAAAAGGTGATGAAGCTACATCAGGCTACGCATCCAAATTAGGTAAAAAAGGACCTGTTTTCCTCGGTATAGCAATCGCTTTAACAAATCTAGCGAATCCTACTTTCCTACCATCTCTTGCGGCCGTTACTATCTGGGTACACGAAGCTGGTATGACGAATGGTGGAGCAATATCTAATTTCTTATTTGCTCTTGGCTTCGGTCTTGGAAATCTGTTTTGGGTCAATTTCATTGCCACTTTAACTAACAAGTATAAGCACAAATTCTCTACGAATATGATTTTCAGAATCAAGCAAGCAGCAGGTGTTACATTCATCGGCTTTGGTACATTCCTCGGATTTAGATTAATTTCTCTATCTAAGCTACCCGAAATGCTTCGCTTTATTTTAGCATTTTAACTTCATAATAATTCTAACTATTATTCACCTGACAATCTATGAAAATGGAATATGACATTATAGTTTGCGGTGGTGGAATGTCTGGGCTCAGTCTAGTATATAGAGATTTGTTATCAGGTGTTTGGGCTAACAAATCTATCTTATTAATCGATAAGAGCGACAAATCTGTCAATGATAGAACATGGTGCTTTTGGGAAAACTCCATCTCCCCTTTTGAAGAAATAATATATAGAAAGTGGGACGAGATGTGCTTTTTCAGTGTTGACAACAAAAGCTTTCTGCTTAATACAGGTGATTATAATTATAATATGATACGAAGTATTGACTTTTACAATCATACATTAGATTATTTGAAATCCCAATCGAATTTGACTATACTAAATGATAATATCAAAAGCGTAACTTCAATTGGGAATAGCTGTGAAGTAGTTACAGACAGTCACACTTACCATTCTGAATATGTATTCAACTCCATTTATGATAAACCTAAATTAGAAGAAAAGCACACATACCTGCTACAGCATTTCAAAGGAGTAGTAATAGAATCCAATGAACTGAACCTAGACCCAAAACAAATTTATCTGATGGATTTTCGGACAAGTCAAGAAAACGGTAATACATTCTTCTATGTACTTCCAACCTCGGAAACTACAGCATTAGTAGAGTATACTTTATTCTCCGATAAGCTATTAGAAAAGGAAATTTATGATAAGCGAATAGAAGAATACATAACTGAAGTTCTAAATATCAATGATTACAAGATAATAGATAGCGAATTTGGTGTTATTCCTATGACTGACTATCCTTTTGCTAGAGCAGATGGTAATATAATAAATATTGGTACTGTAGGAGGAGATACTCGTGGCTCCACAGGTTATACATTTACTAATACACAGAAGACTATTACAAAGATCATAAATAGTTATCAATCGAATGGAACTCCTCACTACACAGAGGAACATATATCTCTGAAGCACAAACTATATGACAGTACTTTACTGAAAGTACTAGCGGATGGAAAATACAAAGGTCATCAATTGTTTACCGACATGTTTTCTTCTGCAAAAGCATCTGATGTACTTGCATTCCTAGATAGTGAAAGTACACTCAAACAGGACTTCAAAGTAATCAAAAGCCTTATACCTCAATACTTCATCAAACCTTTTTTTCAGAGTTGGCTGGATAAATAGATATCGGTAGTACTGTTAATTTATAACCCCACCTTAACACAATATTAATTAAGACCTTACGTTTGCATAAAACATTTTTATTTTTTATTTTAGAAAAGCAGCATAAAACTACATTCCAAAAAGGAAAAAATATAAGCAAAACAATGTGGATAATTTGAAAGTCCTATCATTGATTGGTGTTGATAATTACACCTTGTAATGAATCAAAAAAAACATTTTAATTGTATCCACTTAGTTGTGTCATTATCAATAAATAATTTGCCGAAGTAGCCGCTAATCTAATTGTGAACCCTACTTCACCAAATTATTTGTAAGTCATTATGCTGAGTGTAATCAATGATTTATTACTAATATAGGTGCCCCACTATGAAATTTTCTCGACATTTTACCAAAGATGACGTGAACGTATATGACCTTTTCAAATATACACACCGCTCATCAACTATAAAGAACCCAGACGGCTCAACTGTTTTCGATATGAAAAATGTAGAAGTCCCAATCGGATGGTCTCAAATGGCTACCGATATATTGGCACAAAAGTATTTCAGAAAAGCGGGTGTACCTCTTTTCGACGAGAAAGGTAAGAAAGTCAAAGATGAAAATGGCGAACATGCTACTGGCTCAGAAAATTCAGTTAAGCAAGTAATTCATAGACTTGCTGGTACTTGGAGACATTGGGGCGAGCAAAACAATTATTTCGACACTACAAAAGATGCTGAAATATTCTACGAAGAAGCGGCATATATGCTTATGAATCAAGCTGCAGCTCCTAACTCACCTCAGTGGTTTAATACTGGGTTGAACTTCGCTTATGGTATTACGGGGAGCAAGCAAGGACACTACTACGTTAACCCTGACAATGGGAAAATAGAAAAATCAAAAGACGCTTATACTAGACCTCAACCTCATGCATGTTTTATCCAATCTGTTAGTGACGATATGCTTAACGAAGGTGGTATCTTCGATTTGATTACGCGAGAAGCACGTATATTCAAATTCGGTAGTGGTACTGGGTCTAACTTCTCTCGCATACGTAGTAGCGAAGAACCATTATCTGGAGGGGGGGTATCTTCTGGAATGATGAGCTTCTTGAAGATATTTGATAGAGCTGCCGGAGCTATTAAATCTGGTGGTACGACAAGGCGTGCAGCAAAAATGGTAGTTGTGGATATAGACCACCCAGATGTGGAGCAATTCATAGAGTGGAAAGCTAGAGAAGAAGAGAAAGTTGCTGCATTAGTTACTGGTTCTAGGATTAATAAAGTATTCCTAGAAGCTATAATGGAAGAAGCCATCACTAATAGCCCTGATATTGAAAAAAATCAAACTTTAAAAGAGCTTATCAAACGTGGAGCTCATCGTGGTGTTCCTCTTAATTACATGGATAGAGTATTAGATCTTGTGAAACAAGGATTCACTTCTGTTGATACTGAAGCTTTCGATACACACTATGAGAGTGCAGCATACAACACTGTAAGCGGTCAAAATGCGAATAACACTGTTCGTGTTACTAATGAATTTATGAAGGCTGTAGAAGCTGACGAAGAGTGGGAACTAAAATGGCGTACTGACGAAATGCACGTTCGCCGTGTGAGAGCTCGTGACCTATGGAACAAAATTAACTTAGCTTCTTGGAAGTCGGCTGATCCAGGATTACAATATGATACTACCATCAACGAATGGCACACTTGCCCTGAGTCTGGTCGTATCAACGCATCTAACCCATGTTCAGAATATATGTTCTTGGACGATACAGCTTGTAACCTAGCAAGTTTGAACCTAATGAAATTCTTCAACGAAGAGACTAGTGAGTTCGATATAGAAGCGTACAAGCATGCTGCTCGTATCTGGACTGTAGTTCTAGAAATATCTGTACTAATGGCTCAATTCCCATCTAAGAGAGTTGCTGACCTTAGTTACAAATTCAGAACTTTAGGTCTTGGCTATGCTAACATTGGTTCATTACTAATGGTAAACGGCATTCCTTACGATTCGAATGAAGCTCTTGCTTGGACTGGTGCTTTGACTTCTATTCTATGTGGGCAAGCTTATGCTACTTCTGCCGAGATGGCAAAAGAGCTAGGTGCATTCCCAGAATACAAGCTAAATGAAAAGCACATGTTAAAAGTAATCCGTAACCACAAAAGAGCGGCTTACAATGCTAAAACTTCTGAGTACGAAGGCTTGACTATAAGACCTCAAGGTATAGATACTCGTTTCTGCCCTCAAGATATGCTAACAGCGGCTCGTGAAGTATGGGACAATGCTTTAGAAATGGGCGAGCACTATGGATATCGCAATGCACAAGTAACTGTAATAGCTCCTACTGGAACTATTGGTCTTGTTATGGATTGTGATACTACGGGTATCGAGCCAGATTTCGCTATCGTGAAATACAAAAAATTAGCTGGTGGTGGATACTTCAAAATAGTAAACCAATCAGTAAGAAAAGCACTAGTGAAACTAGGCTACACTGAAACTGAAATTGAAGAAATAACAAAATACAGTAAAGGTCACGGCACATTCGCTGGCTGTCCAGAAATCAACAAAGTATCTTTGATTGAGAAAGGGTTTACTGAAGATAAAATCAAACTTGTAGAAGATCAACTAGACGATGTATTCGACATCAAATTTGCGTTTAACAAATGGACATTGGGCGAAGATTTCATGATGAAGCTAGGGCTTTCTGATGAAGAAATAGCTGACTCATCTCTGAACCTATTAGCTGCTCTTGGCTTTACTGCTGAGCAAATCGAAAAAGCTAATGACTACGTTTGTGGTACTATGATGATAGAGGGTGCACCGCATCTGAAAGATGAACATCTACCTATTTTCGATTGCGCGAACACATGTGGTAAGAAAGGCGAACGCTCTATAGCTTATATGGCTCACGTACGCATAATGGCTGCTGCTCAACCGTTTATCTCTGGTGCTATATCCAAGACTGTTAATATGTCTGGAAGCGCTACAGTGAACAATATAAGCGAAGTTCACATGAAGTCATGGAAACTGATGTTAAAAGCAATCGCTCTATATCGTGATGGCTCTAAACTATCACAACCATTGAACTCAGCGAACTATGATGGACTAGAAGAAACAGTTCTATTGGGTGACGAGCATACACTAGACGAAACTCTAGGCGCTAAAGAAATGCACGAGCAAATCGAAGGCAAGTCTGTAAGAAAATCACAAAGATACAAATTGCCAAAACGTCGTAAAGGTACAATCAGAGAAGCAACTGTTGGCGGACACAAAATATTCCTAAGAACTGGTGAGTACGAAGATGGTCAATTAGGTGAAATCTTTATCGACATGTACAAAGAAGGCGCTGCATACCGTGGTATGTTGAACAGTTTCGCTATATTAGCATCTAAGGCATTACAGTATGGTGTGCCTCTAGAAGAGCTAGTAGATACATTCACATTCACTAGATTCGAGCCAGCAGGTATGGTACAAGGTCACGAAGCAATCAAGAATTCGACTTCTATCCTAGACTATGTATTCCGTACACTTGGCTACGACTACCTAAAAAGAAATGACCTAGTTCATGTATTTGCGGTTGATGAAGACAAGAACAACCCGAATGGGGGCGATACTCCTGAGTTGCAATCTCCTGAATCTAAAGCAAATGACATAGATGACAAAGGCGGTTCGCAACCAGATGAAAAAGACATTGCTAAAAGTATAATCGCACCACAGTTAGTACAGCTAAAAGCTTCAACTACAATTGATGCTGGCAGAGCACAAAAGCAAGCCGAGCTAGACGAAGCCCGCAGCTTGGGTTATACTGGTGAGATGTGTAGCACTTGTAGCTCATCGAGGGTGAAGCGAAACGGAAGCTGTACGGTCTGCGAGGATTGCGGCACCACAAGCGGCTGCTCATAAATAATAGATAATAATTACAATCCCTGTTTCTTGAAGAAATGGGGATTTTTTTGAAAAACTTGAAAAATGCTAATAGAGTATACGTAAGGTCACTTTTGAAGAAAAAAATTGAAATAAAAAAAACAATTGCTGAAAAACGATTTCAAAGACGTTTAAAAAGTAAAAGAAAAAGAAAAGCAAGGAGAGTTAGAGAATATTTACAATTTTTGAAGTCAAAAGAGTCGTATATTGATAAATATACGATACAAGAGCTAATCAATAGATTTATGCCGATTAACACTAAATTCCTATTATCAAATGAAAAATCTAATTTCAATTTAGACAAAATAACTAAAGGAGTAAGTCATAGAAATCAAAAAATACAAGTGCCAAAACATTTTTCTTTGATTGAGAAGAGTAATGAAAGTTACACCTTCATAACAAATTTGTTGGGGGTTTTAGTTAATCAAAACTCTAGTTTAGTTGAGATTGATTATTCAGAATGTGAAAAAGTTGACTTAGAAGCTCAAGTACTTCTTGATATAATTCTAAAAGATATGTTAACATTTTATAAAGCTTGTTCTAGTTCATTAGAAATGAATACTAGAATTAAAAGAATTAGTGCAATTAACATAGATAATAGTAATGTTAACAAATTATTATTTTCAGTAGGGTCCCCTGCGATTCACACAGATGATAGAAGAGATTTTAAAGATATAATTCCATACCCATTGTGTGTTCATAATCGAGCTAAACAAGGAGATTCAGTTGTCATTTCAGAACAAAAGGACATAGATACAACAAAGCTAGTAGATTATGTTTTGTCATGTCTTAAACGAATGGGAAAGAGATTAACCGTTGAAAAACTAGATGATTTATGCGTAGTTATAAGCGAAATGTTAATAAATGCAGAAGAACATTCAACTACTGACTATCGTTTTTCAATAGGTTATTTTCATGAAATCAATAAGGCGAATGAACATTATGGTATGTTTCATTTAGTTATTTTAAATTTTGGAGGAACTATATATGAAAAATTTAACTCGCCTGATTGCCCAAACGTAGGAATTGTACAAAAAATGAAAAAATTATCTGAAGAATATACAAGAAGAAGGTTCTTTAGTCGTGAACAATTTGAAGAAGAAACTCTTTGGACATTATATTCTTTACAGGAAGGTGTTACAAGTGTAGCAGAAACAGAGTATAAAAAAAGAGGAAATGGATCTATTCGCTTTATTGAAAGCTTCTTTAATATTAAAGGGTATAATAATCATGAAGATGATTTTTCTAAAATGGCAATACTGTCAGGGAAAACAAGTATAGTTTTTGATGGCAAATATGCAATTAAAGAAAAGACTGATGAATTAGGGGACACATATAAGTATATGACTTTTAATAATTCAGGTGAAATAGAAGAAAAACCAGATTCAAATTATGTTAAATTTGAAGATAATTATTTCCCAGGAACCGTTATTAGTGCAAAAATATTGTTTAATGAGGATGATTTAACAAATGAAATTAAGTAAAGATAATATAATTAATCTAGAAGATTATAGAGCAAAGGGGGCTAAAGTTTATACTGGTCGTGATAGAGGAAAAAGAGCAAGAGAGGAGTCACAAATTAATGAAATAGAGAAAAAGTATGATAAAGTTAAAATTATTATACCCGATAATGTTTACTCAATTATTCCCTCATTTTTTGAAGAATTATTTCTTGAAGTTGTTCTTTCTTTGGGTAGAGAAAAATTTTTATCAAAATTTGAATTTGAATCTCAAGGTTCTTATAAATATGAGAAACCATTAAATGAAGCAATTGAAAGGATATTAAGACAAGGGACGGCATTAGGATGATATTACATTGTTCACAAAGTCTATCAAATCAAACAGATATACTTGATATAATTTTTAAAGTTGCAGCAATAGTTATCGCTCTATTTAATATAGTAATAACTTATTATATATTTAGTTTAAATCAACAGAATTCTGACGTATCTAAAGAGCAAGAAAGAAAAATGAAATTGCTTAAGACTCTTATTTTAGATCAAAATTTGAAATTTCTTTATGACTTTATTGATCAACTTGAACTTAATTTGAATATATTAACTAATTCAGTTGTAAGTCAAAATGAAAAAGAAAATTTAATTGAAGAAACAGATGAATTATTTATTATGATTAGAAGGAAATTTGTTGATACTTTATTGGCGGTAGATAATAGCCTTTATAGTAATATCCTAAGTAAATTTGATGAGTTACAGGGTAAACTTTATGAAAATATATTTAATAATGGTTTAAATTTAACTGACAAAGCAATGTACAACACAACAATATTGAAACCAATTACAGAAGCTAAAACAGAAATATTAAAATTCTTATTTAACTACAAAGGATAAAAGTAAATAAACAACTTGCAATTAAAATAATGCTTGGGTGATGGATCCTTTTTGTAAATATTATTAGAATTCTGTAAATTCACATTGACACCTGTTTCTCTATAAATTATTTAACATTGGTACAGTTATGAGACCTCTAATTTATTCATTTCTTTTTATTATTGCTTTTAACATAGCATATTCGTCAGATGTGTACGAAAGCCAAGCTACTTTTAATTATGAGGTAACTCATGTCCGAGAAAATGATACTCTAAGGTATGATTTGAATTTAAAAAGTAATAAGGATGAAACAAATTCTGATCAAACTTGGACCTGGACTCTTAATTATTCTGGTATGCCTGGTTCTAATCAGAATATGATAATCCAAACATTAAATTTTGACCCTATTATAGATTTGAGCTCTGCTTTTCCTGTTAAAGAAAATCAAAATGTTGACTTTAGTAATTTTAAAGCATTTGAATTAAGTTTACCGCCTTTAGTTAACATTATTGATTTGAATAAAAAAATATTAGAACCTAAAGTTGTATTGCCATTATTCAATTCAACAATCAATACTAAAATTTTAGCTAGACCCAAAAAAACAACTGTAAAACAAACTGTAGTAAAGTCAAACGTCAATAAATCAGACGAACCTTCTTATGTGTCTGAGACTAAAGAGCTTGAAATTGACAAGACTGAATTAGCGGATTGTACATATATGGTTAAGGGAGAATCGGATTATAAGTCGAATAAGGGAATGCTGGATGTTTGGGTAATAAAATGTGAATGTCAAGAATTGAATGGATCAAGGAATATCAACAAGGCAACATATTATTTTAATCTGGAATATGGTTTTGTTTATTTCAATATCGAATTAGAAAATGAAAGAATCGAAATCAAAATAAAAGATTAAGAATGAATAATGTAATTACAATCCCTGTTTCTTGAAGAAATGAGGATTTTTTTTGATTGAAAGAAAATTAATAACTTAAAGGTATACCGCCCCTACGGGGCTGGTGGTGTGTGGGTGGTAGCCACATTGGCTACAGATATATCGCCACTACGTGGCTTTTTCTAACTTTTTCAAACTTGGTTGCTACAGATATACTGCCCCTCTGGGGCATTTACGATTGATATTTGGAAAACGGTTTTTGAATTCAATTTTGTTTGTGATACTTTATTAGCCACGTAGTGGCTCAATACCTGTAGCCCCATTGACTAGCTAACAACCCAATCCGCCCCGTAGGGGTGGAATACTAAAAGACATAATCGATATTAAATTCAACACCGTGTTTCTTTAATAACTCAAGATATTCATCTTTGAAGGATTTTACTTTATGGTGTTCCTCTTGGTTATCTATATATCTGATAACCGACTGTAAACTTGATTTCGACACAGAGAAACAACCGTAGCCAGATTGCCAACTAAACTTGTCGTTTAGTTTTCGGTTTTCATTTATCCACTTTGAACTACTTGATTTGATATCACGAATTAAATCACTAATCTTTATTGATGGGTTCATCCCAATTAATAAATGTACATGATCAATGTGAGCATTCAAACAAATTGGTTTTGATTCATTGTTTTGAATAATTTTATTAATGTATTTCAAAAGTTCTGTTTTCAATGGGTCACGAATAGTCCTTTCCCTATTTAGAGTAGAGAAAACAATGTGCAAATATATTTGATGATATGTATTAGGCATTTATAAAATTAATAAAAAATCAATTATTCTGGAAATAAATATATTACCCCTACGGGGCAATTGATTTTTATCTATTCATTTAGCTACAGATATATCACCACTACGTGGCTAATTTAGGATAATTCAATACAGAATTGCGGCACCATCGGAGCATAATATCTGTTGAAATGGGATGCTACAAAACAAACACTGCCCCGCTAGGTCAGAATTATGATGCCTGAGCGGAGTTAGAAGGCGGATTAATTCCATATAAGCCACGAATTGGCTTAATATCTGTAACCATAAGATTATAAAATATATTAAATAGTACCATGATACGTAATAGGTAATATGAAAATTCTTCTTACTGGTGCTACAGGTTATATAGGTAAAAGATTGTTACCACTACTCGTTGAGGAAGGGCATCACGTTGTTTGCTGTGTCAGAGACAAAACAAGGTTCAACTATGCTAATTCTTTAGCTCCCAATATCTCGATAGTAGAAATTGATTTACTCAAAGAAGATAGTTTGTCAAATATACCTGATGACATAGATGTAGCATATTATTTGGTTCATTCTATGTCCTCGTCTGATGATTACACAGAATTAGAACAGCAATCTGCAATTAATTTCAGAAAGAGAATTTCTAATACTAATGCTCAGCAGGTGATATACCTAAGCGGTATTATCAATGAGTCCAAACTCTCCAAACATTTAGAATCTAGAAAAAAAGTAGAAGAAGAACTAGGCAAAGGAACATATCACTTTACATGCCTGAGAGCAGGTATTATAGTGGGTTCTGGTAGCGCTTCATTTGAGATAATAAGAGATCTAGTAGAAAAATTACCCGTTATGATAGCACCGAAATGGCTTTCAACTAGATGTCAACCAATAGGTATATCTGATGTACTAACATTTCTTACGAAATCAATTTTGAAAGAAGAAACTTATGATAAGAATTTTGATATTGGGTGCTATGATATTCTGACTTACAAAGAAATGCTACTCCAATTTGCCGAAGCAAGGAACTTGAAACGGAAAATATTTACAGTACCGCTAATGACACCGAAATTGTCATCTTATTGGTTGTATTTTGTTACGTCTACTTCATATCGACTAGCTCGTTCATTAGTCAATAGCATGAAAGTAGAAGTAATATGCCGTAACCATGATATAAATAGAATATTAGGTGTAGAGCCCATCTCATTCAAAGAAGCTATCGGTAAGGCATTTAAAAGAATTGAAGACAATAATATCTATTCAAGTTGGAAAGATTCATACTCTAGCAGTGGTATCAATTTCAACATAAGTGAATTTGTAAAAGTACCTGAATTTGGCTCATTCAAAGATAAACGAACTAGAAAAATTGCAGACAGAGATACCTGTATAAATAATATATGGAAAATTGGTGGTGAAACCGGTTGGTACTATGGTAATTGGCTATGGAAAATTCGTGGTATATTAGACAAATTCGTTGGTGGAGTAGGACTCAGGAGAGGTCGAACAAATAAGTTAACAATATCAACAGGCGATGCTTTGGATTTTTGGCGAGTGCTATATGCTGATAAAGAAGAAGGTCGGTTATTACTTTTTGCTGAGATGAAATTACCTGGGGATGCATGGTTAGAATTCAAAGTAGAAGATGGATATATAATACAAACGGCTACTTTCAGACCCTTAGGACTAGCTGGTAGGCTATATTGGTTTTCGGTATTCCCATTCCACGGATTTATATTCAATGGACTAATTAAAAAGCTCGCAAATTCTAAATAATCAAATGGTTTATCTTACCCCTGCCCATATCCACTAAAAGAAATAGCAAAAGCTAGTAATATGATTGTGATGAGTTTGATATTATAAATCCAAAGTGATTCCCAAAATGTAATATATATAAAAAGAGAACCTTTTTCAAGACTATTAAATATCTAATGTTACAATACTTTATATTCAACCCCTACGGGGCTGATTGGTATTGTGGGTTGACTTTTTACTACAGATATTTAGCCACTACGTGGTTAGTTTAGTATAATTCAATAATCCATTACAGCCCCAGAGGGGCTTAATATCTGTAGCATTCGAATTGAAAAAAGACAAATAAGCTCCAGAGGAGCGGTATAATTTTCTTTAAAATATGGTTGTAGGTACTTTGAAACCTATGTTGATTAAGTGCATTGTACTCCTACTTATTTTATCTATATCCTGAATATCTGTTATTCCAAACTCATAATTATAATCCATAAATATTGACAGATTAGAAGTTATTTCATATTCAATTTTAGGTCCAATTAAAACTCCAACATATAGCCAATGAGGATTCTTTACAACTCGATTATTAGATTGAGAAACGTAAAGATTTAATGAAAAACCAAAAAAAAATAGGCACTAAACTTGTTTTCTTTATCTAAACCAAAAAACGGGAATTGATACATTGCTGGGATTGTTATGTAATTTAGACTTGATTTATATTCTATATTATTTGAATCCGTTAAGTTCATTGTTCTATTATTAAAACCTATCCCAAAAGCAACCGATCCCAATCTTGACTTCGCCTTAATATTACCTAAGCGATGTTCGAAATATAATGAAAATTGTTCAGAAGGATTGCTTTCCGAAGAAAAAATATCATTCCTTATATTTGAGTAGTTAACACCTCCACTTAAGCCAATGCAGATAGGATGTGCAGGGCCAGGACCCATTGAAGAATACCCACTAAAAGGGATAGCAAAAGCTAGTAATATGATTGCGATGAATTTGATATTGTTTATCCTGCCTCTAAAATAAAACGGTTGAAGGGATTTTGAATCCTATATTTACAATATGGCTATTAATTGCATTTAATGCTTCAATATCATAGAGCTTAGTTAGCCCAATTTGATAATTATACTCTATAAACATAAAAAGTTCAGGGTTTAAAACATATTCAAATTTAGGACCTAAGATTATTCCTACATTTAGCCATAGTGGTTTTTCTTTAATTACTTTAAAGGGATTAGATATAAGAAAGCTAAATGAAGGACCAACCACTATGCTGGTTCTAAGTTTATTTTCTGAATAATTTGTACCTATTAGTAATTCATATTTTATTGGAATTGTTAGAAATGTTATGTTTGACTGTTTCTGGTTATTGTTTGCATCATTTATATTTAAGTTTTTATTATCGAAACTAATTCCAGTGGAAAAAGTGAAGTCTCTGCGATATTCATTAATATAGAGCATTGGGTATTCAAAATCCAATGAAATTTTTCCAGAAAACATAAATTCAGTTGAAGTATTTTCATACATCATATTAGAATAGTTTATACCACTACTTAAGCCAATTAAAAACGGTTGGGCTCTTGGAGGACGGTCTGATGGGTCATCTTGATCCCCTTGCCCATACCCATTGTATGGAATAGCAAAAGCTAGTAATATGATTGTGATTAGTTTGATAATATACCTGTAATAATTACTTTTTAGATACAACTATTGGAAATTTTACCCCAAGGTTTATAGTATGAGTACCATTAAAACTGTTTGGTAAAATCTCTTCTATACTAACTAGGCCATATTGGAGATTATATTCTATAAAGACAGGAATAGAGACTTCACTAGATATCTCATTTAGCTCTAGGCGAGTACCAACGTGTATTCCATAATCGAGTTCGGGCAAAGTCAATAAATTTTCACTAGAATAATTTCTGTAAAAACCATCTAGGTTATTTAACTTATAGCTCACATAACCTCCTACTTTCATCAGAAACACAGATAAAAATCGCGTATTATAGTTTATCGGCAAAGATAAGTAATACACATTTAATGAGTTTTGGGAATTATTATAACTACTAGCGAATTCTTTACTAATGTAGCTTACTCCGAACTCTATTGAGTTTGTCGGTTTGGTGTAACTGGAGCCAATGTATTTTTCATAAGTCAAATTTGCCTGAAAGCCACGATAACTACCAAATATTTCATTACTATTTTGAGTAACATTTACGAAATTAACCCCAGAACTTAATGTAAAGTAATCCATAAAGTAACGAGTACTTAATTCAGAGTCACTCAACTGCCCATACCCACTAAATGGAATAGCAAAAGCCAGCAATATGATTGTAAGTAGTTTGATATTTGTTGCTTTTTTAATTTAAAATACTGTTGATGGAAATTTGAAACCGATGTTTATTATATGACTTATGTTATTAGTAGTCGAAATAGAATTTTTCAACGATGCAAAACCATATTGAAAGTTATAATCAAGGTTTAAAAAGAATCCATAATTTAAAATTATTTCTATTTTAGGACCTACAATAATACCATAATTACTATTTGGTAAATACTCAATATCTTTGTCTATAGAACTTTCATCAAGCTTAAAACTATAAAAGCCCCCTAGTACTACACTAACAGGAATACTCTTTTGCAAATCAGTAAAATAGTATTGATATTTTATAGGGAATGATAAATAACTTGATTCCAATTGTATTGATTCATTACTTGAGTTCAGAATACTAAACTGTTTTAATTCGTAGCTCACCCCATACAGTAATGTACTTCTTGCATTTTTATATGAAGAAAGAAATGACTGAAACTCGATTGCCAACTGAACTGAAGGGAGGTATTCCGTGGATGCGTCATCGTAATTGATTTTAGAATAATTCAATCCTCCATTTAGACCAAGATAAAAAGGTCTTGATGTCGGATAAAATGTTAGAGGGTTCACACCCACCTGCCCATACCCACTATAAGGAATAGCAAAAACAAGCAATATGAATGTGAGTAGTTTGATTCATTTATCTCAATAATAAAAAAATCGAAAATACATACCAACACCAAGTTCTATCGAATGAGAAATATTATTACTCTTCTCAAAATCACCGCTAAAATCACCTAAACCTAAGAATAAGTTATATTCCAGAGTGCAAAAGAAATATGAAAATGGTAAAAATTCTATTCTAGGCCCAAATTTAATTCCATAATCTAAAGTAGGTATTGAATTTTTATTATTATCAACATTACTATTCATTAAATAACTTAAGTACGCTCCACCACGAAGCAATAGAATATGATCAAAAAAGCGATTTTGTTCTCTTTTTGGAAATGTATTATAAACAATATAGTTGTATGTTATTGGTATAGATAGGTATTCATAATTTATTGTTTCTACTTTTCCATTTGCATTTTCGTGTTTAAACCCGTTTTGATTATAACTCAACCCGTATTCAAATGAATTTATAGGATCGACATATTGGTCTCCAAAATAAACTTCATAAGTAAACGAGACCTGATATCTTTGATTAAAGTCTATATTTTTAAGTTGACTACCATTAAGTTTTGAATAATTAACACCTGTGTTAAAGTGCAGATAATTAGGTAATGGTCCTCTACAATTAGTCAAAGGGTCTTCATCAATAACTTGCCCATACCCACTAAAAGGGATAGCAAAAGCTAAAAATATGATTGTGATGAGTTTGATATTATAAATCCATAGTGTTTCCCGAAATGTAATATATAAAAAAAGAGAACCTTTTTCAAGATCCTCTTAAATTATCAACTACTTATTCACCTAGACTCTGATAACGCCTTCGGCGTTATCAGAGTGACATGGATTTATTCTAACTACTTTGGTTCGTAACCATCTACGTAGAATACGTCGGCACTTTTGCCACTTTCCAATGCTTTGGAATATGATTTAGCTACTTCGCTAGAGTTTGGCCATGGGTCTGTAGGCATTCCCATTTTCTCAGCTGACTCTGATAGTAGTGGTGGAAGAGCCACCATAATTCGTTTCCCATCTTCCATTTCTAAAGTCGCACCTAGAGCAAATCCCTCTAGTCCTTTGTTCACTGCTGAAATAATAGAAGTTGATGGCCAAGGAGCATAAGCGAACATACCACCAGTCAAGATGATTGCTCCATTCTTATGTAGATTTTTCATACCATATTTGGCTACTCTTAGCTGACCAGCGAACTTGCTATTCAAACTAGATTGGATTTTTTCTTCGTCTAGTTCACTCACTGGAGCGAATGCTGCACTACCAGCTGCACATATTATTGCATCTACCATTTCTGTACTTTCGAAGAAATTGTGAACTGATTCGGGGTTATCTATGTCTATGCTCACTATTGAGTTTCTGTGACCAGAGATAACTTCGTATCCCTTGCTTTCTAGTTCCTCTACTATTCCTTTTCCTATTGTGCCTGTGGCACCTATTACTATTGCTTTCATTTTACTTACCCATTGGTATATTTATATCGAATTTCTTTGCATTGTCTGCGGCTCTTTCGTAGCCAGCATCTGTGTGTCTTAGTATCCCCATTAGTGGGTCATAAGTTAGAACTCTTTCTAATCTGCCTTTTGCTTCATCTGTACCATCAGCGACGACTACCATGCCTGCATGTTGTGATAATCCCATACCTACTCCCCCACCGTGGTGAAGAGACACCCACGAAGCACCACCGATAGCGTTCAGTGCAAAGTTTAGGAACACCCAATCAGAAACTGCATCAGAGCCATCTAGCATTCCCTCTGTCTCTCTGTAAGGTGAAGCAACTGAACCGCAATCCAAATGGTCACGACCTATTACGATTGGAGCAGAGACTTTGCCAGTTCTTACTAGCTCGTTGAATAACTGTCCTGCTAGCGCTCTTTCGCCATAGCCAAGCCAACAAATTCTTGCTGGTAATGCTTGGTAGCCGATATTAGCGGCAGCATTATCTATCCATCTATGTAGCGGTTCGTTATCAGGGAAAAGATTTTTGATTGCAGCATCAGTAACTGCGATATCGTCTGGATTACCTGATAGGGCTACCCAACGGAAGGGCCCTTTACCATCACAGAATAGAGGACGGATATATTCAGGTACGAATCCTTTGAATGCGAAAGCATCTTTATAGCCGCCATTGTCTTGAGCTATACCACGTATATTATTTCCATAATCGAACACAACGGCTCCTTTCTTCTGGAATTCAACCATAGTTTCTACGTGAGTAGCTATGGATTTATAAACTTCTGCTAAATATTTCTCTGGGTCAGCAGCTCTTAGCTTATCAGCTTCGTCTTTGCTATACCCAGCTGGATAGTAACCGTTTAGTGGGTCATGTGCCGAAGTTTGGTCTGTCACTATATCTGGAACAATACCACGTCTCAAAAGTTCAGGAGGAACTTCTGCTGTATTCCCAATTAGCCCTATAGACTTTGCTTCGTTGTTATTTTTAGCTTCATTCATTACTCTTAGTGCATCGTCCAGATTATCAACCTTTACATCGCAATATCCGTCGTGGATACGCTTGTCTATTCTTGTTTCATCTATTTCGACCGTGATAGAAGCAGCGCCAGCGAATTTAGCGGCTAGTGGTTGTGCACCACCCATTCCACCCATACCGCCTGTCAATAGGAATCGACCGTTTAATGTACCACCAAAATGCTGTCTAGCACACTCAGCGAAAGTCTCATAAGTCCCTTGTACTATTCCCTGCGTACCAATGTATATCCAACTACCAGCTGTCATCTGACCGTACATCATCAGACCCTTTTTATCTAATTCACGGAAATGTTCCCAATTTGCCCAATTCGGAACTAGGTTCGAATTTGCTATTATTACTCTAGGAGCAGCAGAATAAGTCTTAGCAACACCAACTGGCTTGCCTGACTGAACTAAAAGAGTTTCATCTATGTCCATATTCTTGAGGGTATTGGTAATAGCATCGAAGCTTTCCCAATTTCTAGCAGCTTTTCCTAGCCCACCATATACGATTAGCTCTTCTGGTTTCTCGGCATTCTCGGGGTCTAGATTGTGGTGTATCATACGGTACGCGGCTTCAAGTTGCCAGTTCTTACAAGTTAATTCGGTACCTCTTGGTACAGTTACTGTTCTTTTAGTAGTCATTTATCAATCTCAATTTATTTGTTTTCACGAACTTGACGAATAACAAAAATAATAATTTAAAATGACATAAATTTGGCTTCATAATTGTAGGTGTATAAATGTCATTGTTCGATCGAGCGTTTATATAAGCGACGATACTACAGGACACTTTCAAACCTCCCCCGTTTGTAGTGTCCTGTTTTTGTTATTACCAATTAGGTAAAGTATTAATGAAATCTATTTTTCGAATAAAAAAAACCGACTCAAATAATGAATCGGTTTCTAATTTTTTTTATGAAGGATTTGAAATCTTTACACTACCCCAATCCACCTTCTTCTATTATAGTTTCAGTTCTAGTGTCTTCTATCTGTTTCATTTCTTCAGTTATTTTCTTTTCTTTCCAAGTCCCTTTTTTGAACCAAACCAATGTAGCAAGTGCGGCTACTATATTAGATATTGGGAATGCTATCCATATACCGACTTCCGCAAGTGAGGTGTGCATAGCTAATACATAACCCAATGGGAATCTCAGTACCCATAAACTTACAATAGCTAGAATCATGGATATCATCGTATTACCTGCACCTATAAATACTCCGTTTAATGTTAGCTGTACACCTACAAACCCAAAGGTTAATGACATTGTTCTTAGAAAAAGAGCTCCAGTCTTTATAGTTTCTATTTCACCTGGAATGAAGAAAGCTACAACTTGGTTAGCAAAAATAAATATTATTATTCCCACAATAGATAGTGCTATGAACGCCAATTTAGTACTTAATATAGCAATTCTCTCAGCACGCTCTATTTTACCTGCTCCTATGTTCTGTCCTACTAATGTAGAAGTCGCCATAGATAGACCCATTGCTGGAATGATAACAAACATCAGCACATAAGTGCCAATACCATAAGCAGCAACCGTAAGTGTGCCGAATGTAGTCACTAGCAATGTCATAACGGCTAATCCAAGTGCTCGAGTAGATTGCTCAACAGACGAAGGGAATCCAATCTTGAACATTTTATAGATTAGAGGATAATCGGGTTTGAAATGACTTAATTTTAACTTAATTCCGTATTTACCTCCAGACAATAAAGCAATTCCAATAATAGATGCAATAGCTTGAGTCAATATTGTTGATATCGCCGCCCCTTTGACGCCCATGGCAGGTATAGGTCCGTATCCAAAGATAAATAATGGGTCTAAGACTAAGTTTAGTAGTACAGTACCTAACACTATGTACATAGGTGTTCTTACATTACCTACTCCCCGAAGCAATGATTGGAATATCATATAAGTAAACATAAACACTAACCCTATGAAAGATATTCTCATGTAAGAAATGGCAGGGTAGATTACGTTCGAGTCATCAGTCATTACCATAGTCATATAAGGGGAAAGTAGATAACCAATTGCCCCTAAAATTATTGATACAACTATTACCATCAGAAAAGTTTGAGAGGAAGTATAATCAACAGTCGCTTGGTCTTGTTTACCAGCATACTGAGCAACTAGTATAGTCCCAGCTACTCCTAACCCAATACCAAGTGAAATAATAAAAAAGATAATAGGAAAACTAATAGAAACCGCGGCAACTGCATCAGTCCCCAAGCGGCCAACCCAGAAAGTATCTGTTAGCTGATACGCTGTCTGTAATATATTGACAAATATAACTGGCAGGGCAAGAGTGATTAGCGATTTAAGTATCGATCCTTCAGTTAGCTTATTAGGTTTTTGTTGCATAAATCGAAAGTTCAAAGGTTTGTATTATATAACTTTCGATTGAAGTTTGAGAATTACTTTTATTTTAAGGGGGTTGCTGGTGGTGGGAATGTTTGTATCCGTTGACTAAAGTCAACGGCAATACTTTGTGTATGATAAAGAAAAATGTCTCAAAGCATTTTAGAATTTATTGCCATCGGTTTTAACCGATGGATAAATAGATGAGCATTTTGAAAGGACTTTAGTCCCTTAAAATGAAAGATAATCCACAAAAAAAAACCGCCTTCTTTCGAAAGCGGTTCTCTTAAAATCTAAAGAATAATTCTAATCAGATTACATATTCTTAATTAGTGCATCGCCAAATTCAGAAGTTTTTAGCAATTTTGCGCCGTCCATTTGTCTTTCAAAATCGTAAGTTACAGTTTTCTGAGAAATTGTTTTCTCTACTGAATCTACGATTAGATCAGCAGCTTTTTGCCATCCCAAATGCTCAAGCATCAACACACCAGATAGGATTACTGAACCTGGGTTCACTTTGTCCAAACCAGAATATTTCGGTGCAGTACCGTGAGTCGCTTCGAATATAGCGTGACCTGTAATATAATTGATGTTAGCACCCGGTGCTATACCAATACCACCTACCATAGCAGCTAATGCATCAGATATGTAATCGCCGTTTAGGTTCATAGTACATACTACTTCATACTCTTCCGGACGCAATAAGATTTGTTGTAAGAACGCATCTGCTATCACATCTTTTACTAATATTTTACCATTTGCTAATGCTTCTTTTTGAGCCGTGTTAGCAGCTTCTTCGCCTTTCTCTTCTTTTATCTTGTCGTATTGTCTCCATGTGAAAACCTTATCTCCATACTCGTTTTCCGCTACATCATATCCAGTATCTTTGAATAGACCTTCAGTAAACTTCATGATGTTACCTTTGTGTACCCAAGTTACAGAGTCACGTTTGTGCTCTATAGCATAGTCAAGAGCTGCTCTTGCTATTCTCTCTGTTCCTTCGATTGAGATTGGTTTGATTCCTATTGACGATGATTCTGGGAATCTGATTTTCTTAACTCCCATTTCATTTTGGATAAAGTCAATTACTTTTTTCACTTCAGGAGTGCCAGCTTTCCATTCTATACCAGCATAGATATCTTCAGTATTTTCACGGAATATAACCATGTCAACTTTATTAGGTTCTTTGACCGGAGACGGAACACCTTGGAACCATCTAACGGGACGTAAACAAGTGTAAAGGTCTAGTTGCTGTCTTAGAGCAACGTTCAGAGAGCGAATACCACCACCAACTGGAGTAGTTAATGGACCTTTGATAGCGATTAGATATTCATTTATATTTTCTAGTGTTTCAGCAGGTAGCCATTCACCAGTTTTATCAAATGCTTTCTCACCAGCTAATACTTCTTTCCATACTATTTTCTTTTCGCCATTGTATGCTTTTTCTACTGCACTGTCTAGCACTCTTACAGTTGCTGCCCAAATATCTGGACCAATACCATCACCTTCGATGAAAGGGATAATCGGGTCATTAGGGACACTTAGTTTACCATTGTTTATTGTTATTTTAGAACCAGTCATTTATAAACCTTTTATATGATTTTTGATTTTTTAGTTTAGCAAAATTAACAAATTTTGACATAATACTTTTGGTGGACGAGGAAATAATGAATATATTTATAAATGAAGATGTTAGAAAAAGATAAACTAAAGAGTAATTACACATTTCTATATATTTAATTTTTTTTTGATTCTTTTTGTTACCTTTTTTGAGGTTATGTGTTGTTATATCAAATGCGGAATAAATAATTATAAATTTACATAAAGAGGTATCTCAAATGAGACAAACTATATATAAAATAATGCTGCTTGGATTCATTGCAGCTTTCATGAGTGCTGGTAGCATTGACTTGCTAGCAAAACAGCCGGCAAAGCCAATCGAGGTTGGAATTAAAGTTGACATTATGGAATCATCACCAGTTCAAGGTAATATTACATTGACTTGGGCAGATGGAGAAAGAAAAAATGAATTAGGTAACTATTTTAGAATAACTCAATACAAGAAAGTTGACGGAAAAGAAAAAGAAGAAAGAGTTGGTAAAGTAGAGCGAAACAATAAAAGTGAGTACAAATTTGTAATTGAAAAATTAGCTGCGGGCGACTATTGCTATACTATAGGCCTATATGATGAAAAAAATGATGTTGCTAGTGATTTGTCGGTAAGAGTATGTGGCAAAATTGCTGAAAATACTCCCCCAAAAGAAAGAATGAGCTTCCTTTCAGATGAAGCATTTATAAAGCTTGATGCTGATGGGAAAGGCAGGATAGCCGTAAAAATATTCAATAACACAAATTGTGAATATGGCATAAAAATCATAGAATCAGATATAGAATCAGATGTGAAAATTGAAGTTGCGGAGCAAGGTAAAGACGCTGTAGTATTCACAATCCAATCAGATGAAAAAGGAAAACACTTTGCATTAATTGGACTTGTAAACAAATGTACGGGAGAAGTAGTAAGCAAAATTTCACTAAAAATTTGCTTCGGTGATTGTGATGATAATCCTACTCCGAGAATGTACTTTGCTGGAATTTATCAATTTATAAATCTTAATGACGAAGGTCAAGAATCAACTAGAATAAAAATTATTAACGACACTGATTGTGAATTTGATATAATTGTAGTTGAATCAAAAGTAAAAATTGCTGTATCAGAGTTAGATGAAAATTCTGCTCTTATTAGTTTTACGGCTCAAGAAAAAGGAAAATATAAATCTGTTATTGGTTTGAGAAACAAATGTACAGGCGAAATAGTAAGTAAATTGACTTTCGATATTTGCTGGGGTGATTGTAACTCTAACGAACCAGAAATTTACTTTGAAAAAGGTACCATGTTCACTCACAAATTAGAAGCAGGTGTTGCTTGGAAATATGATGTCAATGCTGTTTCGAAAGGTGATTGTAGTTTAGCTTATTATTTATCTGATGCACAGGATGGTCACAATTCAACTCCTCAAGATTTAAGATTGGACGAAGAGACTGGTATGATGGTATGGGAAAACCCTGTAAAAGGTGAGTATAAGGTACCTGTTATAGTAAGGTCTACATGTGATGATGGTGCTACTTTTACTCAAATTACTGGTTACTTTTATCTGATTGTAAGAGGAGAAGAAAAAGAATATACTAGTATACTAACTTGTAATTTCTATGACGAAACAGATGATATCAAAGATTTCTTTGGTAAAGTTACAGTCTGGAATGCAACAGATAAAGTCCCTGGAGTTCCTCCTACTAAAGATAGAAGAGTTTTCACTGCTGAGTTAAATGGAACTTCTATTACAATCAAATTACCATCAGGTAAATACTACTTAAAAGCAGAAGTAAAAGGCTACAAAGGGCAATACTACGAAGATGCTTTTGAGTTAATCAATGCTAAAACAATTGGTGTTGGTGAAAATGAGAAAGTAGAAGTTAGTATGATGTTACACTCTATTCCTGAGCCTAACTACTACGTAGTTACTGGTCAAGTAACAGATGCAGCTACTGGTGAACCGTTACCTGCTGTAGTTACATTCTTACCTGTTAAATGGGTATTAGGTGGTAAAGATAATGATGAAGAATTCATAGATTTCAAATTTGATAATCGTGTAAAAACTGACGAAAAAGGTAATTACTCAATCAAATTACCAGACACATTTACGTACTATGCTAATGCTGTAGCAATGACTAATACTGATAGATACAAAATGCAATGGTACGAAGGTGCTGACTCTTATTACGAAGCAGATATTATTTATCTAGATTCCGACAAAGACGGTATCGACTTCAAATTGGGAGCTGATGAAGCAACTCAAGGCGCTATGAGTGGTTCAGTTGCTGATAAAGAAGGAAACATTGTAATGTCAACTGTTATTGCATTGTTAAAAGACAAAAACAATACAGAATACAAAGCAGTTACAAGAACTGATGAAGAAGGTAACTTCTATTTCAGTAATCTGAAATATGGCGAATATGTTTTATTATCACTACCAGTTGAAAATAGCTATATACCTGGTTACTATGTAACAGGCGACTATACTACTTTGAAATGGAAAAATGCTACATTAGTAGGAGTTGGAGATTTTGCACCTACTATGATGGTTGATATTATTCATGCTCCTTCTGGCAAAGATAGAGCTAAAGGAATAGCAAGAATCAAAGGACGTTTATTAAAAGGTCTAAAAGGACTATCACCTGACGGTAACAATGGAAGCGATACTGACGATGCTATAAATGGCGGATTAGTTTATCTAACTGATGATGCTGGCAATGTAGTGAACTACTTTGTTACAGATTTAGATGGTTACTTTGAGTTAGAAGGGATAGAGCCAGGTACATATACTTTAGGTATTGATAAATTTGGTTTCGAAGCTTACTCAGAAGTTGTGGAAGTAGATTACTCAAAAGATATTGAAGTAGAAACAGAAATAGTACTTAGTCAAATAACAACTTCAGTTGACTATTTAGACTTTGGGACTTCGAAGCTATCAGTTAGCCCTATGCCTGTTACTAATATATCAAGAGTATCATTCGATGGTAAAGCTGGTGTTTCTAACATCAAGTTAGTAGATATGACTGGTAACGTAGTTTATCAAACAAATCTGAATACAATTGATGGAAATAATAACTTTGATTTGGATGCAAAAAACATTACTACTGGTACTTATATTCTAGTAATAGAAAATGAAGAAAAATCAGTAGCTGGTAGCATTAATATAATCAAGTAATAACACAATAAAAGAATTAGAATTCAAAACCTCACCAATTGGTGAGGTTTTTTTTTTAATAAGAATTTATTATATTCCAAAAATCAATTTAATCAACAAGAGGAAAGTCAATATGAAACAAATAAAATTTGCTCTAGTAGCATTATCAATAATCCTTTTCACCTCGTGTAAAGAAGATAGTGGATCACCAACAGATTCTAAATCGCTTGGTGTAGAAGTAGGACAATATGCACCGGCACAAGTTGGCTCTTATTGGAAATATGAGTTAACCCAAAACGGAGTATCAAAAGATATGACTATGACGGCTGTTGGGACTAAAGAGAAAGTTGGGAAAAAATGGATTGAATTTGAATCAGTCATGAGTGGTCAAACTCAAATAGGGTATCAAAGATATGAGAATGGTAAATACTATAGCCTTATTCCAGATGGTACTACAACTATAGTTGGAGACTTTGAGTTTTTATTAATGGATGAAAATGCTGAAAAAGGTGATAAATGGGAGATTCCCGCTGATGTTAGAGTACAAGGAACTAATACAACAATAAAATCTTTATACAAAGTTGAAGTTTATGACAAGTACAGTAGTTACGAAGTTCGTGGCAATACTTATAATAACGTAATAGCTATGTATTTAAACCTAAGCGCTACTTACTACGGACAACAGATGAATCTAATTGACCAGATATATTATTATGCTTCTGGAGTTGGAGTTATCAAAGCAGTAGGTGCAGGCTCTGGAACTACAGTTTCACAAGAATTGATAGAGTATAAAGAATAAAAATGATCGACAGTATATTTACTTCAAACCTCGCGCTTAGGCGAGGTTTTTTTATTCAAAATTTAATTATATTCCCACAATCATATTTTTCAACTTAGAGGATTTTTTCAAATGAAATACACAAAATTTATAGCACTATTAATTGTACTAGCACTATTCTCGTCATGTAAAGAAGAGAGCTCAACTGGACCAGAAGTTGATTCTAATGATTTAGGTGTTCCAATAGGAGATTATATACCAGCTAAAATGGGCTCGACATGGGAATATAGTTTTAATTATAACGGAAATCTCGGAACAAGTATACTCAAAGTTACTGGGACTAGAAAATTTGACTCTGGTGAGTATGTTGAATTTGAAGAGCAAGTAGAAGGACAAATTCCAACTAGATCATATAGGAAATATGTAGATGGGAAATATTATGGATTAACTCCTGATGGTTCTTCTTCATTTATAGGAGATTACCAGTTACTATTATTCGATGTCAACTCTAGTATTGGTGATAAATGGGAGAAATCAGCACCATTAAAAACTCAGAATAACAAGAAGGATAGTTCTATACATAGATTAGAATTATTAGATAGGCTTGATTCATATAAAGTTAAAGGTGTCACCTATAACGATATAATTGTGACACAAATTAAGCTCTATCTAAAAACTGAAGCTGGTTCAGTATTCCAGTTAAGCGAATATGTCTACCATTATGCTAAAGGTGTAGGGATAATTAAAATAGTGGCTAAAACTGAAGTAGAATCAATTGTACAAGAGTTAACAAAGTACACACCATAGAATTATAATATTAAAATATATGAATTATGAAAGACTGTTCTTTAATACTGAACAGTCTTTTTTGTTCGCACGGAATTGCCCCCTATTTTAAGAAGGATTTATTTAATTCCTTAATAAGGTTGCCTATATTTCTCAAATACATTGCTTGCATTGCATAAAGGAAATATATAGCTTTTTGACAGATTTATAATTAAGTCTACTTTATTTCGAAATCATCTATTACTTTCATGTCTAGGTCTTTTACTATGAATTTAATTCTCTCTGAATTAACATTCACAATAGCATGATGATATTTCTTAGCTTGCTCTAATGTGTAGCTTGCCTTTACTGGAGTGGCTAATCCGGAACCACCGCCACCTAATACCATGTGGTGTATCCCATTTACTAAGTTGTGTTGGTAATAATGCGAATGCCCTGTAAGTATTAACTGGACTCCATGCTTCTCGAATATTTTTTCGGTCATTAGCTTCATAGCTTTGTTTTCGCCATGTGCACCAGAGCTGTAGGCAGGTATATGGAACACAACTATTTTCCATTTCTTATTTGTATGTTTGAGTTGATCTTCTGCAAATTTCCATTGTTGGCTATTAGACCCAACTCCTACTTCAGTATTCAAAATTAAGAAGAAAGCATCTCCCCTCTCGAATGAATAGTAGGCTCTAGCTTCCTGGCTTATAGAAGTTGATTGTGTAAATGCCTGAGTATTTTCGTTCCAGCCTTCGTGATTACCAGTTGAGTTATAGAACGGATATTGTGTGAATACTGTCTGTGCTTCATCAACGAAAAATTCATCTATCCAATAATTATATTCTTTTTTATAAGCCAAATCTCCGTTGAATATCATAAAATCGGGATTCTCGCTCCCCATATTTGCGACTACTTTTCTCCAATACTTAGTCCCAGAGCGATTATCACCCATATTGGCGAACGTGAATTCACCTTCTTCATTCGGTACTCTAAATTTGAATTTCTCTTTACTTTCTATCCAATACTCATAATCAGCACCAAATTTCAAGTTTTCAAGTAGTATTCTATGTACAAAAGTGTTTCCACCAAAGTTTGATTTTCTATAGAATTTAGTACTGGAGCTCATATTTTGATTGGTTGCGTCATTAATCATTCGGTAATGCACGGTAATATCTTTTGCGTTGTCCGACTCTACTAATACGTATAATTGATTAGCATCTAATCCTTGTAACCAAGGCTTATTAATCGCTTTACTAACAAGGTTATATGAAGGTAGAATTACCATCAACAGCACTAAGGTGCTATATATTAAATACTTATACGAAAAACTAATTTTTGTTTTTTTCATTGTTTTTGTTTAAATTGAGTCAAATTAATGGGTAGAAAAATATATTGTTTCTTGAACAAATTTTAACTCCCAATAATATAAGACTTATCACAAAATTCCTAATAATTCTATATAATAAGGAGAAAAATGAGAATTTTCAACGCCATAGTACTTACAGTTTTTTTAGTATCATTTATATCTTGCTCTTCGGAGGAGGAAATGGAAGAATTCAATAATCAAGATGAAAATATGGAAAAAGTTGTTGAGAGAATAAAGGCATACAGCCCTACTAAAATTTCAGCTGATGTTTCTAATCTTACATATAATCAGAAAAAAGTAATAGAATTATTAGTAAAAGCAGGACAAGTATCTGATGAAATATTCTGGATACAAAATACTCCAGATGCTATTAGTATCAGAGATTCACTGAAGAAAAGCAAATCCGAATCTGCAAAGATATACTTGGATTATGTCAATATAAACTATGGTCCTTATGATGAGATATACGGAAGTGAGCGATTTGTTGGAGATGGACCAAGCATCAGACCAGATGGAGGTAATTTCTATCCAACGGATATGACTAAAAGTGATTTCGAAAAATATGTTGTAGAAAACCCAGAAGTCAAAGAGGATTTCACAAGTCTATATACTATAATACAAAAAGATGATAAAGGCTACAAGGCTATACCATACCACGAAGCTTACGCTGACAAAGTAGAACAGTTAGCTAAATACTTAGAAGAAGCCGCTACTTATGCTGATAATGTTACTTTAAAAAACTATCTGTTATTGAGAGCGAAAGCTATTAGGACTGACGAGTACTATGAAAGTGATTTGGCTTGGATGGAATTAGATAATAATGACATAGATGTTGTAATTGGTCCTATCGAATCTTATGCAGACAAATTATTAGGATATAAGACTTCATACGAATCAATAGTCATGGTAAAAGATAAGAAAGCCTCGGAAGAATTAGCTATGTTCGAAAACAACATAGATAAATTCGAAGCAAGATTACCTTATGATAAGAAATATATAAGAGAAACTGCTGGCAAAGGTACTAAGTTACAAGTAGTTAATGTTTCCTATTTTGGTGGTCACGGTCAGCAAGGAACAAAGACAATAGCTGCTTCATTACCTAATGACCCAAGAGTTCACCAAGCTAAAGGTGCAAAAAAATCAATGTTCAAGAATATGATGGAAGCAAAATTCGACCAAATAGTGCGCCCTATCGGCAATATAATTCTTGAACCTAAACTAAGAAAATATATAGATAAAGAAGCATTCACTAGTTTTGTAACACTTCACGAAGTATCTCATACTTTGGGTAGAGGATATGTATATGGCAAGAAAGATGTAACTGTTGCTTCTATGCTTAAGGAAAAATATTCTTTCTTAGAAGAGTGCAAAGCTGACATAGTTGGCTTATGGAATATCTCAATTATGAGAGATTTGGGTCTTATAGATGATGACTATGTACAACGAACGAAAGCTACCTATGTAGCTGGACTATATAGATCTATCAGATTTGGTGACGAAAAAGCTCATGGTAAAGGTAATTTGATTCAGTTAAATTACTTGATGGATAAAGGAGCAATAATATCAAATGAAGATGGTACTTTAGGTATTAACGATGAAATATTTTTCGAAGTTGTAGGTGAGTTAGCCGGTAAAATACTAACTATACAAGCTGAAGGCGATTATGACGCGGCTGTTAACCTAGAAAAAGACTATGGTAATGTAACAGAAAGAATAGAATCAAATATAGAGAAACTAAAATCTATACCAAGAGATTTGGATACAACATACGATTTCAAATAAAAGATAGATGTAAATCGTTTCGGAAAATATGAATCCCCAAAATATGAAAAAGAGAAAAGGAGACTGAAATGAACGTAATTGAACATAATATTAAGATAACAAAAGCAAAAAGTAGTAAGATTGAAAATGTAAACTGGAATGCACTAGGTTTTGGAAAAGTCTTTTCTGATCATATCTTTGTTGTAGACTATATAAATGGTCAATGGGAAGAAGGTAAGATTATTCCTTATAGCGAAATGGCTATTGAACCTACTATGTGTACATTGCACTACGGTCAAACTATATTCGAAGGGTTGAAAGCCTATTATGATATCAATGGCGAAATAAATATATTTAGACCAGATAAAAATGCAACAAGATTGAATAACTCAGCAACTAGGCTAGTTATGCCTGAGTTCCCTGAAGAGAAATTCTTGGAAGCAATAAGTGAATTGGTTGCTGTAGACAAAGATTGGATACCAAAAGAACGTGGACAAGCTTTATACATACGTCCTGTTATGTTCGGTTCTAGTAATTTCTTAGGAGTACATAGCTCAGAGAATTATAAACTAATAATTATATGTTCACCAGTTGCTTCTTATTATGCTGCTGGGTTGAAACCAGTAAGCATCTTAGTATCACACGAATATGTCCGAGCAGTTCGTGGCGGTTTGGGAATGGCTAAAACTGCTGCAAACTACGCCGCATCTCTATTAGCTGGTAAGGAAGCAAAAGCTAAAGGATTCGACCAAGTTTTATGGCTAGATGGTGTTCACCAAGAGTATGTAGATGAAGTTGGTGCTATGAATATTATGTTTGTAATTGGTGATGAGTTAGTAACTCCAACTCTTGATCAAGGTTCAATATTGCCTGGTGTAACAAGAGAAACTGTTTTAGCACTTGCGAAAGAGAAAGGAATTAAAACTTCTGAAAGAAGAATCAGAATATCAGAAGTATATGATGCTCATGAACGCGGTGAATTAAAAGAAGTATTCGGTACTGGTACTGCTGCAATCATTTCTCCGGTTGGAAAGCTTAATTACAAAGGTAGAGAAATAGTAATAAATAATAATGAAATAGGCCCTGTAGCACACGATATGTACGAGACTATAGTAGGAATACAAAGAGGCGAGACAGAAGATACTCACGGCTGGATTCATAAAGTGGCTTCTATTTAATAGAAATTGTATAAATTTGTAAAAGGCAGCTTGGCAATAAGTTGCCTTTTTTTTATTATAATCGTTTTAAATTAATATACTTAATGTCCGTCTAAGGCTAATTAAGTAAAAAAAAATCAAGATAAGAATGGCAAAGCAAGAAGAAGTATTAAAATCGATAGTAGATGCGGAAATGAAAAGCGTAGAGATACCCGAGAGTTTGACGGTATTACCCCTACGTGAGATGATATTATTTCCGAATATGATTTTCCCAGTTTTGATAGGTAGAACTTCATCGCTGAAGGCAATAGCTAAGGCGATAGATAATGATAAATTCATTTTTCTATCTAGTCAGAAAGATTCGAATATAGAAGAACCAACTATAAGTGATATCAATGAGTATGGTACAATTGGTAAAATAATCCAAGTGTTGAGGTTACCAAATAACTTATTGAAAGTCCTGATAGAAGGTATGTTCCATGCTAAAATAAAAAAGCCGGTCGATAATAACGATTGTATGGAAGCAATAATAGAGCAAATACCTGTTAAGTACAATGAAAAAGATAAAGACACACGTGAACTCATAACTCAAACTGGTGAAATATTCAAAGAGTATGTTTTTTCGAAAGACAATCTGCCGCCAGATTTGGTCAGTGCATTTGATAATATAGATGATCCTGTTCGTAAGATGTACTATGCTGCTGCCAATATGCAAGCAGATATAAAAGAAAAGCAACGCATACTAAACCATAGATTTTTGAAGTCTCAGTACACTGAATTATTAAAGCTACTAACAGCTAAAATTGAATTATCTAGAATACAAAATCAGGTAGGCGAAAGAGTAAGCGATTCAATACAGAAGACTCAACGCGCTTTCTATATCAGAGAGCAAATAAAAGCTCTACAAAAAGAGTTAGGTGAAGACGAGGAAGCAGAACCAGAAATAGAACAACTTCGTAAGATGTTGGATGAGGCTGATTTACCTAAACACGCAAGAGAAAAGGCAGATGAAGAACTGAACAGATTGCGAAAAACTCCTCAGATGTCGCCTGAATTTTCTGTAAATAGAAATTTCTTGGAACTAATGGCTCAACTACCTTGGAACAAATCATCTAAAGATAACTTAGATATTAATCATGTTCAGAAAGTATTAGATGATGACCACTATGACTTAGAAAAGCCGAAAGAGAGAATCACAGAATTTATATCTGTACTAAATCTAGCTGGGTCTTTGAAACGTCAGATAATCTGTTTCGTCGGCCCTCCGGGTGTTGGTAAGACATCATTAGCTAAATCAATCGCAAGAGCTCTTAATAGAGAATTCGTTAGATTTTCATTAGGTGGTATACGCGATGAAGCGGAGATACGAGGTCACAGAAGAACTTACATCGGCTCGATGCCAGGTAAGATAATCCAATCTATGAAAAAAGCTGGGACTAGAAACCCCGTTATATTGCTTGATGAGATAGATAAACTAGCTTCTGATTTCAGAGGTGACCCTGCATCAGCATTGCTCGAGGTACTAGACCCAGAACAAAACATTAACTTCAATGACCACTACCTAGAAGTGGATTATGATTTATCGAACGTGCTATTCATCACGACAGCTAATGTGTTACACAATATACCACAACCTTTGCTAGACAGAATGGAAGTGATACAACTTACTTCGTATCTAGATCACGACAAATTGGAAATAGCTAAGAAACACATCATTCCTAAGCTAATAAAGGAATATGGCTTCGATAATATAAAAATTAAGTTCGAAGATAAAGCTATAACACGAATGATAACAGAATACACTCGCGAAGCTGGTGTACGTAATTTGGAAAGAACTATAGCAAATGTATTTAGAAAGTTAGCTAAAGAAATAGTTGTGCAATATGGCGACAAAGTAAAAGATAAAACTGTAGCTCTAAAAGACAACCCCGAATTCAAGAAAAAATACAAGAATAAGGGTATAGTAATTACTCCTGCTAAAGTAGAAGAATACTTGAAAGCACCAAAGCATAAACTGAAAAAAGAAGATTTGAAAGACAAAGTAGGTGTAGCAACAGGATTAGCTTGGACTAGTACTGGTGGAGATCTACTTCCTATAGAAGTGAACATAATGCCTAGTAAGAGCGAGAAGCTAACTCTAACTGGTAAGCTTGGCGATGTGATGAAAGAGTCTGGAATGGCAGCATTATCGTATGTAAGAGCTAACTACAAATCATTAGGTGTTCCAGAAGAGTTTACAAAAGGAATGGAAATACATATACACGTACCAGAGGGAGCGATACCTAAAGATGGACCTTCGGCTGGTATAACTATGTGTACTGCTCTAGTCTCTGCGGCTACGAATAAAGCTGTGAAAGGAAATGTAGCAATGACAGGCGAGATTACTCTTCGAGGTAATATATTACCTATTGGTGGTCTTAGCGAGAAGCTACTTGCTGCTAAGAAAAGAGGAATTAAGAAAGTGTTAGTTCCTTTCGATAATAAGAGGGACGTAGAAGAGATAGATGCTTTTATCAAGAAAGGATTAGAAATTATCTTTGTCGAGCATATAACTGATGCACTACCACACAGTATTGTTAAATGGAAAAAATAAACTTATAACATAAAATTTATAATATTATGGACTTAAAAAATAGAATAGAAAATCTCGAAAATCCGAGTGAAATAGAAATAAAAGAACTACAAGCTGAGATAATAGGAAAACTTAATAACGGGACAATCAGAGCTGCTGAGCCAGATGGCAAAGGTGGTTGGATAGCCAATCAGTGGGTTAAGAAAGGCATTCTTTTGCTATTCAAATATAGTAAAATGGAAGATATGTCAATCAATGAAGAATTCGTTTTCTTCGACAAAAATACTATCCCACTAAAGCCACTGAAGCTAGAAGATGGTGTAAGATTAGTACCAGGTGGTAGTTCTATAAGAAGTGGTTGTTATGTAGCTAAGGGTGTAATCTGTATGCCTCCTATGTACATCAATATTGGTGCTTATGTAGATGAAGGTACAATGATAGATTCTCACGCGTTAGTTGGTACATGCGCTCAGATTGGTAAGAATGTTCACTTAAGTGCAGCATCACAAATCGGTGGTGTATTAGAACCAGCTGGAGCTAGACCAGTAGTGATAGAAGACAATGTTATGATAGGTGGTAACTGCGGTGTTTACGAAGGTGTACTAGTTAGAGAGAGAGCAGTACTAGGTACTGGTGTAATACTCAACGCAAGTACAAAAGTCTATGACTTGGTTAATGGAACTATACTTTCATCTTCTGCAGAAAGCCCGCTTGAGATACCAGCTGGTGCAGTAGTTGTACCAGGTAGCAGAGCTTTAAACTCTCCTTTCGCTAAAGAAAACGGATTGTCTATCTCTACCCCATTGATTATAAAATATCGTGATGATAAAACGGACGCAAAAACTGCACTAGAAGAGGCATTGAGATAATGGCAAAAACAGAGAATAATATGAACAAGAATCTGACTATGTCAGTTATGTTCATGTCAGGTGCTAACTTTGTTACTTTCTTTATACTACTTTGGGTATATAAAGTTACTAATGAAATCTGGTTTCTAATAGCTGGGATAGCAATGTTAATAGCCGGAGTATTGTTCATGGTTGTGGTGTCGAGATTCAAAACTAAACTTCGCAAGTTAGAAGAATTAAAGCAAAAGAGACAGAGCGAGCCGAATGAGCCTAATTAAACTTAGAGATGATTTGGATATAGATCTCATCCAAGAATTTGAGAATAAGTTCATATATATAAGCGACCCGCTACTGATTGCAGAGCCAATTGCACTTCCATTCTCTTACTACTCATTGATACAAATTCTAATGGAAGGAAAAAAAACGGCAGAAGAAATAGCGAAAGATGGAGCAGCAAAATTACTTAAACTATCAGAAGATAAATTATACACTTTGCTAGACAATCTAGTAACTCTGAATATGATAGATACCCCGAGCACAAGAATAGCCATAGAGAACATGCAAAGCTATAAAAATGGGAATATTCGCAACTCATATTGCCACTCATTCTCATATCCAGAAGACCCAGCAGAACTAGAAGCTTTTCTTAATATAATATTAGATAAGGGTACTTCTCTAACAGATAAGCCAATCAAAGCAATACTAGCCCCTCATATTGATTTGCGATTAGAAGAATCATGGAAGACTTATGCTAACTCTTTTCTTGCATTGAAAAATGTAGAAGAAATAGATACAGTAATACTACTGGGAACTGCTCATTATAGAAGTACTGCAGACTTTATGTTCTCTAAGAAAGACTTCGAAACTCCATTGGGAACAGCTGAAGTTGACCACGAATTATTAACCGAAATAGAAAAGAATACTGATATAGTTTACGATGATATAGCTCATTATAAAGAGCACTCTATAGAGTTCCATCTTATATTCTTGCAGCACTTAATGAAAGATAAAAACTTTAAAATAGTTCCTATTCTTACAGGTTCACCTGCTCACTATTTCAATGAAAACACTACACCGGATAGCAACGAAAAGTATAATAGCACTATAGATGCTATAAAAGATGCAATAGCTACTTCAGGTAAAAAAGTCCTAATCTTATCAAGCGGGGATTTGTCTCATGTAGGTAGAAAATTCGGTGATGAATTCCCTGCTGCTACAGAGCAAATCAGAGTAAAACACGAAGATGAATCACTAATCGAAAAGCTAACAAACGCAGATAAAAATGCATTCTTTACAGAAATATCAGCAGCTGGTGATAAGAATAAGATATGCGGTACAGCTCCATTCTACTCGGCACTCAGCTTAGTAGATAGTAGTGCAGTAATAGCAGCCGGCTATAACCAATGGCAAGAAGAAGAAACTGAATCTATGGTCAGCTTCGCTGGATTTGTTGTGGGATAATCCACTTGTTAGTCAGAATCAGAATTTGCTGGATTTAAGGGATTAAGGAATGGATTTATTTCAAAATAGCTCAGTCATACTGATAACGCCGAAGGCGTTAGAAGTATCCAGGTGAAAAAATATTCAACTCATCTTCTCACTTCTTATTTTGATTACCTCTTAAGAATCAGTTTGTTAAATTCAGAGAGAGGAGACTGTCCTATTTACTTATTTGCGAGTAATAAAAAGTAAAAGGCCATATTGGTTCTTACGTATGATCCAGTATGGCCCTTTTAAAAATTTATGAAATTAATTTCGCTTTTTTAATTCTATTTTCCTGCTTCAGTTAGCCTGATATCATCATAGTAATAGTCTTGATCCTCTCCAAAGTTTGGACTATTAAAGATAAATTCTAGATATTGAGTACTAGATGCAAAGACATTATATCCACGTTCGTCCAAAATTAGCTTGTTGTTGATACGCCATTTAACAACGGAGCCTTCATTATTTTTTTGTAACTGAGCTTCGACAGTAACCCAACCACCTTTATCTGGATCAATTTTTAACTGCTTTGGCAAACCTATGCTTACCCATTTTGCTTCTACGAAATTACCGTTATCATCAGAGACATAGATATAAGCTCGAAATCCTGCTTCACCGTTCTCATTTCTATCACTATCTTGGTACTCCAAAATTGGATAGGCACTTATTTCGCCATCTTCATTACCTAGTACTGGCCATACACCAGTTTGTTGCTCTTTACCACCGTCATCTTCCCAATCGGGATCGATATAAAAGCTATATGAAAAACGTGGATTCTTTTTCGCGTTCCAGTAAGATTCATCGGCATCATGGTATTTCATTCCTTGATATGTATAGAAACCACTAGTTGGTCCTGCTTCATCTATATTGATTTGTAGACGATCATCTCCATCAAAGTCTGTACTACTAAATGATTCAGGTGCTTTACGATCAACTATCCATCCTGCATTTGAAGCTGTATTATCGTCGTCATCAGTTGATTCGCTGAAATCCAAATCAAATATGGTATTAGGCCCAGCTTTTTTACCTAATGATAGGTCATCAATGTTTGTTCCATCAGCATCTACGGGTGTATCACAAGAGGTTAACATCAACCCAGTAATCACTATTATCGTGAATATTTTTACTATGTTTTTCATAGATATATCCCTTTGTTAGTTATTAAAAAAATAGAATGTAAGGCAACTTACAAAATTAAATTTATTTAAAAAAACCTAAGTCTAATAATTATTGTATATAATCATTTCGTTGCTAAAAGATTACTAATTTGATATACACAACCTACAATAAAAGACTAAATTGTCCGATGTTTATTCCTGTTACTTCACAAAAAGAAAAAGAAAATGAAAACAGATATTAGAAACAAAGATGATATAAAACTAATGGTTGATACTTTCTACGGGAAAGTACAAACAAGCCCTATACTCGGATTTATATTTGATGATATAGCTAAAGTAAATTGGGAAAATCACCTGCCCCACATGTATAAGTTTTGGGGAGGAATACTTTTCGGTGAGAATGAGTTCAGAGGTAACCCAATGTATAAGCACATTATGCTAAGTAGAAAAACACAGATGAGTGAGATACAATTCGCAGAGTGGTTACGCTTGTTTACAGAAACTATTGATGATTTGTTCGAAGGTGTTAGAGCCGAAGAAGCTGTAACAAGAGCAAAGATGATAGCAAAAACGTTTCTATTTAATATTAATCAAGCAGCTGCAAACGAAGTTTAGATATATAACTTTTTTTAGTAACTTGTTACCAAAATAATATAGGTTACTAAAAATGTATATAAATAAGAATTATAGTTTCTTGATGACCCTAAACTGGTCTAAGAAACCAATGATTTACGGTTTTTTCTATTCCCTTCTTATATCTATTATTTTCTATACTTTTGAAATAGGATTGGGTTTGCCATGGCAACCAATCGGAGTAATCGGTATTGCCGTTGCCTTCTATCTTGGTTTCAAAAACAATAGCTCTTATGATAGGACTTGGGAGGCTCGAAAAATCTGGGGTGGAATAGTCAATAATAGTCGCTCTATAGGTGCACAGATTAGCTCTTTTGTTAAAGGAGATGACAGCGACCACATAAAGAAAGAGTTGATCTATAGACATATTGCATGGATGACTGCGCTAAGGTATCAGCTTCGTTTGAGCAGAACTTGGGAACACAAAGAAGAAAGAATCCAAAACAGATATTCTGAGAACGTCTGCGAGAGCTATACAGCAAGCCTCAATTCCGAACTATCTAACTATATCAGCCAATCTGAAATTAAAGAATTAGAGGGAAAATCTAACTTGGCTACACAAATCCTAAAAACACAATCCGTTAGATTACAAGAATTACGTGACAATGAAACTTACGAAGATTTCCGTCACATGGAACTACAAAATCTAATAACTAACTTATACGAAGAGCAAGGCAAGGCAGAAAGAATCAAGAATTTCCCTTTCCCTAGACAATATGCATCGACGGCATTGTGGTTGACATTTGTCTTTTGTGCTTTAGTACCACTAGGGTTAGTTGATATTTTCAACTATACTTTGGGTTGGGTATTTTGGCTTTCGCCTATTATGTCGGCTCTAATTATCTGGATATTCTTTCTAATGGAAAAGATAGGAGATTACTCTGAGAACCCATTTGAGGGAACTTACAATGACGTTCCTATTACATCTATAGCAAGGGGAATCGAGATAGATATGAGAGAAATGATAAATGACACAGATATTCCGAAACCAACGGAAGCTGAGAATGGATTTTTGATGTAGGGGTATTATTGTAATCAAATGTATTCAGTACAAGATGATTAAGATTATTCTGATGATTCTATTTATATGAATAAGCAAGGAAAGCCACTTCTTTCCTGAACCTAGTGATGGATCTAAACTCTTTTTGTCAGAATCACAGATTAATCGGATTAAAGGACTTCGCGGATTACTCATATCACGTCACTCTGATAACGCCGAAGGCGTTAGAAGAGTCCAGGAAAACTGGTGAGCAGTTCAATATAAAAAATTTCTGTTGTAATAGTCCAAATGCTTTTGGGCAGCCATTTTTTTTTGGTGGTAAAATTAAGATTCCAAAATTGATAATAAATATGTATCTTGTAAATAGATATTTACAACTACTTAATTTATTAAGATGAAAACACTACTATTTTTTATATTTCTATTCCTATCATCGATACTTAGCTCGCAGACTTGGACTAATTATAATTTAAAAGATTTGAATCTTTATACCGAACAACTTTATGATTTGGATATTGATTCCGAGCAAAATATTTGGTTTGCCTCATTAAGTGGTTTGCTGAAATATGATGGAACTAATTGGACAGTTTATGATACTTTGAATTCTGATTTACCTGAAAATCAATTATATTCAGTTGAAGTTGACAATGAAGATAATATTTGGATAGGGTATGGTAGCGATGGTCCTAGTCGTGGTTTAGCAATTTTTGATGGACAAGATTGGATAGAGTATAATGAAAAAAATTCTAAATTTGATGCTTATACAATTAGGGATATAATTTTTGATAAAAACAATACTCCATGGTTTGCAACAGGGGATTATATTTGGACTCATCAAAATAATGATTGGATTCAATATAAACACATTCAGAGTAATGATTATACCGAGGTATCTGAAATAGAAATAGATAAAAATAATAATATTTGTTTTCTATCAAGTAGAAAAGGAGTATTTATTTATTCAGATGGTTTATTCAGAAGCTATTCTAAAGTTAACCCATTCTATTATAATGGGCTTGCGGTAGACAGCAATAACAATATTTGGGTTGTAAATAATCAAAACTCGTTAATGTATTTAAATACTATGTTAAAAGAATGGATTGTTAGAGACACTACAGAAACCCCAATAAGCGCTGGCTTTAATATCCCACATACTATAATTGTTGATAGATATAACACCTTATGGATTGCCGAAAGAAGGAATCTCCATAATTTCAATCCTGAGACTGATATATGGAAAAGCTACACAGCACCAGAAAGTTTATTTGAACCAAATACTGGTACAGGGTTTACTGATTTTAAGTTGGATAAAAGCAATAACTTCTGGTTTATCACATCTAGTAGTGGCGTATTCAAACTTAGTGATTTAATAACAGATGTAGAAGTTGAACCAAATATAAATGGAATATCAATATATCCTAACCCAGCGAGTTCACTTCTATCTTACGAAACTAATAATATCACATCTATTATTCAGCAGAGTATTGTTGATTTATCTGGAAAAGAAGTAATCAATGATAAAATAGCTAACGCTATGAGAAATAGTATAGATGTAAGCAAACTTCAAATTGGAATCTATTTCTTACAATTAACAGATACGAAAGGTGTTAAATATTCTAAAAAGTTTGTGGTGGAGTAGGATAAATAGATGAAACAGCTAATGGGAAGATAGAAAATATGATAAACAACGGATTCCCCTCTTTAAGCAACGCGAAAGAGGGGTGGCAGCTTTAGCTGACGGGGTGTTAAATTATTAAAACTAATGCTATATGAGTAAATATAAATTCAAACAAAGAATATTAAATCTACCATCAAACCCACAACTAAAACAAAGAGCGAGAGATCTTCGGAAACAAGGAATACTTTCGGAAGTTCTGTTTTGGAACGAAGTAAAGCACAAAAAAATCTTAAATCTTGACTTTGATAGGCAGAAAATAATTGGTAATTACATAGTTGATTTTTACATAAAAAAACTCGGGATTGTAATTGAGATCGATGGGGTTAGCCACAACGAAATAATTGAAGAAGACGAGATAAGAGACAACTACTTAAAAAGTCTTGGATTAGTTGTTATAAGATATTCTGACTTGGATGTGAAAATTAATTTGGATAATATAATCCTAAATTTAAAGAATCAGATAATCACAAACTTTGTGGATATTTGAATACCCCGTCAGCCACTCTGCGTGTGTCTGCCACCCCTTTTTGAAAAAAGGGGAATTTCACTATTTACTACTTCGAATCGGCATACTTTGAGACTTGAAGTTTTAGTCTATTCATTAACCTTTGGCTGAAGCCAACGGCAATACTGTATATTTCCTGGATTCTTCTAACGCTTCCAGCGTTATCAGAATGACTGGGCTTCTCTTAAGCGGTAAGCCCTACCCTCTCTTACCTTTCAGTGAGAATACATAAGCTAGTACTTGGGCTACGGCTTTGTATAGGTTCTCTGGGACTTCCATGTCAATTTCGACATTGAAGAAAAGTGTTCGTGCTAGTGGTGGGTCTTCTACTATTTGTACTCCATTTTCCTTAGCCACTTCTCTTATTCTAGCTGCTAGGAAATCGGCACCTTTGGCTACTACTCTTGGTGCACCCATATTATTATTATCATATTTTAGTGCAACGGCAAAGTGAGTCGGGTTTGTGATTACTACGTCCGCTTCTGCTACATTTTGTATCATCATTTTTCTGAATCTAGAGCGTATTAATCCTTTTAACTTACCTTTCACATGAGGGTCACCCTCTGATTGTTTCGTTTCATCTTTTACTTCTTGCTTTGTCATTTTCATATCTTCTTTGTGTTTCCATTTCTGAAACATCAAATCGCTGATGGCTATTACTATATAAGCAAGACCAACTCCAAGTACTATTTTGAAACTCAGATCCGCCATTAACTCGATTAGAGCAGTATAGTTCTGCAATGGAATTGTCACTATTGCTTCCAAATCATCATATACTATCCACATGATTACAGCACCTAGTAATACTACTTTGGCCACACTTTTTAGTAGTTCAAAAAATGATTGTGAACTAAAAAATATACGCTTCAGACCCGAACCGATTTTGAATATTTTCTTATAAGTCTCTGGATCAGTCCATTTTTTTGTAGCTACAGTTAGTCCGACTTGGCTAATCTCGGCAGCTAGTATTAGAAATGTAAACAGGAGTAGTAATGGCAATATAAGAGAAGCAATAAATGTAATTAGGTCTGGGTACATCTTAAGTATATTTGCTTCGGTCAGCTTTATACTCCAAGAATTTCGGAAAGAATAATCGAAAAACTTGATCATTCGGGTATAGATAGTAGCACCAAATACAAAGAGGGACATACCACCTATGAGTACCATAACTGAAGTGGTAATATCAGTACTCTTAGATACCTGCCCCTTTTCTTTTGCCTCACTAAGCCGCTTGGGGGTTGCGGACTCGGTTTTTTCCTGGCCTTCCTTATTCTCAGCCACTAAGGTACCCTCATTGGATTCAGTGAGATAAGCGCATCTAGGAAGTCACCTTGTACGACAGTTAGAGCATTTTTACTTATCATAACAAATGCTGGCAATGAAACTGTTAGCATGATAAGACCTATCATTACTTTCATCTGGAAACTAAGTACGAATACGTTTGTCTGAGGTGCTACTCTTGCTAATAGAGCTAAACCAAGATTAGTTAGAAAGAGAGCAATTAGTAAAGGTGATGCGAGCTTAACAGCTAGTATAAATATAGAAACTGCAGTTGTGACAAGTAAATCGAACGTTGTTTGGGTGAAAACCATGGTATCAAGAGGTAGCACTTTGAAGCTATAATATATACCTTCTATTAGAAAATGATGCCCATTCATAATCAAAAACAGCATCAGTAGTATCAGCTCATTGAACTCGCCAACAAGTGTTGGTGTCGAGGCTTCCCTGTCAAAAAGTGCTCCAGTCTGATATCCCATTTCCATATCGACTAGACCACCAGCAAACCTTGCTGCTGTAAATGGTATATTGGCTACAAATCCTAATAGTGCACCTACCATAAATTCCTTAATCACTAGCATAACTAGATTAAATACATTAAGTCCGATTTCGGGTTGCTCTTGCCAAAAGGCAGAGGTAATAATAACTGATAGCATTAGTATCAGAAATATCTTCATCTGTGGTACTATAGCAGAATTCTTGAAGAATGGACCAGTTGCAAAAAGGCCACTTACACGTACAAGTATAAGCAGACCAATAACAAATTTACCTTCTAGATATAATAAGGTGAGTGAATCTAACATAGAGTCACCCTATGGACCCATTTTTTCTATCATCGAAAACATCTCAATTGTAAATGTCTTCATACTAGAAATCATAAATGGAAATATTAGAATAGTAACTAAAAATACTGCAATTACTTTTGGTACGAAGGTTAGAGTTTGCTCAGATATAGATGTAGCCGCTTGGAAAATTGAAATAATCAAACCAACAACTAATGAAACCAAAAGAATAGGTCCACTCACTATCATAATATAGTAAAATGCCTTTCCTGCTATTTCTGTCACCATTTGATCAGTCATTATATCACCTATTGTTGCATTATACTTTTCATAAGAGAATCTATAACCAAATACCAACCATCGACTAATATAAATAGTAGTATTTTAATAGGCAGCGATATTAATTGCGGTGGCAATAGGAACATACCGAGCGACATCAATATACTGGCTATTATCATATCGAGAACTAGAAACGGAATGAATAATAGAAATCCAATCTGGAATGCTGTCTTCAGTTCGCTAATAGCAAATGCTGGAATTACACTCCAAGTCGAAACTTCAGAAATATCATTTGGTTTGTCTTTGCCACTAAGTTTGATAAATAGTCCTAAGTCAGCTTCTCTAGTATGCTTCAACATGAAATTACGGAAAGGTAATATAACTGCGTCCAATGCCTCATCCTGAGTTATTTGGTCATTCATATAGGGTTGTATCCCCTTTTCATTTGCCTCGTCCAAGACGGGCTGCATGACGAAGAACGTGAGGAATAGTGCCAATCCTGTTAATAGCTGATTTGGTGGTTGCGAGTGAGTACCCAAAGCCTGCTTCAGAAAGCTGAACACCACTATAATACGTGTAAAGCAAGTCATCATTATTAGTATAGATGGAGCCAATGCCAATACAGTGACAACACCTAGAATTTGTAATGTTAAAACTAAGTCATTTTTATCATTGGAACCGTCAACGCTGACGGAAAGTTTTGGCAGTGAAATACCTTGGGGCTGATTTTGTTGAGCAGATGCTTTCTCTACCATAGTGGTTGAGAGCATGAAGAATACCGCAATGGCAATTATATATCGAAAAAAATAGTTCATCCTGAATATTAGCTTCCTTTGTCATAAATGGTACAATTGATGTGCCAAATAAAAAAAGCCCCGATAAACAGGGCTTCCTACGGTATTATTACTTTTTGTGCTGCATTAGTAAACAGCTTATTGTACAATATTAATCACTTTAGGATTTGTATTGTCTTTATAGATACTTTATCATTTTCGATTAATAATAGATATGTTCCAGATTCCAAATCATTTTGGAAAGTATATAAGTTCGATTTCATATTAGATTGCTTTACTAATCTTCCGTTTATATTGTAAAGCTTTACTTCATTAGCTAGCTGAGGTAAAGTGATTTGTATCTCACTATTGCTTATGGATACACCAATGTTATCAATATCTGCATCATCAACACCAGTGGTAATACCAACTGGCATTAACCTGTTTTCATTGTTCAGTATTGTTGCTTCTTCTATTAGTATTGGCTTAGTTAATTCCACTTCATCTTCTACTAGTAAATAAGCAATAATACCAGATTTATTAATCTCAAAGTTTCTATCAAAACTACCAATTGTAAATTCTAAGTTATTATTATTGATATTCTTGATAATATGAGCGTCTGTTCCTTCGAATAAATCACCTGCAATTATAGCTTTGATTTTTAGTTCTTTAGGTATTTCTGCCTTTGCCGTTATTGCTCTATATTCACTAGTAACTGAGCTAAAAATAGGTATTTTCTTATATTTAGATTCATCTATGTACTCAACTAAACCAGTTGTAGTATTTTCTCCAGATAGTCCAGTACCCTCGTTATGAGTTTTGCTATCGTTGTGAAATACAACCATACCATCGGCTACTGTTATTACACCATCACCATCGCAATCTGCGAAAGTAGCATCGGCATTATCCCAAACTAATACTTTTTGACCAGTCCACATAATAGTTGAATTCTTTCTTTTGAAAGTTCTTCCATCGTTTTGAATAGAATTTCCTTCAAAGTAAAGACCAATCTGATTGTAATCTCGAGTATCTACTAATCCGTCATTATTACTATCCCCAGGCCATACGTTGATAAAGCTATGTATATTTAGCTCTAATTGCTCACTTGAAACCTCAACATTTGTTTGGCTGCTATCTATAAAAGCAGTAGCATAAAAATTTACGAATGTAAATATGAGTGACTCTCTATTCGGTATATCATTAGATACAGCGAATTCTAAATGAAGAATTTTAGGGCTATCAAAATCATTCTCCCCGACAGTAGTGCCTGAGAAAATACCAACGTTCATAAACTTATCGCCGGTGCCAGGAATTAATTTCGGTTTGGTAATATAAACTGTACCATTATCGCCAAAATCTCCGATTTTATATCCAGAAAAGTGGACATAATCACCAAAGTTCCATTGTAATTGGAACGAAGCGCTGTTCACATTATCTATTTCATCTATGTAAACATCTATTCCAAATTTGAAATTAGCTGTTACATGTCCGTATCTAGCAGTGTCAACATCGGTTCTTTCTATTCGAAGAGTTTGCGAAGTAGCAGAACTCGTTATAAATGCTAGAGCAATTATATATAGTATTATATTTTTCATACTAATAGTGCTATCAAGACTTGTGCCAAATGAATTAAATAGATTATTGGGAGTTGTATATGCGTTATATAAGAAATTTTAATGGTTAAAATTGATTGTCATGTAAACCAAAATCAAAAGCATACCGTCAAAGGGAAGAAAAATAATCAACAAATAAAGAGATCGATGAAACGAATAATACTATTATCTTTACTTATACCATTTATTAGTCTATTCTCTCAAGAAGAATATACTCTAAGCGGTTATATAAAAGATAAATCATCAGGTGAGACCCTGATAGGAGCTACTATCAGCATCAAGGGTACAAAACTAGGAGCAGTAACTAATGCTTACGGTTTTTATTCACTCACACTACCAGAAGGTAAATATACTACCACTGCATCTTACATAGGGTTCGAAAAATCAGAAAAAGCTATAGACCTTAATAAAGATACAAAGATGAACATAGAGTTAATTACTTTGGATATTCTTTCTGATGAAGTACTAGTAACCGCACAAAAAGCTAATAACAATGTTACTTCGATAGAGATGAGCACACTAGAACTTAGTGCACAAACATTATCACGTATGCCAGCTTTATTAGGTGAAACGGACGTAGTGAAATCTATTCAGCTACTACCAGGTATTGGCTCCGTAGGTGAAGGTTCGACTGGATTCAACGTGCGAGGAGGTGGCATAGATCAAAACCTAGTACTTCTAGATGAAGCCCCAGTTTATAACTCTTCTCATCTATTTGGATTCTTTTCAGTATTCAATCCCGATGCAGTGAAGGACGTAAAACTAGTAAAAGGTGGTATTCCAGCCGAGTATGGTGGGCGTCTATCTTCTATACTAGATGTAAGACTGAAAGAAGGAAATAATAGAAAATTCAATATCGATGGTGGAGTTGGAGCTATATTTAGCCGTTTGGCTATCGAAGGTCCAATAATCGATGACAAGTTATCATTCCTTGTAGCTGCTCGTAGATCTTATATTGATGTACTAGCAAAACCATTTCTAACAGATGGATTGGAAGACAGCAAATTCTATTTCTATGATTTGACAGCAAAGACGAACTGGAAAGTAGATGAGAATAATACTGTTTTCGCATCTGGATATTTCGGTAGAGATGTATTCGGAGCGGGATTCGGATTTGATTGGGGTAGCCAAACATTCACTACTAGATGGAATCACTTATTCAGTGATAAGCTATTTTCTAACCTAACATACTACTACAGCAATTATGATTATAAATTACAGTTTGGTGATGATGATCAGGATGTTTTCAAATGGCAAGCAAATATTGTAACTCAATCTGTTAAATATGATTTAGAGTATTTCTTTAATCCTAATAATAATATTGATTTTGGTATCGAGGCATTGTACTATGACTTCGTTCCAGGTAATGCCGTAGGTGTAAGTGACGGCATTTCTGTACCGATTAGTTTAGATGAACAGTTTGCAGGACAATTATCCGCATATATAGGACAAGAAATAGATGCAAGTGATGATTTATCATTCAAATATGGACTTCGTGCATCTTATTATCAATATTTAGGTCCAGGGACTGCTTATACTTATGGAGATACAACTTTAGGGATTTCAAAACCGCTGATTAGAGAAGAAAAGTTTGATGATTTTGCTAATATGGCAGATTATTTTAATTTCGAACCTAGATTCTCAGTTAAGTATCAACTTGATAAAGAAAGTTCATTAAAAGCAAGCTATAACAGAATGGCTCAATATGTTCACTTAGTATCTAATACTGCTGCTTCTTCTCCTTTGGATGTATGGACACCAACTACGAACAATATCAAACCAGAGATTGCAGACCAAGTAGCTTTAGGATATTTCAAGAACTTCGAAGATAATGAATGGGAAACTTCCGTAGAGGTTTACTATAAAGATTTAAAAAATCAGATAGAGTATAGAAATGGAGCAGACCTTCTGTTAAATGAGTATTTGGAGGCTGACTTCCTAAGTGGTGACGGTAGAGCATACGGTGCCGAATTCTATGTGAAAAAGAATAGTGGAGATCTAACAGGCTGGATTAGCTATACTCTAGCGAAAACAGAAAGACAAGTTAATGGAATAAACAATAGTGATTGGTTTCCTGCTCGATTCGATAGAACTCATAATTTGAGTATCGTAGGATTCTATGATTTATCTGACACCTGGAGTTTATCGGCAAACTTCATACTAGCATCAGGTACACCAGCTACTTTCCCAACGAATAGATACGAATGGCAAGGGTACTATATACCACATAATGCCCAAGGATCTAGAAATAACTTCAGAATACCTTTGACCCATAGATTGGATTTATCATTGACGTATGATCCTGAAGATGAACCTGGTGACTGGTGGACAGGAAAATGGGTATTCTCAGTATATAACGTTTATAATAGAAAGAATCCTTACTCTGTGTATTTCAGGAATAATGAAGACAACCCTGTAATGACT
>JAGXGG010000074.1 GCA_024636855.1 Ignavibacteriota bacterium | reverse complement strand
TTTCCAGCTGGTTTGTCGGACTTTATTTTTGGACCTATATCAAAAGAAGTAGACTTCTGTTTCTCGGTTTCTATTTTGTTGTCATTTAAATAATCAAAAGATTCTTTTAAACTTATTGTATGGTACTGATCACCAAGTGTCCAATGTAAGTTCTTGCTATCATTAGACCAGTGCATGTTTATTCCAGCATCATCTGCGACATTAACGACTGGGATTGATTTTATATCAGCAGATAAAACAATTGGTTGACCTGTTTTTGGAAATCTAGCAATATAAATTTTGTGTAGTTCATTGAATGCTATAAACTGACCATCTGGTGACGGAACAAATTTATTAGCATAGGTTGATGTAAAATGAGTTTTTTTATCATTTCCAGACAAATCGACTGAGTGATAGCCTTTATCTAATTCTCCAAAATAATACCCACCAGTTTGATAATATATTCTTGTTTCATCTGTATTAAACTGTGGATATTCACCTTCTTCTGTTATAAATACAGGTTTAGATGGTTTTCTTAAATCAAAAGTATAGATACCAGGTTCATTGCAATAAGAGTAGCCCTGATGTTCATTTCCACCTTCTTTCAAATATAATAACTTAGTCCCATCTTTTGAGAAAATTGGTGTTCTATATATTCCTTTAGGTAAGTCAAATGTTCTTGGCCCGTTGGAAATGAAATCAAAATATTTAATTTTACCTTTATCTGCATCAGTCCAGGTAACATATACTAATTTATTACCATCATCGCTAAATGAAGGTTCAAATTCTAGGTTACTTTCTTGAGTTAATCTATTAGTCTTTTTTGTATTTGTATCATATATGTATATATATCCAGCTGCATTATATGCTATTTTATCTCCTTTTGGAGAAGTAACAACGCCTCTTAGTACTTTAGAATCAATTTCATCTATGAATACCTTGTTTTTAAACCTAACCGTTTCTTGTAATCTGTGCTTAGCATTTACTTCAAAAGGAATCTCAGTAAATGTCTTATCTGATACATTTACATTCCAAATCTTACCATTACCATATATTATTATATTTTTACTATCAGGTGTCCAGTCAAAGTTAGGATAAACCCCAAATATTGCCCAAGCTTCCTGTTGGTCTTTGATTAGTCCATCATATAAAGGCCATTCTTCTCCAGTGACTAAATCCTTTATAAAAAGAATAGTCTTAGTTCTAACTCTTGATACGAATGCTAGATACTTCCCATCTGGAGATGATTGTGGTCTGAATGCTCCACCAGGACCACCTGCAATTATTTTAGTTTCACCAGTCTCAAATTCATAACGTTTAATAGCATAAATCTGATTATTAGGGTCCTTATTATATTGAAATGAACCTCCAGGATACATATCCTCAGAGTAGTACATGTATTTACCATCTGCAGAAATATTTGGTTCATTGACATCTTGTTGATCATTTTTCTTTTTTGTAAGCTCAATACCACTTCCGCCAGAAATATGATACATCCACATCTCACCGGCACCAGCAGACCTGGTAGAAGTAAAGTGCTTTCTTGCAATTAGGAATTCGCTATCGGGTGTCCAGTCAGCATTATTCAATAATCTAAATTCTTCTTTAGTTATTTGTTTGGGATTACTACCATCTACATTCACTATCCAGATATTATCAGCACCATCAAAATCACTAGTAAAAGAAATATACTTCCCATTAGGAGAGAAACGGGGTTGAACTTCCCAAGCAAGGCCTTGTCTAAGTACTTTTGCTCTACCACCTGTTACAGGTATAGTATAGATGTCACCTAACATATCAAATACAATGGTTTTACCATCTGGGCTAACATCTAGATTCATCCAAGTACCTTCAGTAACAGTAAATTCAACTGTCTTGTTATTACCAGGTGGATTGGAAATATCCCATTTTTCCTTATCTTCTTCTGATACTAAATTACTTACCCATAGTAGGGTTAGTAAGAATAAGAACATCTGTTTCATTCATTTCTCCTTGTTCATCATTATTTGATTTATTATTATTTATCCAATTATTTATAGTTTCCGAGAGTACAAAAAGCGGTACAGGACCATCTTTTAGTACTAAATCGTGAAATGTCTTTATGTCAAATTTATCATTAAGTGAATTCTTAGCTTTTTCTCTTAAATCTAAGATGTGTCGCATACCTAACTTATAACCTGTAGCTTGTCCTGGCATTACTATGTGTCTATCAACCATTCCTATGGATTCTGAGTTAGTTGCAGGTGTGTTATCATTATAATAATCAATTGCTTTCTGTCTATCCCATTTCTTAGCGTGGATTCCTACATCTACTACTAATCTACAAGCTCTCCAAAGTTCCATCGCTAAACGCCCAAAATCAGAATAAGGATTCGAATAATATCCAATTTCTTTTGGTAGTAACTCAGAATATAGTCCCCATCCTTCAACATAACTAACATATAGGTTACCTATAGTTCTAAATTTTGGTATACCTTCTAATTCTTGAGAAATCGCTATTTGCATGTGGTGTCCAGGAATACCTTCGTGATAAGCTAATGCTTCCATTTGATAAATAGGCATATCAGCCATATTATACAAGTTAGCATAGTAAATTCCAGGTCTTTTACCGTCAATTGATGGTGTTTCATAGAATGCTGTACCAGCTGACTGTTCTCTGAAAGGTTCAACTGCTTTTACGATAAGCTCTGTTTTAGGTAGTAAGTTGAATAATTTAGGCAATTCTCCTTTCATAGTGCTGATAATAGATTTGGCACTATCTAAATATTTTTGTTTTCCTTCAGCTGTATTTGGAAAATAGAATTGTTTATCTTCTCTCATAAATTTGAAGAATGATTGTAAATCACCTTTGAAGCCGACATTCTCTTTTATTTTTATCATTTCAATATGAATTCTATCAACTTCAGAAAGCCCATACTCGTATATTTCTTCAGAGGTTATATCAATTGTATTGTTCAATTTTAATTGATAATTGTAATAATCTAAACCATTTTTTAATGACCATACGCCTATATCATTATTTGATTTATTTTTTAGTTTTTTTAAATATGAAATTAAATCCATGTAAGCCAAAGAGAAGTTTTCAGTGATGGCTTTTCTAATATCACTATCTAGATCAATATTGATTTTTGCTGTCTTAGTTTTGAAATCATTATAAATTGGGTGATTTTCAATACTCTTTTCTGAATCTAATATCAAATTTTCAGAACTTTGAATTACATAATCTAGAATTATAGCTGGTACTACTATTCCTTTATTCTCTCTTCTTTTTAGATTTTCTAAAAGCTGGGAGATAACTCCAGGAACTTTATTCACCCTACTAATATAATTTTCAGCATCTTTATTATCAGCTATATTGTGCTGATTGATAAGAGTAGAAGGGATTTTAGTATGCCATCCATCCATCTGACTAACAGGATAGTCATGATATATGTATTCTGCACCTGCTAATTCAGTCTCTAAATTGTAAAGATAAATTTTATAACTTAATAGAGATTGACCTGACAAATTATTAACATCAAATCTTTTAGTTATTACATCAATATTATTTGTGAGAATATTAAACTCAGCTAATTTCATACTATCTGAAATATTATCCCATTTATCATCGTTTGTTCTATATCCGTATTCAGTTTGCAAAGCTGGATATCTATTCACTTTGGCTAACCATACAGAATCAAGCCATTTATTGAACTCTACATTTTGATTAGTATTAACAGGTTTAGGGGAATCGTTACATGAGAACAGAAATATTGGTAAAAGGAGCATGAAGTATTTCATAAAATAACACTATTTGATTGTCTGTAAAATATAAATATAACAGATTATGTAACATTTTTAGTATATTATTATTATTTAAGTATATGACTTTACAAAAACTGAAAAACTATGAAAATTATTTACACATTCTTACTCTTATTATTAACAAGTAATCTATTACTTGGACAAAATTTTCATGTCTACGATGTGAATTCGGATGAATATCCAATTATAAATGCAAAATTCTATGTGACTGACTCTGCGAATAAACAAATAACTCAATTTGTTCCAGAAGAATTTCAGATTATAGAGAATATGATTACAAGAACAGTAAAGGATATAGAATGTAGTTCTACCCCCGTTTTCAATAAGATTTCAACTGTTTTAACGATTGATGTTTCAGGATCAATGAAAGGTCAAAGGCTAGAATGGGTTAAGTCTGCTGCTAGTCAGTGGATAGAACAAATGGATAGCTTAAATGAGGAAACAGCAATAACTACATTCGATGATGAAGCCTTGTTATACTCTGATTATAGAATTAATAAATCATTATTACTTCAATCAATAGCTACTCTTGAGATAAGAAATGGTACAAATTATAAAAATGCGTTTCTCGATCCTTATGCAGGAGCACTAGATGTTGCTAGAAGGGCAGATTTCAAACCTGTAATTATATTTTTAACAGATGGTGTAGGATTATCAGATTTTAATCCATCCGATATTGTCAAAAAGGCAGAAGAACTTGGTGCCGTTGTATACTCTATTTCAATTGACATTTCTTTACCAGAAGAAATGAAAGAAGTTTCTGATGCTACAGGAGGGCAATACTTTGAAAATGTTGATTCACAAGAGAAGTTACTAGAAATATATAATATAATCCGAAAAATAGCAATAAGTACGAGTCCTTGTAAAATTTCTTGGTTTAGTGAAGGATGCTTGTTAGGGAGGGTTGCCGATATTCAATATATACCCTCAAAACTCAATAAGAAAGTCTCTTATGATTCACCTGGAGATAAGTTCCCTGAGTTTGAATATATTATAGATGATGGGTTTGCTACATTCGAATGTGAGAAGCAATCAACATATTTAATGAAATTAAAAGCTGTAAACGGTAAAATTGATATTAAGGGAATTAATAAGAACAGTGGTGTTGCAGTTTGTTCTGATTTTACTGCAAGTTTTGTAAATAAAAAAACGCCTTTTTCATTGGAAAAGGATTCTATAGTTGAGATACTAATATCATATAACCCCACTGATAATAAATATAAAATTTGTGAATTTGAAATAGATGCCAGTTCTTGTTTAAATAATAAATTCAATGCAGTTAGTAATTGTTTGAATTCACCGCCTTCAAGTGTTCCAATCGTTATCAGAAGACCAAATGGGGGAGAAGTATTTAAATCAAATAGTAGAGAAAAGATTTTTTGGAATGGAACACCTCAGAAAAGTAATATAATGATAGACTATTCTCTTGACTCTGGTAAAAGTTGGAGTTTAGTGAACTTAGGTAAAATGTACAATATGTCAGACTGGAACATACCGAATGTAGAAAGTGATAAATGTCTTGTTAGAGTAAAAAAAATAAGTGATAGTGCTGGAAGAAAAGTTTATGATGCAAATATTGATAAAAAAGACGTGAATAAAATCAGTTGGAATAAAAGAGGAAATGTATTTGCTATAATAACTGATACGAATTCAATTAAACTTTTTAACAGTATCACTGGCGAAAAAATTAATGAATTCTTTATGGATACAGATACCTCATCCTTTTTAGATGTCAAATTTTTCCCGGATGGAGCACGTTTATATGTGACAAATAAAAATGGACTATTTATTTTCAATGTATTGAATAAGAAATTTACTTTTATCAATAGTCTTTCAGGAGAATTAGAACTAAGTAGAGATGAGACAATTATAACAGTTACTAATTCAGATAGCATTGCGATTATGGATGTACAAACTAGAGAAATACTCAATGTTATAAAAAGACCAATCATTAATGGAAGAATTTCAGGATCTGCTATATCTAATGATTCTCGTAAACTTGCATTTTGTGTAGATTCAAATGGTTTAACTGATTCAATATATGTGTATGAAAAAAGTACTACTTGGAAAGTAACTTCTAAATATGTGATGACTGATACTTCAGAAAAGTATTCATATAAGAATATAGATTGGAGTTTTGATGACAAAAATATTTTTACGACCTCAGTAGTTAGTACTATTCGATTTATAGAACTATGGGATTTGAGTACAAAGAAAAAAGAAATTAGACTTTTCAGACCCCCAACTCGGATTTCAGATATAGAAGCATCTGCAATTGAGAATCTACTTGTAACTGTTGATCATGGCTCTAATGTGATTGTATGGGAAATTGTTGAAAATGGTGGTAAAAAAGAATTTCAAGAGAGATATAATTTTGTATCTAATAGTCTAATAGATAATACAATAGAATGGAGTCCTGACTATACTAGATTTGCGGTGGGAACTAACGGCTTACCTAGTGAAAATTTGTTGGCAGTATATTCTGTAAGACCTTATCCGGAATACGAAGATATATCTGATAGTGTTTTTTCAATTAGAAAGACAGTTTTTGAAGTAAATGATATAGATTTAGGAGTTGAGTTAGTTGGTCAAACAAAAGATTCAACAATCACTGAATTGCTGAAATATAATTTTGAATATCCATTTCTGATTGATTCTGTGAATATATCTGGTATTGATAAGGACATGTTCTCAGTATCTAATAATCCGACGTTACCTAATACAGCAAATAGTTCAAAACAACCGAAATTCCAATTTAGTTTCACACCTAATAAGGAAGCAAGTTTCTCAGCTATTCTTAATATCAATACCCAATATGGGGTGAAAACTTGTAAACTTCTAGCAAAAGGAGTGAAGCCTTTAATTCAAGTTGAAAATTATAATTTTGGTGAAGTGCTTATTACTAAGGACTCAACAATCACGAAAAAATCTATACTTAACAATGGGTCTTCAAAATTAATAATTAATAAAATTTATTTAGTTGGTCCTTCCGATCAATATTTTAAATTACTAGATGCATCTGGAGATATAATAAATGAAATAGCAAATATTGAAATAAACCCGAATGAGGATTATGAAGTTCCTATCCAATTCTCACCGCTCATAGCAGAAATAGAGAATGCTAGGTTGAGAATTGAATATATAAATGAATCTAATGTTCCATCAATTGTAAATATTAATCTCTATGGTGAAGGTATTAACCCCAAATTAGAATATACTAATATTATTAATTTTGGGAATGTAATCTGTGATGAAACTACTACAGAAACTATAACTATCTATAACAAAGGTAGAGGTAGCATAACAATTTCAGACATTAAACTCAATAGTTCTAATTTTAGTATTCTAGATAATTTTAATTTTAATTTAGTAATTCAAAAGGGGGATTCTCTCTCATTTGACGTTGAGTTCAAACCTATTAATAATGGTCTAATAAAAGATTCCATTTTAATATTTACAAATGAATTAGAAAGCAATGTTAAGAAAATTTATCTAAATGCTAGGAAGTTAAACACTTCATTTATAGTAGCTGGTAATAATAATCTGGTTGGTGCAAATAATAACGTTGTAATAAATGAGAGCTTTAGTGTAATTAATAATGGAAAAACAAATCTAATATGGAATACTTCTTATATATCAAATGATGGAAAAATAGAGGTCCTATCTATAAATCCTGATCCAACCCTACAAGGTGATACGGCAATAGTCAATTATAGATTTATCGGTGGTGATAAGGGGGAAAGTTTTAATTTCAAATTTGCTCCTGAGCCTTATTGTGCAGATAGTATAGAAATCAATATTAATGTAAAAAATACGCAGCCGACTTTATTCACTAATTTTGAAACTGAATATAACTTAGTTTGTGAAGATAGTTTGTCTGTAAAAATTCCAGTTACAAATATTGGTGAAGAAGAGTTGAATATAACTAATATTCGATTTGAGAAAGATGATTCAATTTTATTTTCAGTTGATAAAAAAATAATAATTCTACAAGAATCTGAATCAGATACATTAACGCTAACTTTTAATACCAGTAATGTAGGTATATATAGTACTGAATTAGTTTTTGAATCAAATGATTCTAAATCAATAAATGGAAAATTAACAATACCAATAAAAGTTAAGAAAGATATTTCTAGATTCGAAATTATTGAAAATGATGTCCAATTTATATTTAATGGAATAACAAACCCTGGAAATAAAACATTTAATATCATGAATCAAGGTTCTATACCTATTAGGTGGAATATACAGCCATTGAATGGATTTAATATTTTATCAGTAGTTCCAACATTAGCACTGCCAGGCGAATCCTCAGTTGTAACTGTCTATTATAATGGACCTGACGATGTTTCAAGTGAGAACATCCTATTTGTAAATGATTCTTGTTTGAATAAAGATAGTATATTATTCAATGTGGTATCCGCAAGTAATGGAATTGCCGTTTTGAGTTTGCCACAAAAAGAGAGTAGAAAAATTGGGGAGAGATTCAATTATCCAATTACTTTATCTAATTCGAATAAACTCGGTGAAGCAGGTGTCACTTCTATTTCAGGTCAGCTTTTCTTTAATCATTCTTTAATGAGACCAACTCAGTTAAAAAGCAGAATTTTGAATGGAATAAGAATTATTCCTTTTGAAATTATAAATCTTGAAAAAGGTTCAGTACTAAATATTGAAATGGAAGCCCTATGGGGTAATGATTCTTGTGCCTCGATAGCTATGGATAGTTTGACGGCGAATGGAAATACGACTGATATAGAAATTGACCAAGAACTTGGAATATTCTGTGTTAGTGATCTTTGCTACGAAGGAGGGGTTAGATTAATTGATCTTTCAGTTGAATTAAGTGCTTCCGTCAAACTAAATAATAATTATTCTGATGAATTGAATATAGAATTGAATCTAATTGAAAAAGGGTTAACGGAGATAAATATAATAGATTTCAATGGAAGAGAAGTTATGAATATATTAAATGAAGAAATGCCTCTGGGTTATAATAGTATCAATAGAAATATAAGTAATATATCCAATGGAATTTATATGATAAAAATAAAGACTCCTTCGATAAATATTTATAAGAAACTAATTGTCGTCAGATAGAAACTCTTTTATTGATTGTTTATTTAAATTTATATCTCTCTGAGGGAAAGGAATAGAAATATTATGCTTTTTAAATTCTTCTATTATTTTGAAACGTATATTTGATTGAACAAAAAATCCATCTAATGGGTACTGTACAAAAATGCAAAGTCTAAAATTATATGCACTTTCCCCAATATTATCGAACATAACAAATGGCTCTGGAATATCTAAAACTAGCTCTTCTGTTTTAGCTATTTCAATTAGTAGATTTTTTACTTTATTCGTATCAGAGCCGTATGCAATATCAATCTTAACATTGAATCGAACTGGATGCACTCCACTATCATAATTTATAACTTTTTCAGTCACTATTTTTGAATTTGGTATTATCAATATAGAATTATCAAAACTTTCAGCTGTAGAAGTTCTAAGCCCTATATTTCTAATCTTTTTGAATTCCCCATCTACGACGACGATATCACCAATCTTGATAGACCCTTCGAATAGAAGTATTATACCAGAGATAAGATCATTAAATGTCTGTTGTAAACCAATACCTATACCAACTAATAGAGCTGCACTACTTGCCACCAAGAAGGTAACATCGAATCCAATTACATTTAGATAAAAAGAAACTCCAATTACCCATAAAAAATAACTAATTAATTTATAGACAGAAATAGTTGAACCTTTATCCCTTTTAGAATACTTGAATACAATTCGATTTAACAACTTTGATAAAATTTTAAGTGTTAACAAAAAGAGTAATAAAACAGCAATGTCTTTTACCTGAATATCTACATTAGATATCGAAAATAATTCATAGCTTAAAAACTTATTTAGTACTGTCTTAGTCATATTTTTTATAAATTAGTGGAATAGAATTAAGTAAAATTAAACTAAAAGGTACAAAATGAAAAATATAGTTACTACATTAGCAATGATTATTATTGCTTTGAATATTACTTTAGCAGATGTTAAACTTGAATTCAAGAATTACAAAATTGATCATGATAATGAGAGTGAGTTAAATACTGCTATATTTACTCCTGAAATACTTAAAATAGAGAATAATAATAGTAACGGTAAAACTACTGTTATTTACAATTCTGTAAAAGAGAAAATAATTATATTAATATATAATGATATGTCATATATGGTCTTGAATAAAGAAATGATTTCTAACTTAAATAAGCAGATGTCTGGAATGATGGATCAAATGAAACAACAACTTGCTAATTTACCCGATGCACAAAGAAAACAAATGGAAAAGATGATGAGCTCACAATTTGGTGGTGTGAGTGTAAATTATTCTATTAAAAATACAAACGAAAAGAAAAAAGTAAATCAATGGAATACTACAAAGTATAGTTTGTTCGCGGATGATGAATTAAAAAGCCATATCTGGGCAGCACCATATACATCAGTTGGTATAAAGGAATCAGACATGTCTGTTATGAAGTCTTTCAGTCAATTTATGAATGATATGTTGAAAGCAGTCCCTATGGCACAAAAAGATCCATTTTCTGCAGTATATGATGAGTTTAAAGGAATACCTATAAGAACAATCAATGCAACAGATAACTCAGTTAGTGAATTAGTTAGCATTAAAGATTATACTGCAACTGAAGCAGATTTTGCAATTCCGACTGGATTCACAGAGAAGAAAATACCTATGTCTGGTGGTGGTAGATAATGATTAAATCAATTTCAGTTTTACTAATCTCAATTTTAATTTTTGGTTGTGAAATAGATAAACCGAAATTGTCACTTAATGTCAAAAAGAAAGAAACTAAAGCAAAGAATATAATTATTATGATTGCTGATGGTTGTGGATACAATCATATAGAGGCAACAGATTATTACACGAATGGGGAATTGAATTCACAAATCTATGAATCATTCCCTGTTTCATTTCCTGTTTGTACTTCACCCGCTTTGTCTGGAAAGTTCAATTCTGAAGTGGGTCTCAGCTGGCAAAACGGCTATAATTCTGGTCTTACTTATTCTGATTCTGTATGGAGAAATTGGAGTCCAACTGGTTCAGGTGCAGCCGCTACAGCAATAGCATCAGGCCGAAAGACTTATAACTCGTCTATTGGTATGGATATATATTTTAAACCACTAAAATCAATTGCTGTAAAAGCAAAAGAATTAGGAAAATCTGCAGGACTAGTTACTACTGTACCATTTGCACATGCCACTCCAGCATCTTTTGCATCACATAATGTAAATAGAGATAATTATGAAGAGATAGCAAGAGAAATGATAAAAAGTAACATAGATGTTATTTTTGGTTGTGGTCATCCAGATTATGACGATGATGGAAATAAAACAACAACTCCAGATTATCAATATGTTGGGGGTAAAAAGTTCTGGAATAATTATATTTCTGGTAGTAATTATGGCAGAAAATTAATAACAAAACAAAGTGAATTTGAAAAATTATTAATGAATCCCACTGAGGAAAAGCTATTAGGTTTACCATTAGTTCATAGTACTTTACAAGCTGGAAGAGGTGGTGATGTTAAAGCAGATCCTTATAAAATACCATATATTAAATCAATACCTTCTCTAAAACTACTTTCTAAAACAGCTCTAAATTCGTTAAATCAAAATCCTAAAGGGTTCTTTTTGATGATAGAAGGTGGAGCAGTAGATTGGGCTGCCCATTCAAATCACACAGGTCGAATGATTGAAGAGCAAATATCATTTAATAAAGCGGTTGAAAGTGTTGTAAAATGGATAGAAACTAACTCAAATTGGGATGAAACTTTGCTTATAGTTACTGCAGACCATGAAACTGGATATTTAACAGGAATAGATGGATACCAGAGCAATATTATTTCAAATGGTAAGGGAAATGTACCAAAGATGATGTGGAACTCTCATAAGCATACTAATGTATTAATTCCACTTTTCGCTAAGGGTATTGGCTCTGAACTTTTCGACGATTATGCTGAAGAAATTGACTCACTAAGAGGTTATTTTATACAAAATTCTGAAATAGGTCAAGTGATGTTTAGAACAATTGTTAAATAATCAATTATAAACAAACTTGTAAGTTATTTCTCTTTTTAAAGATTCACCCATTGTTTGAATAAAATTTCCAATATTTTCATAATCTTCTACAATTCTATCTACTCTATCATATTCATCATAATAAAGCATAAAATGACCCTTGGGCGATGATATCTCTTTTAACCTATCTTTATCATCAAACTTATAATCTTCAGAGCTAGATTTACCCATACTACTGAATGTATAATGAACAAGTCTGTTCTTTTTGTCTAATTTAACAATATCAACAATTTTACAATTGCTATATTCTATCTCATACTTTATCTTACCATCTTCACCTGTTTCCCAATCCACTGTATCTCTATGACACCAACTCGAAAATTTGTAAGTACGAATACCGTCGTCTTCAGTTGAATCCAAATTTTGATACTTAGAAATCATTAAATAGTTATATATATCTAAAGTAGGATATGCAACTTCTATTAACTCTTCCATTATTTGATGGAAATCATATTTATATTTATCACTAAATGTTCTATCGAAAACAACTGATGTATCAGTTAAAGATAACTTATTGTCTAAATCAATTTCAAATATCTTCAGTGAATTAATTTGCGGTTTAGAATTATTAGAACTTTGAGAAAATAAACAAATAGGGAATAACAAAATTAATACTAATACTTTCATAAGGATTTTACTTTTTTTATTTTTTAAAGACGATTGGATTGAGTATTTAGTTACATTTATCAATCAAAACAACCAATTGTGCGAGCTATTACAAGTCTTTGTATTTCACTAGTACCTTCACCAATTTCTAATAGCTTCTGATCACGATAATATTTCTCTGCATCATACTCCTTCATTAGTCCATATCCTCCATGGATTTGAACACAATGATTAGCAGCAGTGTGAGATAACTCAGAGCAATAAAGCTTTGCTATCGCTCCTTCTTTAGTTATATTCTGACCTTCTTCTAGCATTCTACAAACATCATATAGATAATTGCGAGCCATTTCAAGACCCATTTCAATATCAGCTAATTTGAATGCATTAGCTTGATATTGCGATATTGGTTTCCCAAATGTAATTCTTTCCTTTGAGTATTTTAGAGCTAGTTCATAAGCACCTTGGGCTAGACCTAATCCCATAGCTGCTATTGATAATCTACCTTTATCCAATGTCGAAAGCATCTGTTTGAATCCTTCACCTTGTTTGCCAAGCATAGCTGATTTGTGGACTCTAACGTTCTCTAATACTAGCTCACCAGTATTTGATCCCCTCCACATCATCTTATCTTTCATAACTAGCTGGGTAAATCCTTCAGTGTCATTCTCTACTATAAAACAAGATAGTTCTTTACCACCAGCTGCTCTTTCACCAGTTATTGCTAATATTGTAGAACCGACGGTTATATCAGTTGCAGAATTAGTAATGAATATTTTTGTACCGTTTAGTATCCAGTAATCTCCATCTTGAACTGCAGTAGTTTGTGTATTTCCAGCATCAGAACCAGCTTCAGGTTCAGTAAGTCCAAAACCCCAAAGCTTACCGCCTGTCAATTGTGGTAAATACTTATTTTTTTGCTCTTCATTGCCAAAATAATATAGAGGCCCTGCACCTAGTGAGTTATGAGCCGCAATCGTGGCTGCTTGTGAGCTATCTACTCTTGCTAACTCTTCTACAGCTATTATATACGACACGTAGTCTAATTCTGAACCACCATATTCTGAGGGTATGAACGCACCTAGCAATCCGAGTTCAGACATTTGTGAAGTAATTTCATAAGAGAATTCTTCTTTCTCATCCAAAATCTTAGATTGTTTTCTGATATTGGTCTCTGCAAAACTACGAATTGTATCGCGTATTAAAATTTGATTTTCTGTTAGATTACGATTTAGAGGCATATTAGAGTTAATTATTTTTTTACTGAAAAAACATTATGTAATTTTACAATATAAGAATTTTAATTATTAAAAAATAGATTCGATGATTCAATCCCGTTATTATCTTTCAATTATTTTATTACTTCTATTTACTTCCTGTATCCGCAATAGCAATGAAAATCAGTTAGATACTCCCTATAAAATTCAATATTTAGAACTTAATGATACATTGACCTTTAATGAGAGTAGTTCATTTGAATATAAGTTTAGATTGCCTATATTTGAAGGTGAAAATGTAGGTATTCTTAATCAATATATACTTGAATCTGTTGCAAAGTATTTAGATATTGAAAAATTAAATAGTTATTTATCCGTACTAGATAAGGAAGAACTCCTGACTCTTATTCAACTTCATACCGAACAAATGGCTTTGGATAACTATGATACAGATATAGAACATTTAGAAATGTTTAAAAAAATGGAAATTGACTCTCTTCATACATTTAAAGATTTGATTATAATCGAAGAGAATCAAGAATCATATACAGGTGGTGCACATGGTGCTTATTCAACAAATTATACAGTCTTTGACTTAAAAAAGAAAAAAATATTAAAGGCATCGGATGTTTTTGATATAATGAAACTAACTGAAATTGCTTATGATTATTTCCTTACTGAAAGAGGATTAACTAAAAAGCAAGTTGATATTGATAAAGAAGGATATTGGTTTAAAGACAACAAATTTCATCTGAACGACAACTTTACTTTTGACTCTGAGTATGTTACTTTCTTATACAATCCTTATGAGATAGCTTCTTATTCTGAAGGTCAAATTTTAGTAGAAATACCATTATTCAAAGTGGAATCTACAATCAAAAAAGAATATAAATATATTATTAATTAAGACTAAGTAGGTTTAAAATGTTTGATTTACTTCTAACAGATGAACAAAAAATGCTACAACAAATGGTACATGACTTTGCTGTCAATGAAATAGAGCCAGTAGCATCAGAAAATGAAAGAAATCATAGATTTCCAAAAGAGATTATAGAAAAAGCGGGTGAATTGGGACTAATGGGGATAGCATACCCAGTTGAATATGGTGGTTCAGGTATGGACTATGTCTCATATATGCTTGCTATTGAAGAAATATCACGATACTGTGCATCTACTGGTGTTATTATTTCCGCGCATTCATCATTAGCTTGTGACCCAATTTATAGATTTGGAACAGAAGAGCAAAAGCAAAAGTACCTTCCTGATATGTTGTCAGGTAAAAAAATTGGAGCATTTTCATTAACCGAATCAGGAGCTGGTTCGGATGCTGGTGCTACTAAGACAACAGCTAAACTAGTTGGTGATAAATGGATACTTAATGGATCTAAAATATTTGCAACAAATGGGGCAGAGGCTGATGTATTTGTTCTATTAGCATCAACTGACCCAGAGAGTAAAACTCGTGGTGTTACAGGCTTTATTGTAGATGCAAACACTCCTGGATATAGTATTGGTAAAGTTGAGAAGAAATTGGGTATTCGTTCTTCATCAACTACAGAAATCATATTAGATAATGTAGAATTACCAAAAGAAGCAATGCTTGGCAATCTAAATGAAGGTTTTAAAATGGCAATGATCACTCTTGATGGTGGTCGTTTAGGGATTGCTGCACAAGCATTGGGGATAGCCAGAGCTTCGTTTGAAGATGCCCTAAAATATTCTAAAGAAAGAGAGCAATTCGGGAAACCAATTAATAGTTTCCAAGCTATTCAATGGATGATCGCAGATATGAGGGTTCGCTATGAAGCTTCTTGGTTATTAACTTGGAGAGCTACAAAGATGAAAGATGCAGGCGAAATATACTCTACTTATGCAGCTATGGCTAAATTAGATTCATCTGAAACTGCTATGTTCTGTGCTAATAAGGCGATACAGGTTCATGGTGGATATGGATATACAGAAGATTTCAATGTTGAGAGATATTACCGTGATGCTAAGATTACAGAGCTTTACGAAGGTACAAGTGAAATTCAAAGACTTGTAATATCTAGACATTTTATAGTTAATGGTTAAAAAAAGATATTATTTATTCCTAAGCAGTGGTTAAAGTTTAATCACTGCTTTTTTTATAAACAATTGGAAGAAATATCTTACGTCAATAATTTTTTGTTAAAACAAAGCAGTATATAATGGATTTATTTGAGTTATTGAAAAATGAAACAGTTCAAATAATAGATGTAAGAACTGAAAGTGAGTATCAAGATGGGCATGTAAATAATTCTCGAAACATTCCTGTTGATCAAGTACCAAAATTAATAGAAGAGTTTAAAACTATGCCTAAACCTATTATACTATGTTGTGCGTCAGGAGCAAGAAGTGGAATGGCAACTGAATATTTATTAGGTGCTGGTGTAACAGAGGTTTATAATGGTGGTAGTTGGAAAAATGTTGAGCTTCAACAGTTAAAATAATGCGAAAAATAACTAAAATAGCTGCATATACAATTGGAATATTCTTCTTGGTTTCAGGAATTGTTAATGAGAATATTCCTATGATTCTTATCTCAATTGGCTATTTCGTTTTCTCTTATTTTAATATGGGTTGTTTAAAACAAAATTGTTCAATAGACGACAGTAAAATATAATCAAATTAAGAAAATATAAAATTGGAAAGAAAATGTATAATTATAAAAAATTAGTGCTTCTATTAGCACTATTACCATTGATGTTAGTCTCATGTAATAGTAATGATAAAACAGAAACAATTAATGAACAAGTAATATCAGAAAAATTAGATGCTAAGTCTTACCAAAGTAAACTTTCAGAAATACCAAATGCTCAACTTGTAGATGTTCGGACGCCGGAAGAATATAATTCTGGTCATATAGAGAATTCAACTAATCTAAATATATATGATTCTAATTTCGAAAAAGAAATATCAAAATTAGATAAAAGTAAACCTGTATTTGTTTATTGCCGCTCAGGAGGAAGAAGTTCTAGTGCAGCTTCTAAATTAGTGGAGATGGGTTTCTCTGAAATCTATGATTTACAAGGAGGTATAACTGCTTGGAATGCAAGTAGTTTAGATCTAAATTTTGACAATACTTCAAAAGAAAAGGATTCTGGTCAGAATATTAATTCTACTGAGGATGGGAATACGGGTTTAGATGGTGATAAATATTTAAAATTGATTTCTAATGATAAGAAACTTGTACTAGTTGATTTTAATGCTGAATGGTGTGGACCATGTAAAAAATTATCACCTATTTTAGATAAATTGGCCAAAGAATACAGCAATAAAATAGAATTAGTTAAGATAGATGTTGATCAAAATCCGATTATTGCTAAACAGTTAAGAATAGAAGGATTACCTACTCTTAAGATGTACAAAAATGGTAAAGAGGTATGGCAATACTTAGGACTGACTGACGAAGACAGTATTAAAGAAGTTATAAAAAGTAACTCTTAAAACGCAGTTATTTAAAAAGTACGTAAGAGTCTGGTAGATTAACTATCAGCTCTTTCATCTTTTCGTCTATCAATCTCTTTTTATCACTTATGTGAATCATACTATCCAACGTATTGTAGTTCTTAAAATTAGAAAGAGAAATGTTTTCTAGATTATCAAAGTCTTTTGCAGATATTCTGTCTACATATTCCTTACTTACGTTCACACCATAGCTAAGAGTTTGGAAATTAGTTGCTTTACTTGGCTCTGTATAATTAGTTATTACACTTCTTACCATTTCAGGTAAAGACCAAACTTCTGCTAAATTTGTTCCTACAATTGTATGATTCTCTTTGAATATATGATTCTCAGCTTCTATTTCAGATATCTGTTCTAAATTCATCAATTCAATTACTCTTACATAATCTAGTGGTTCCATCTGAATCATTATCATACGACCTATATCATGGAGTAAACCAGATACAAATAGGCCATTTCTTGTACGACTATCATAGAAATCAAGAAATACTTTTGAAAGATTACCAACTAAAAACGAATTGTAGAAGTACTTTTCTAATAATGGATATATATTAAGGTTTCTTCCAATGAATAGCTTAGAGTGTAAAGAAACGCTAAAAACTATATCACTGACTCTCTTTGTTCCCAATATTTGTGTTGCTTGATTTAGATCAACGATTTGAGTCCTTGCTTGGAAAATAGGGGAGTTAGCCATCTTTAAAACTTTCATAGAAATTACGGGATCAGATTCAACTAATCTAACAATCTCATTAACATCTACATCATCTTCTTGTAATATCTCTAATAGCCGAGATGCTATATCAGGTAAAGAAATAAAATTGTCTTTCTGCATAAATTTATCAAATATTGTCATATTAGCTCCAACTAATCAATATCGTAAGTAAAATCATAATTTTCATTTTTATAAGCACTGTCATTATATAGATTAATGTTCAATTTAATCAAATCATCTTGATATAAATCTTGCATTAACGCATATTTCTCTATAAATACTTTCAATTCTTTATTTTCAGAAGTTAATCCATGGAAGAATATAAGTGACATTTCATAAACACTAATTTGTGAGAATAAAATACTTAGAAAGAAGTGTTTATCTTCCTCATTAGCTCTATCTATGAATAAAAGTAAATTAATTATATTTCTAAAATAGTGACCGAGTTCATATCTAAACTCAGTAAAAAAACTTGTGTAAGAAGTCTCTATTACACCCTTTAAGCTATCTTCATCAACACCAGCATCACTTAAATGTTCTAAATATTTTGAATAAAATCTTTTAAATACATTATAAAATTCACCAAAAGTATTTCTTCCTCTGACTTGATGTTTTTGCATTTTTCCTGTTTGCATATCAATGTCATTAGATTCGAATGTCAACGTTTCTACTAAATCAATATGAAATCTAAGTAAATGGAAGAATGTTTCTTCTTGTTTTTGTTTCTGAAGAGTATCATTTTGTCTTTCTAACTCTTTACTCTGAAATATCATAGCATCTGTTTGCGTAACAAGAATACCTTTTTGCTCAGCCAGTTCTTCTCGCTGATAAACTAAAGCACTGTAAAACAGTAAAATTCCAGCTAGAGACCAGAGTGAACCAACGAATCCACCTATAAATTCACCAAACTCTCCTAATGATAGCTCTACATTAAAGTAATGCTCGCTATTTGCAAATGAAATACCTAAAGAAAATAGGATAACAAGTACCCCAATTACCATAAATAATACTGCAACTCTTTCAGAAATATGTCTATTTTTAAGCAAACTATCTCAACTTAATTATTGATTTATTATTATCAATCAACAAAAAATGTGCCTGATTTGAAAATAAATTAATATTAAAGCTATTAAATGGCTCTAACGATGTTGTATAGACCTTATTACCAATATAGGTATATAACTCTAAGTTTAATGTTTCAGATGTGTTATTGTATAATATATTATCTAAAAGATTTAGGTCAATTACTTTTTTTTTAACAGATGTTATTACTTCTTCAAAATAGAATAGTGAGGCATCAAATCCTGTGATTACTTTTTCTTCACTGGCAGTAAAAAATCCACTATTGTTATTATTCCAACAAATAGCTTCTCCTTGTGGTTCATCATTAAGTGAATAAAAATATGAATCTATCTTTTCTGGTGTTTTTGAGAATGTTATAGATAAATCTTCAGTGTTTTCTCTCTCATAATACCAGACGTTATTATAATCTTTGATTAAAATACGTTTACCCTCTTTTGAAATATCACCGGCAGTAACACCTGTAAATCCTTCATCAGAGTTATTTCCAAATGGAAATACAAGAATATACTCAGCTGTTAGTTTTTGTCCATTAAATTCTAGTGGTATTATGTAAAGGCGAGCATTTTTTTCTCTTTTAGTAATTATATACATTTTATTGGTAATTGGATCAACAAAGAAGCATTCAGCATCGCGTGGGCCATCTTCATATTGAAATTCTAAAGTAAATATTTCACTTGATTTTATATCAATTTCGTTAGAAAGTGTATTTTTATCGGGCTCGGGGATAAAGTATAAGAAACAACTATTTCTGTTTGCATCATTGTCACCAATATCAGATAGAATTATGTAAACTATATTATTCAATAGAATAATACCTATATCCTCTACATCGGAGTAGTCTTGTAGCAAACTCTTTTTAAAATTAAGAATAGATTTACTTCTACCATTTTTGTCAAAGCCAAAAATCTCATTTGCTGAACCATCATTAATTGCCCATATAATATCTGGGTTTTTCATTCCTATTACCATTCCAGAGTTTTCGTCAAGTTTTGTGTATTCAATTATACCTTTATTTTGACGTTCACTGAATTCAACGGGATATAATTTAGCTGTGAATATTATAATACAAATGATTAAATATTTCATAATTATAATTTGATTTCTGACAAATAGTTTAACTTAAAATAAAAAAAAAGTAGCCCAATAGGACTACTTTTTTTAGAATATCATATATATAATAAGAATTACTACTTATTAAGAGCTTCAGCTCCACCTACTATTTCTAACATCTCTGTAGTAATAGCAGCTTGTCGTTCTTTATTATATTTCAAGTTAAGTTCACTTACTAAATCATTTGCGTTAGTAGTTGCATTATCCATTGCCATCATTCTTGATGCATTCTCAGCTGCATTAGATTCTAGCAAAGTTCTCCAAAGAGATATATTCAATAATTTAGGAAGAAGTTCATCCATTATTTCTTTCTCATTTGGTTCAAATATATAAGAAACTCTATTATTATTTTTACTTGAATTTTCTTTTACTAAAGTCTTTTTAGGATTTATAGGAAGTAATTGTTCTACTCTAACTTCTTGTCTTATGACATTGATAAATTCATTGTAGATTACATATACTTTGTCAACTTCACCATTAACAAACTTATTTTCAAAAGTTTTGATGATTCTTTGTGCACTAGAAAATTCTAATGTTCCAAATACATCTTTAAAATTATCAGTTACATCAAGAGTTGTTTTACTAAATTTAGATACTGTTTTATTACCTACTGATATCAACTGTATGTTTGCTGTAGGAAAATTAATATTTATATCTTCTTTTATAAACGTATTCACCATTTTGAAGATATTTGCATTGAAACTACCACAAAGTCCTTTGTCAGAACCTACAATAACTAAAGTAATATTCTTTACTTCTCTATCCGTCAATAACGGGTTGTGATAATCATCACCAATACCTGCAATTACATTACCTAGTATCTCTTGCATTTTAAGAACATAAGGTCTAGCAGATTCAATAGCTCTCTGTCCTCTTTTTAATTTAGCAGCAGAAACCATTTTCATTGCTTGAGTTATCTTAGCAGTATTTTTAACACCACCGATTCTTCTTTTTAACTCTCTTAAATTTGCCATAGTAATTTCAAATTATAAATATTTATTTTTCTTTTTTAAATAATTCTGAACGTAGTCTTTTACTGAATCTTCTAAGGAAGTAAATGGAGTTTCGAATCCAGCTTCCCTGAACTTTGTCATATTTGCTTGAGTAAAATTTTGGTATTGTTTTGACAATTGAGTTGGCATTTCAATATACTCTATATGAGTATCTTTTTCCATTGCTTTAAATACACTTGTTACAAGTATATTCCAGCTATTTGCTTCACCGGTACCTAAATTATAAATACCAGGTAACTCATTATCGAATGCTTCCAACATAACTTCACATATATCTTTTACATAAATGAAATCACGTTTCTGATCACCATCTTTGATATTCTTATCATTTGATTCGAATAATCTAACTTTACCTGAACTTCCAATCTGCTCATATGACTTATAAACCATACTAGTCATACTTTCTTTATGATACTCATTTGGTCCGAATACGTTGAAAAATTTAAATCCAGTAAATACTGAATCTAATCCCATTTTAACAAGCCATCTATCAAATAGATATTTTGAAAAACCGTATCCATTAAGAGGGGAGAGGTTATTGAATTCGTTATCATCAAAACCGTTTTCACCCATACCATAAGTCGCAGCACTACTAGCATATATAAACTTTACATCATTATCTATTGCAAAACTTGCTAGATCCTTACTGAAATTATAATTATTGTCATAAAGATAATCCATGTCTTTTTCAGTAGTTGAACTGCAAGCACCTAAATGAAATATAGCTTCTATTAAATTTGATTCTTCAATTTCGTTAATGAAATTTATAAATTCAAACTTCGGTATATAATCAATGAAGTTTTTACCTACTAAGTTCTTCCATTTATCAGAAGTATCCAAATTGTCAACAATAAGGATATCTTCTCTACCACGGTCGTTCAAGTATTTAAGTAGGCAGGATCCAATGAATCCTGCACCACCGGTAATAACTATCATTCTTAGTTTATTGTTCTCTTGAATGTTTCTATAAACTTCGCAATTAAACCATCTAACTCAACTTTAATATCATCAGTTAGAGCTTTTTCTTTTCTTATTTTGAATAAGAAGTCTGAATGTTGAGTTTCTAATAATTCTAAGAACTCATTTTCATATCTTTTCAAGTACTCTAAAGGAATATCATCTAACATACCTGATGTAGCAGAATATATCAATGCTATTTGTTTGTCAATTGGCAATGGTTTGTATTGACCTTGTTTCATTATCTCAGTTAGTACAGCACCTCTTCTCAACTGTTGTTGAGTAGATTTATCCAAATCTGAACCGAATTTAGCAAATGCTTCTAGTGCTCTAAATTGAGCTAATTCAAGTTTTAATGGACCTGATACTTTTTTCATAGCTTTAATTTGAGCAGCACCACCTACACGAGATACTGAGATACCAATGTTCAATGCAGGTCTTACACCAGCGTTGAATAAGTTCGGTTCTAAGTAAATCTGACCATCTGTAATAGAAATTACGTTAGTCGGGATGTATGCAGAAACGTCACCTGCTTGTGTTTCAATAACTGGAAGTGCCGTTAAAGAACCACCACCTTCAGCGTCAGATAGCTTTGCAGCTCTTTCTAATAATCTCGAGTGAAGATAGAATACGTCACCTGGATAAGCCTCACGTCCCGGAGGTCTTCTAAGTAGTAATGATACTTGTCTATAAGCAGCTGCTTGTTTTGACAAATCATCATATATAATTAAAGCATGTTTACCATTATCTCTGAAAAACTCACCCATTGATGCACCACAATAAGGAGCAATAAATTGTAGGGGAGCTGGATCAGAAGCATTAGCAGCAACGATAATAGTGTATTCCATAGCACCATTTTTCTCTAATATAGCTACAACGTTTGCAACAGTTGATCCTTTTTGACCGATAGCAACATAAATACAGAATACAGGGTCAATACCTAATTCTTTTGCTTCTTCAGTATGAGTGAATTTCTGATTTATTATGGTATCAATAGCAACAGCTGTTTTACCAGTTTGTCTATCACCAATTATAAGCTCTCTTTGCCCTCTACCAATAGGAATCAAAGCATCAATAGCTTTAATACCAGTTTGAAGTGGCTCAGTTACAGGCTGTCTTTTCATAACACCAGGTGCTTTTCTTTCAATTGGGAAATTCTGATCTGTTTTGATATCTCCTTTCCCGTCAATAGCAACACCTAATGGGTTTACTACTCTACCAAGTAATTCATTACCAACAGGAACAGAAGCAATTTGCTTAGTTCTCTTTACAGTATCGCCTTCTTTAACTAATCTATCATCACCGAATAGTACAACACCAACATTATCTTCTTCTAAGTTCAAAACCATACCCATTACACCATTCGGAAACTCTACTAGCTCCGAAGCCATAACATGATTTAGACCATATACACGAGCAACACCGTCACCAACTTGTAACACTGTTCCTGTTTCGTATAGATCCGCTTCGTTCTCGAACCCTGATAATTGGCGGCGTAATATCGCTGATATTTCTTCTGGTTTTACGTTTGCCATTTAATTAACCTTAAAATTTAATTTTTGAATTTCTTTACTATCCAGCTAGTGCTATTCTTAGCTTATCTAGTTGGTTTTGAACACTTGCATCAAACACCCAATCACTTATCTTGATTTTCAAACCACCTTTAAGTGATGGATCTACTTTATACTCTGAAAGAATTATCTTTTTTGTCCACTCAGTTAGTTTTGATAGTATTTGTGATTTTGCATCTTCGTCTAATTCTACTGCTGAATAAATAATAACAGGTAGTCTATTATTTGCTTCATTGTATATTATCTCAAATTCGATTGCTATATCATCTAATAAATTTTCTCTAGACTTTTCTGTTAATAACTTTATAAATCTATAAGTTATATCAGATATACTATCTTCAAAAACTTCCTTGAAAACATCATATTTTTTTAAACTAGAAATAATAGGACTTTCTACTAGATTGCTTAATTCTTTAGAATCAGCTATAGTTTTCAATATCAAAGTAAAGTCAGAAAGAACAGTATCCTGTAGATTACTTTCTTTTGCTAATCCATAAATTGCTTTTGCATATCTGGAAGATACTTTTTTCTCATGCATAATAGTTTACTTTATTAGTTTTTAGGTAATTTCTCTATTTGATCTTTAGCCAATTTCAAATGGCTCTCTTTATCAAGCTTTACTTCCAATATTTTTTCTGTAGCTGTAACTACTAAATCAGCGACTTCATTTCTAAGCTCACTTATAGCGTCATTTTTGCTTCTTTCTATTTCTCTTTTCGCTTCTTCTATTTTCTGATTTTTATTTTTCTCAGCTTCTTCGTTTGCTTTCTGAATATTTTGTTCTGCTAAGTTTTTAGCTGTCGTTAATATTTGAGAAACTTCTTTTTGAGCATTATCTAATTTGCCTTGACTTTCAATCAATAATATTTGTGCTTTTTCATTCAAAGCATTTGCTTCATCTATTGCATTCTTGATTCCTTCTTCTCTGCTCTGAAGAGATTTTTTCATAGCAGGAAGAGCAAACTTAGAAAGAATAAAAAGCAATATACAGAAATTTATTATTGACCAGATTATGAGACCTGGATTTACATTCATTATATCTTGCATCTAACAACCTATTTTATATTTATTTTTTCTTAAAAATTAGGAACTCCCTAAAAAGGGAGTTCCTAAAATATATTATTTTAGGGCTATCAACAAACAGATAACCAAAGCGAAGAATGCAACACCCTCAATAAGAGCCGCTGCAATGATCATAGTTGTTCTTAGATCGCCTGCTGCTTCAGGTTGACGACCAGCTGCTTCTAATGCAGATGCTGCTAAACGACCAATACCCATTCCAGCACCAATTACTGAAAGTCCAGCACCGATTCCTGCGCCTAAAAATCCTATTCCTAATCCTTCCATTTAATGACCTCTAATATAATTTTGAATGAAAAATAATAATTTTATCTAATTAATAATATTAATGAGCATGTTCATTACTATGCTCACCAATTGCTAAACCTACGAAAATAGCAGTTAGCATTGTGAAAATATACGCTTGTAAAAAAGCTACAAGTAGTTCTAATAAATTAATAAATGTAGCAAATCCAATAATTGGTACTGCTAAAAAGATTTCTTGAAATAAAAATAATAGTCCCATCAAAGAAAACAGTACTGTATGACCAGCTACCATATTTGCAAATAGTCTTATTGTTAATGCAAATGGCTTTATAAACATAGAAGCAATTTCAATAGGTATCATCAAGGGAGCTAACAAAATCGGTGCCCCACCTAATAGATGATGAAACCAAGCTTTTATACCAGATTCTTTGATTGCAGTATAGTTTATGACAAAAAATGCCGTTATTGCTAATGCAGCCGTTACACCTATAGTTCCTGTTGCAGTATGTCCACCGGGTAAAAGCCCAATTAAATTAAGAACCAGAATAAACATAAACAGAACTATGAAATAAGGTAATAATCTAACACTAGCTTTACCTGCTATGTTAGGTTCAACTACATCATCTCTTATGAATACAACTATCGACTCTAAGAAATTATGAACACCACTAGGCGCTTTATCACCAGATTTCTTTGCTTTCTTAGATGCAGTGAAAAATAGAATTACTAATAATATCATTGCCATCCATTGGAAAGCGACCATATTAGTAATTGATAAATTCATATCAGGAGCCTCATGACTAGAAGAATTTACTATGTGATGATGCTCAGTAACGTATTCACCAGATGCTTCCATACTAGAACGATTACTATAAAAATGGAATTGCCCTTCATCATAAAGTATTACGGGAAGTATATCTGCATGCAAAGGACCAAAACTAAACTCTTCATGATCACCAAGATCATTCAGAATTTGAGTAACAGGGCTTACTTCCTTCGGAGCAGTTCCTTCAGTTTCGTGAGTTGTTGTTTCAACTTCGGAGTTTAATTCATTTTCTAAGCTTTCTGTATTCTCTGTTGCTGACATTTATTCTGCCTTGTTGTTATTTTCAGTTGCAAATTTACTAAAATTATTTTGTTTTGTTGAGATAAATAACCTCAATAATCGAAAAAAATAAATATGAAATCATAAAACTAAGTAATAGAGGAACTTTTTCCATTTCTATTACAAATAAAAAAATCAAAAGCGCTAAAAAAAGTATTACAAATTTGATCATTACTGATGACCAAAAGAAAATACTAAAATCAGACCATTCATCTTTTCTTAGACTAAGTTTCGTTGAAAACATTGAAAATAGAAATCCAAATAAACTCAGTGCAATTCCTATTATGATAGAGATTAACATCTATTTTATTTGAGTTTCCTTTTTCTTCCTTAAAACTACTTTAAAGAACTTATAAAATGCGACTACTATTCCGAATAAAGAAAGGATTAATATCCACATTGGCGTGGTATTATACTTACCATCTAACCAATAACCTAATAAAGCAAATAAACCAATAGTTATAGCGAAATCAAGACCTAAAGTCATGTAAGGTGCCAGTTCTTTGATTATATTGGCTCTATTCTGCTTATCTTTATTCATAATAAGAACTTATATGTGCATTTAATATAGCTTCAAAATTAGCGACTTTTATTTCAAGTTCAAAATAAATAGGTAAATAATTTATAAACATATACTATAGTCTATAAACCATATTTATTAAGATAATTCAATATTTTATCTGTATATATATTTTTAACAGATCCATACCATTTATCAGGAGGAACAATCATCAAAGTACCGTAAGATGGCGCCTCACTTGCATCAGCATTAGTTGTTGCTATTTGTGATTCTTCTTCTGGTCTATATGAATTGTCGAAGTCATGAACTATAAATGTACAAGGCACTTCGTAATACTTCTTCTCATCAATTGTAGTTAAACCTAATAGAGAAATTGGTAGTTTAACTCTGATATTATAACCGTTATCTGTAAGAGTGGAAGATGCGTTTATAGTTTGGCTAGCTTCTTTGACTTCAGCTTTATCTTTGTCCGAAGTTCTTAACTGTACATAAGTCATTTTCTCAAAAAAATCACCCGGGTATATTGCTATATTGAAAAAGCCATCTAATTTATCTTCTGATAATTCTATTTTTCTATTCAAGAAATAATAGACTTTATCCGTTTCTAAAGGCTTACTATCAATCCATATATCTACATAATCGCCAACACATTCATCGCAATCAGGACTTACTACCTTATCATCGACTATATCTATAGAAAAATATATAAATTCACTATCATAAGATGAACTAATTTTAAAAGAAGCATCTTGAGCCCCTTTCCAATCAAATGCACCTTTACTCACATATTTTACTTCATTATTATATATTTTATTAGAGTAACCATCATAAATAATTTCCCCACGAGGATAAGAGGGGAGAGTAACAAAATCAATTTTATAGTCAATATCACCAGAAGAAGTCTTCATATACTTCTCATTATTTCTCAATGTGACATAATTTCTATAGCTTTCCTTTGTGAACTTCCCATCTTTCTCTGTATTAAACTCATCTACTTTTATTAGATTACCATTTTGAAAAGAATATCCCCAAATGGTCCAATTGAATTGTTTATGCTTTTGAGTTATATAACAGATATTATCTCAGACTACTACACCAATTTCTAAAGGAATTTCAAAAAACTCATATTTGAAACTTGCAACTTCTTTTAAATAACCTTCTATATCAGCAAACATGAATGCTCTGATGATTTTTCCCTTATCACTTTTGTAACGAACTGAGAATGCGACATCATAATAACCATCACCGGTAAAATCACCTACATCCCATCCCCAAATTTGATAACCTCCTTCTTGAGGTAAAGCACTTTCCAGATCAGCTATTAATTTATTGTCAAAATATTTTTGAATTTTATTAGCAAATTGGTCAAATGTCATTCCTTGACTAAAAGTAAGTGTTGGAAATAGAAATATTAAAATTAAAATGATTCTTTTCATGCTATTATTGAGTTAAATTATTTTTTAGAATAAATTTTTGAATATAACTTTGTGTGACTAGATTTTAATCTAGCCCCATGTTGACTTACTAC
>JAGXGG010000073.1 GCA_024636855.1 Ignavibacteriota bacterium | reverse complement strand
TTGCTCGTTTGTTGTTCATAGTTTAGAGAGTCTTGATGTGTTGTCTCGGCAACTTCATTATTATCTGAATCCAAATCATATTCATTATATGTATATGAAGTAATATTTGAGTTCACATAAGAAACATCTTCAGATGGGTCTGGAGAAGTTGTAGTATCATCGCTACAGCTGAAAAGCATAAGTGATAATCCCAATAATGCTGTCAGTGTTAATAGTTGTTTTTTCATTTTTTATATCCTATCTATATTTTTTAATTGTAATAATATTTATACTCGAATTTGAATGCAATTTATTTCGCTATGAAATAAGTTTTTAAAGTTGAAGTACTACCTGGTTGTGAGGGAATAAATCCACCAGCAATTCCATCTATTTCAACAGGTGATGTTTCTATTAGTACGGGTCCTATACCTTTAGCAACCCAGTAGGTAGTAGAAGAAGTGAAGCCGATTGGCACAGGCAAAGGCGACATAGGAATTGAGATATTTCCTGTAAAATTAATATCCACCTTATAACCATAAGTCATTAATTTTTGACCATTGACTGTGACTTCTTTTGTTTTTTTAGTATTTTCTCCTTCAGAATCCAAATCACCCTCTACATCAAAACCAAGACCCGGCAATGTAAGACTAATTTTAGATTCTACTATATCCCAATCATCATCACTATCATCAGCTATTTTTACCCAATCATCTTTGAATTCAATTTGACCACTCAAATCAATTGGCGAGCCATTTCCAAATCCATCTGGTAAGAAAGCATCTTTATGAATGTACAATTTGCCTTCTGCAGTTGCATAGAATGTCTCAGTGCCACTATTAGTTTCATAAGAGCCATTATTGTCACTATCTGTGTAAGTTTTGCAGTTGTATGCTTCTTTACCATCTTTTTGTTCAACTGATTCTAAAGAAACTGAATCTTTTGTAATTACTGTGCTTTGTGTTTCATCTTCAGTCTCATTCTCGTATACCCAATATGATCCTTGTGTAGTTGCGAAATAATTCCCACTAACTGTTGGATTATTATCATCTGGATTCGTTGCTTTATTATCATTACAAGATGATAATATGACTGAGAAGCTTACTAAAGCAATCAAAGTTAAATTTAATTTCTTCATATTTATATTCCTTATTTATTTTATACTATTTAATAGACCTTAATACCAATAATGGTTACAATTTAATAAACAAATCTAACTTTATAGGTTAGAGTTTTCTTTTTTTCTTTAGGTACATCCACTTTGAAAGTAATTTTATTGGCATTTCCTTTTTCGTAATCTACATTTTTCTCTAGCACTGTCCAATTCCCCCATAGGTTTCTGTTCACTTCTACAGTTACTGGATCTTCTTTGCTATTGTGGATAGTTACTTCGTATTCTATTTCTGTTACTTTGTCTGCAATCTTTTTCGACGAAACGACTTTCTCATCTATTGTTATATCGAAGGCATCTCCTATTTTCAATTCTACTTCTTCATTTTTCGGAGTATGGTCTATATTATCTTCACCTATTAGCTCAACTGCTTCGCCATCATTTTTATATATTCTAACTATACCTTTGGGTAGGGGGATTCCTAGGTTATTATCCTTTGCATTTTTAAACTCAACGCTAACTGACGGTTTTCTATTTTCTAAATTAGAACCATTTGTATTATAGATAAATTTCTTCTGAACTTTTATCTCAGACGCGTTGAATAATCCTATTTGCTTATCTTCATTTTGAAGTAGGTCAGACTTGTTAGCCAATTCATACATGTGATATTCGAAGAATGATTTTTCTATTACAGATTCAATTGGCGGTGGCGAGTATGAACTTAAAACTATTTCTCTATACCGTGCGTTTTCTTCAGGTGTCATATAACCTTCGGCTCTACTTATATCCCCAGCAATCAATTTTACCTTGGCATTTTTAAAAGAGCCACCTGAGTTATTAGTAATATTCACCCAAGCATTTAGGTCTAATCTACTATCATCTTCATTTAGAGTTGCTACATATTCTGCTTTCCAGCTCATTCCACTAGTTTGATAAGTAATCTTAGCTTCACTTTCACCTTCAATACTTGATTTAACTTTCCAAACAAGTGTAGGCTTAGTTATTAGGTTCTCAGGCATATAATCAAGCGATATATTATACCCATCTAAATTTGGTATAATTACTAATCCACCATTCTCTGGTTTGATTACAACTGAATTAGAAGTAGCTGAGATCAGAGTTCCTATGAATGTCTTTTCTCCAACAAGTGTTATTTTTTTATCAATGAAGTGCTGCATTAACGAATAACTATTGGCCAAATCATAACGATAATTTTGTTCTATAACAGAAGCATTAAGATTTATTCTAACACTTGATGGAATGATATGAGAAGGTACATTATCAATGAATACTTCATTTATCCCAAACTTTAAATTAAGTGGACGGATTTCATTAACAACACCTAAGTCATCATTATAGATTGTAAGACTAGTCTTACTTATATCTTGAGATATCAAAGATAATTGAAATAAAAACAATAATATGTAAATAAAATGTCTAATGTTCTATTCCCATACTATTGAACATATCTAACTTTATAAGTAAGAGTTTTCTTTTTTTCTTTGGGTACATCCACTTTGAATGTGATTTTATTGGCATTTTCTTTTTCGTAATCTACATTTTTCTCTATCACTGTCCAATTGCCCCAAAGATTCCGTTTCACTTCCACTGTAACTGCTTCTTCCTTGCTATTGTGGATAGTTACTTCATATTCTATTTCTTGAACTTTGTCAGCAATCTTTGTCGAAGATATGACTTTTTCATCAATTGTGATATCAAAAGCATCACCGATTTTTAGCTCCACATCTTCATTTTTTGGAGTGTGGTCTAAATTATCTTCGCCAATAAGCTCAACAGCGTCACCATCATTTTTGTATATTCTGACTATACCTTTCGGTAGGGGCATTCCTAGGTTATTTTCTTTTGCATTTTTGAACTCCACACTTACCGATGGCTTTCTGTTTTCTATGTTTGAGCCGTTTGAATTATAGATGAATTTTTTGACAACTGTGATATCCGATGCATTGAAAAGTCCTATCTGCTTTTCTTCATTTTGAAGTAAGTCTGACTTGTTCTCTAATTCATAAATGTGATATTCAAAGAAAGATTTTTCTGAGACTAAGTCGCCTTCAGCAGACATAGATTTAGAATAAGCCATATCATAATCACGAGTCTCCATATATCCAATCCCACTCGCTCTATTAATATCCCCTGCAATTAGCTTAACTTTTGCATCCTTGAAAGAGCCACCCGAGTTATTAGTAATGTTCACCCAAGCATTTAGGTCCAATCTATTATCGTCTTTATTGAGAGTTGCTACGTACTCAGCTTTCCAACTCATACCACCAGTTTGATAAATTAGACCTGCGTCTTTTTTACCACCGCCATTTGACTTCACTTTCCAAACTAGTGTTGGCTTAGTCAATAGATTTTCAGGCATATAGTCAAGCGATATATTATATCCTTCTAGACTTGGGAGTATTACTAATCCACCATTCTGATCTTTTATTACTACTGAGTTCGAAGAAGCAGAAATCAATGTACCTTCAAAAGTCTTCTCACCTACAAGTGTTATTTTCTTATCAACGAAATGTTGCATTAGAGAATAGCTATTAGCCAAATCATAACGGTAATTCTGCTCTATAACGGTACCGTCTAGGTTTATCTTCACACTAGATGGGTTTATTTCGGTAGGGACATCTCTGATTAGCACTTCTGTTATACCTGATTTTAATTCTATTTCTCTGGTTTCTTTTACAACACCCAGATTAGAATTGTAAATCGTTACTGCCACCTCTTTCCTTTCTTGTGCAAATGATAGCATACTCGTTGCTATCAGTAAAAGTAATATTTTCTTCATCGTTTTCTCTTTTTTATTTGGACTATAACTTATAAATATACGGTTTTATTTGTTCATAGTTAAAATTTTAGTTGTGAAATTCTTATTTTGCTAATTCTAAAATTCAAAAAAATGAAAAAGTTATGTCTGAAAATGTACTCGATAAATTCATAAGATACGCGAAAATAGATACTCAATCCGACCCCAAAAGTCCAACAATACCTTCAACTAAAAAGCAATTTGACCTTGCTCATTTGTTAGTAAAAGAGTTGAAAGAAATGGGGATAAAGGATGTAGAGCTAACTGACGAATGTTATGTATATGCTACAATCCCAAGTAATATAGAAGGTGGCTCTCAGTTACCAGCTGTTGGTTTTGTTTGCCACATGGATACCTCGCCTGACTTTAATGCTACCGGTGTTAATCCACAAATAGTTGAGAATTATCAAGGTGGTGATATACAGTTAGGAAGTTCGAATGAGTATATACTAGAGAAAGACAACCCAAATCTAAAAAAATGTATCGGTCATACTATAATCACTACTGACGGTTCGACATTACTCAGCTCTGATGATAAATCAGGTGTTTCTGCTATAATGAAAATGGCAGAAATACTAACGAGTGATGATACTACCAAACATGGTCCAGTGAAAATAGGATTTACTCCTGACGAAGAAATCGGACGAGGTGCAGATAAATTTGATATCGAAAAATTCGGATGTGAATACGCTTATACAATAGATGGCGGTTTACCCGGTGAGATTAATAAAGAAACGTTTAGTGCGGATAGTGCTTTTGTAACTGTTACAGGTAATGAGATACATCCTGGGGAAGCTAAGGACAGAATGGTGAACTCTATCAGAGTAATTAGTGAGATAATAGCGAAATTACCACGCGATATGGCTCCAGAAACTACAGAAGGTTACCAGCCATATATTCATCCCCATGAAGTAGATGCAAGAGTTGGAAAATCAACTCTACATTTATTATTCCGTGATTTTATGACAGAAGGACTAACAGAACAAAAAGAGATAGTAGAGAAAATAATATCTGAAGTGCAGCCCAGTTACCCTAAAGCTAAAATCGAATTAGTCGTTACTAAGTCTTATAGAAATATGTACGACGTACTTATGGAAAACCCTAAAGGATTAGATTTACTTTACAAAGCGGCTGAGAAAGCTGGTACAAACCCTGAGTGGGAGCCAATCAGAGGTGGTACAGACGGCTCTCGATTAACAGAAATGGGATTGCCTACACCGAATATTTATACAGGTGGACAGAACTTCCATAGTAATAAAGAATGGTTATCATTAGATTTCTTAGAGAAAACTATCGAAACAATGATTAACTTAGTAGAATTATGGGGACAAGAAGGGAAATAATTGGCTAAAGTAAAAACTATACTAAAATACGGAATTTCACTAATCTTATTAGTTGTTTCTATTTACTTCACAGTAGATGGTATAGACTTTGGTAAGCTTTATTCTGCAATTTTAGATATAGATTATTTTTGGGTTATAGCACCATTACCCATTGTAGTACTTTCTCATCTGATGAGAGCAATACGATGGAAATTATTGCTTTCTCCATTCCACAAAGCTAATTCTATTCTAAATCTATTTTCTGCCACTATGGTTGGCTATTTGTTTAACAATGTTTCTCCGCGTGGAGGTGAGTTAGTTCGCCCCTATATATATAGTAAACGTGAAAAAATATCTTATTCAAGTACCTTTGCTACTATATTAGTAGAGCGAATACTAGATTTGATTACTCTGGGAGTATTGATAGCAGTAGTCTTAACTTGGAATAGTGATCAAGTACTAAAAGCATTTCCGAATGACACAGACCCAATGAAGTTGGTGATTATTTCTGGGTTAATTCTTTTTGTTATGTTCTTATCTCTATACCCTCCTACTATTAAGTTATTCTTAGATAAGGTGATAAAGCCATTCTCTGAAAAACTATACATTAAACTTGCAGACCTTTTCGAGAAATTTAGACAAGGGTTTGCAATCATCAAACGACCAACGAAATATGCTCGAATAGCTGTAGAATCTATTTTTATTTGGATTCTGTATGCACTACCTCTTTATCTATTATTCTTCGCATTTGGATTCGAGAATTCTTATTCTTTAGGGCTCGAAGATGCATTGTTGCTAGTTATTGTGTCTGGTATCGGGGTGACAATAGCTCCAACACCTGGTGCGATTGGTGTATATCACTACTTAGTTACAACGGCATTAGTACAGTTATACGGTATTGACTCGGAAACTGGTCTTGCATTTGCTACGGTAGCCCATGCTGCTTCTAAACTTATGGAGCTTCTATTAGGTGGTATGTTCTTCATTCGTGAGAACATCAAAGAAATCCCTTCAGAAGAAGAATTACAAGAAGATATAGTAAGTTAACTATCTTCAGCTTTAATTCTCTTCCCCAAAAGCAAATAGAAATATAAAATAATAATTTTTAAATCTTGTTGAATTATATTAAGTTATGCAATCCTAATTAAATGATTGGGGTTTGTTTAATAAATTTTAAGGGGTAATAAATGTCTGCTAATTTAAAGAAAATATATACGAAAGGTAAAGTCCAAATTATCTTTTCAGGTGGTGCTGGAGTTCCATTAGTTGTCGAGGGAGCTGAAAGTGTATGTGGTACTCCTCCAAATGATATTGTTGCTGTAGGTTATAGTTTACTGAGTGTTGCTAATATACCTCCTGCAACAGTTTGCTCAGTTGTTATTATTAGTGCAGCAGAAGACGATATTAAAGGACTTAATGATCTATATAATGCGCATAGTGTAAATAAAATTGATTTGGCAGTAGAAGCTACTCTCGAACCAGTATTATTTACTGAATGTCAAACTCTTTTTGGATGGGAAGGTAGTTTAAGTAATTATTTCAATGTGATACATATATAAATTTATTTCTTATTTCTTCTTCCAGTTTTTTAGTTCTTGATTGAACTCAGATTCTGAATATTGTAATGAGTCATAGAACTTAGCATCTTTTCTTTGTCTATATGCTTCGTATAGACTCACTGCACATGCTACAGATATATTCAAACTCTGTATCATACCTGCTTGTGGTATATTGAAATTTCCATCAGCTAGGGCAAGGGCTTTTGGTGATACACCTGCGTGTTCATTACCGAAACATAATGCAACACCCTCAGTTAAATCTAAATCGTATAATGAAACTGATTTTTCACCTAATGCGGTTGTGATTATTTTCATTCCTTTGCTTCTTATATCGGTAAAGCATTTATCTACATCATTATATCTATGTATATTTAGCCATTTCGTTGCGCTTGCAGCAGCATTTCTTCCCAGTTTACGAATGGGTTGCTCACCATGATACAATATGTAAACATCGCTTACACCGACAGCATCACAAGAACGTAAGCAAGCTGCAAGATTATGCTTGTCGTTTATATTCTCTAATATTATAGTTAGATTTGGTTGTCTTTTTCGCAAGACTTTGGTTAGCTTATCTAATCTTTTTGGTGTACGTTCCATAACATAAAAAAGCAGTCCTTTTAGGGGGACTGCTTTGTAATTAGTTTTCTTAATCTTTATTTATCGGCTTCGCCCATAATCGGGTCAATCGATCCGATAATTGCAACTACGTCAGAAAGCATTGAGCCTTCTGCCATAGGTGCTAAACCTTGCAGATTCGATGCGCATGCAGAACGAATTTTTAATTTCCAAGGGTGACCCGTTCCATCTGAAACTATGAAGAAGCCAAGCTCGCCTTTTGGTGATTCGATTGCAGTATAAGTTTCACCTACTTCTGGAGCAGCTCCATAATTAACAAGCATGAAATCGGAAATCATCTCTTCCATCTTAGTATATACATCTGCTTTTCTAGGTAAAGTCTTATTTGGTATATTTGCTCTTATTTCACCTTTTGGCATTTTGTCTAATACTTGATGTATTATCTTCAATGATTCACTCATTTCTCTGATTCTAACCATGTATCTAGCCATTGTATCACCATCATTCTCAGTGATCACATCGAAATCTAATTCTGGATATACTAAATATGGGTCATCTCTTCTTAAATCTCTGCTCACACCAGAGCCACGAAGTACTGGACCAGTTAGACCGAGATCTATACATTGCTGAGCAGTCATTACACCTACTCCTGCCATACGATCTACGAATATTCTATTTTTGTGAACTACTTTACCAAAATATTCTAATTCAGCAGGGAATTGGTTAGCCCATGATCTGATATGCGCTAATGTTTCATCGTCTATATCATTTGCTACACCACCAATACGTGTGTAACTAGTAGTGAATCTTGCTCCACAAATTTTCTCAAATATATCGTATAGTTTTTCTCTTTCAGTAAATGCCCATAGTAATAAAGTTAATGCACCAGTATCCATACAAGTCGCACCCATTGCCATCAAATGCGATGAAATACGTGCTAACTCAGATACTAATACTCTTACCCATTTTGCTCTAGTTGGTGTGTCTATTCCCATAGAATTTTCGATAGCTAATGCTATGGCTACGTTATTCATCATAGGAGCCAAATAGTCTAATCTATCTGTGTGGGGGATAAACTCATGATATGTAGTGTTCTCAGCTAATTTTTCATATCCTCTATGAAGATAGCCAAGTTCAGGTACACACTTGATGATAGTTTCACCATCCATACGTAATAATACTCGCAGTACACCGTGCGTAGCAGGGTGCTGAGGGCCCATGTTCAAGACCATATCATTATCTAAAGCATCATCAAATATTAGCTCTGTATCTTTGTCCAGAAGCTCTTTGTATATTTTCTCTTGACGCTCATCGTTTAGCTTAACTACTTCTAATTGAGATTGTAAATTCATATCAGATATATTTTTGTGGTTTCTTCTTATATCGAAATTCACACGGAATTATTATAAACTTCAGAGTGATTCCAATTATTTTCACAAATTAAATAAAAAACCCAAATTTTAAAAGCATTAGCAGTCCTATTGTTATAAAGTTTCTAAAATTGATAAATATGACTGGTATCTTTCTATATCTATTTCACCTTCTTCTACTGCATCTTTGACCATACAACCCGGTTCATGAGTATGTGTACAAGGGATAAATTTACATTCTTCCCTGTATCCTGTAAAGTCTTTGAAATACATTTGGAGTTCTAGTTTATCAAAATTCCAAATAGCTAATTCTCTCAACCCTGGGGAATCAACAATCCTTGTATTTTCGTTTACATCAAACATTTGTACAAAACTAGTAGTGTGTTTTCCTTTCATGTGCTTGGCAGATACTTTACCAACTGCCAAAATATCTTCACCTAATATATAATTAATAAAAGTAGATTTCCCTACTCCAGAAGGACCAGTAACTAATGTCGTCTTACCGGCAAGTTTTGAATCTATTTCATTAAGATTTTTTCTTTCTTCCATAGATATAAATATAAGTCCATATCCCAAATCTTGATATGGTTGTAAATCTTCTTTTATCAATGTCAAATCCATTAGCTCAATTTTGTTGAAACATATAATAGTTGGTATATCATACATCTCAGATGAAATTAGATATCTATCAATTAAACCTTTATTATAATAGGGATCTGCAACTGACATAAATATTAGTATTTGGTCTATATTAGCAGCTATAATCTGTTCATTATCTGTCTTTTTGACCGACTCTCGGGATAACTTACTGTATCTTTCTCTTATTTCTAATATTACACCTTGATTATTCTGCTCTAAAGATTGAAAATGTACTTTGTCTCCTACTGCAGCAACGTTGATATTTTCGTATGGTGTTATTACAGTACCACCCAATATACATTCAACAAATTCATTAGTTTCATCATCTTTTACCTTGTAATTAGAACCTAATGCTAAATAAATAGTGCCTTTTCTGGCATCCTCTGGTATTTTCCCACTCTTTTTAGTCAATATTCTTTTAACAGATTTTGACTTTCTAAAAGGTTCTTTACTGAACTTTTGTTGGTTTTTCTTGTTTTGAGCCATATTTTTTCGCCGGTGTGTAATTATCTACACACTTTTACTTGTTAGGATTATATTAATTCGTTAGATTTGCTAAAATATAAAATAATCGGTTATAATTTGTATTATCGTTGGAAATTTAAAGATAAACCAAATGAAGAAACAGTACACAACTTAGCAAGATCACTTAAAATACCAAAGACTTTGGGAAGAGTTTTAGTTGGAAGGGGTATAAATACGCCCGAAGACGCGAATAAATTCTTTGTACCTTCAAAGCAAAATATCCATGACCCTTTCTTAATGAAAGATATGGATAAGGCAGTTGAACGTATACTAAGAGCTCGAGAAGACAAAGAATCAATTTGGATTCATGGTGATTATGATGTCGATGGGACTTGCAGCACTGCTGCTCTATGTAAGTTCCTCGAAAATCTAGGATGTAAAGTTCAGTTCTTCATTCCTGACAGATTTCAGGATGGGTACGGCTTGTCAGAACGTAGTCTCAAGGGTGCGAAGGAATTCGGTGCAACATTATTAATCACCGTTGACGTCGGAATTACTGCTATTAAAATAGCACAAGATGTAAAAAAAGCTGGTATGGATTTTATTATCTGTGACCACCATGAACCTAGCGACGAACTACCAGAAGCTTACGCTATATTAGACCCTATCAGAAAAGATTGCGAATATCCATTCAAAAGCTTAGCTGCTTGTGGAGTAGTATTCAAACTTATACAAGGTTTAGCTCAAACATTAGGTATTCCTGAAAAAGCTTACGAATATTTAGATTTTGTTGCTATGGCTAGTGCGGCCGATATGGTCCCTTTAATAGGGGAGAATAGGACACTCGTTTATTATGGTTTGAAGAAAATCAACGAGAATACTAGACCTGGTCTAAAAGGCCTTATTCATTGTACAAATCTTAAGATTGGTTCCATCACTGCTACTAATATTGTATTTGCCGTTGCTCCTATTATAAATGCTGCCGGACGTATGGGTGAAGCGCTCCGTTCTGTAAATATGATGATACAAGATGATGAAATTCATGCTTTTCAAATAGCTCAACAGCTAGAAGACGAAAATAGAAAGAGAAGATACATCGATCAACAGACTTTTGAAGAAGCGATTCCTATAGCTGAAAAGCAACTTCAAGATGGTGCAAGATCATTAGTAGTACATCAGCCACATTGGCATGCTGGAGTTATTGGTATTGTTGCTTCCCGTTTAGTAGATAGATTTAACGTACCTACTGTATTGATGACAACTATCCATGGCTATGCGAAAGGTTCATGCCGTAGTCCAAATAATTTTGATATATACGCTGCATTGAAAAGAGCTTCTCATCTTTTGATAGAGTTTGGAGGTCATCGTCATGCTGCTGGACTTACTTTAAAAGAATCTGATGTTCCTGAATTAAGAAAAATTATTAATTCGTGTGCAGATGAAAATATATCTTCGGATATGTTAACTCACGAGATGGAAATAGATTCTGAACTAAAGCTAAATGAATTATCACCGAATTTCATTTCTTCGCTCAATAAATTTGCACCTTATGGTTATGCTAATTACAAGCCAATTTTCTTCTCTAAAGGTGTAACTTCATCGAATGGAGTTAAAATAGTAGGGCAGAATAATTTGAAATTCAGAGCATTCCAAAACAATTTTGCTATAGATGCTATTGCATTCGGATTAGCTAATAAATATGATATAGTTACGACTGGGAAACCATTCAACATACTCTACAATTTAGAGATAAATACTTTCAATGGGCAAAATACGCCACAACTATTTATCCGAGATATTAAGCCCGAAGATTAGAATGATAGCTAATGAAAAAGCACTTTCTTTCGAAGAGGAAATAAAGCTAAAGCTAAATGATTTTGAAAATACACATACGTTTCGCACTTTGCAGGCGTATGATATTTTCAAACATATAGTAAACACAGCTGTTATAGAAGAAAAATCTTATTTCTCTGGGCTACACGCCAAATTATTATACCTATACAATAAGTTGAATTTGCACCAAGAATTGATTGACAAAATCAATAATTATCGCAAATACATAAGTAAGTTAATCTCAACACCTACTCTTTACTGTTCTAAAGAAGATATGGAATCTTCATTCCGTATATCACTTGTAATGCTTGATATCACTACTGAGGGAATTTCAGATAGTGAATTAAAGAAATTCCTGGCCGAAGAACCGATATTAACTTATACTCATTCTCCAGAAGCAGAGTTCAAATCTTTCAAATTAGTAGTTACTGCAAAGAGTAAACCTGATAATGAGAATAAGATTATATTTGGTGAAAGCGAAGAAATAGGAAAAGTTGCTATATATCTAAATCGAACTTGGGAATCACTTTGGCAATATGTAAAACCATATAGTGAGATAAATGTTTTAGAAGTAGAAAAACATCATGAGAAAAGTGGTTATAGTGTCTTCTACTGCAATCCCAATACTTTCCTTGTCTACGAAAGTGATTATCTGATAGATGTAACTGAAATTGCAGGATGTTTCCAGAATAACGGTCAATCTGAATATTTTGCATTGCTTAATTGGTTGAGCGTCTCTTATCCTTCTACTCCTATGATGGTAGGTAATATAATCAATAATCTTTTCGATGCTATGATAGCTGAAGAGGAGATAGACAGTGAACTATATATTGAAAATGAGTTATCCAAATCTCCTCTACAGAATATATATCTAGATAAATTTGATAAACAGAGTATTGGAAATATAAATAATGATGTAGAGTTAATTTACCAAAAGCTAAAACGAACAATTACTGATATTCCTAAAGGGGAGACCTTTATAGAACCGAGCTTTATATCTCCAGAATATGGGTTACAAGGGCGATTAGATGCAATGGTGGTAGATGTGGGCGATTCCAACAAAAAAGAGGTAATAGAGCTCAAATCAGGAGGGTTTCCTACTAAAAACGTACCTATCAGAACTGGTAACGACGTTGCATACTCTTTATCTACTTGGAGAAATCATTATGTGCAAGCGAGCTGCTATAATCTTATATTGAAATCTGTTTATGCTGAGAGATATGGTAACTCTTCTATTTACTATGCTAAAGATGACAAACGACCGTTTAGAAATGCACCTATATTGGCAGGCAATTTCCATGAGATTATAGACCTTCGTAATAGAATAGTCGGACTCTATTTCGATTTGGCCAGTGGCAATTATAGCTCAATTGGTAATTTAGTAACGGAGTTAGAAAAATTCCCTCCGAGCTATTGGCAAAAGGACATAGACACTTTTATAGAGAAGTTGAACAAATCATCAACTCTTGCTCATGAGTATCTAAAAGAAATGCTCTCATTCGTCTTTCGTGAATTGATAAGCAACAAAGTTGGTAAATATTCTGAAAATCCAGATAGAGCATATAGTAATCTTTGGTTAGAAGAGCGGAAAATAAATAATCGTAATACTTTACCCTCGTTAAAATTAAATCAGGAAGAATCAAATTTTGATAATTATCATCTTCGGTTTGATAGATATGATGCTAGCGATGTAAACTTCCGAGTTGGGGATCAAGTCGTAATATACCCTACAACTGATGAAGGGAATACATTATTACTCAGAGAACAATTGCTCAAAGGAGTGATAAAGTTCATTGATAAAACTCATCTTGTTATTAGTTTAAGGAATAAATTACTCGGTAAGAAATTCTTAGAACAATACAGCAGTTGGGCAATCGAGAGTGATTTCCTAGAGCACTCGTATAAAAAATTGCCGTCAGTTATATTTGATTTCATAGATGATTCAGAATTCGACGTTAAAATTGGTAAAACAGAACAGACTATAAATGATATACAGTTCGAATGTAACTACCTAAATGAGAAGCAAAAAGAAGTGGTAAAGGCTGCTATTTCAGCTAATAATTATTATTTAATACAAGGTCCTCCTGGAACTGGTAAGACTTCATTTGTACTAAGAGCTATATTAGAATACTATTTTAATAATACTAATGAAAGTATATTATTAACAGCGTATACTAATCGAGCAGTTGATCAGATTTGCTCGGTGTTGAAAGAACGAACAGACATTGACTTTATTCGATTAGGCTCTAGAGAGTCTTCGGAACACGAAGATGTGCTTCTTTCTAATATGAGCAATGATTATAATAGTGCAGAGCTAAAAGAGAAGTTCCATAATACTAGGGTTGTAGTTTCTACTGTATCCTCTTTGCTTTCTCACCAAGAACTTTTTAAATTAAAGAAGTTTGGTTTAGCTGTAATAGATGAGGCGGCACAAATACTAGAGCCATTCATCATAAAAATAATTAATTACTCCCAAAAGTACATAATGATAGGCGATGAGAAGCAGTTACCAGCAATTGTAAACCAAGCAGAATCCAATTTCAAGATAGAAAATGAGCTACTAGAAGAAATTGAACTTAAAAATCTATCAGAATCTTATTTCCAAAGAATGCTTCGGAATGCAAAGAAAAAAAGATGGGAACATTCTCACGGAATGCTTACTCATCAAGGAAGAATGGGTGAGAGTATTATGGAATTAGCGAATGTGCTATTCTATCAGGGGAAATTGCAAAGACTATCTTCTCAAAATAATACTATAGAAAAATTGGAATTTCACAATGTTGAATCTGAACTTACACCATATATTAATTATGCTGAAGCTGAATACATAGTTAATTCTATTATTGAATTATCGAAAGCCAAGGAAACAGAAAACCTTGAAATTGGTGTAATCAGTCCTTTCAGAAGTCAATGTGCATTGATAAAAAATAAATTGCCTTATGAACTTCGTGATAAAGTAGCAGTAGATACTGTTGAAAGGTTCCAAGGAAGTGAGAGAGATATTATTTTTATTTCGTTTGCTGTAAATAAACCTCATCATATACTTAATATGTCCTCAACCGTAAAAATAGACGATATCGACATAGATAGAAAGTTAAATGTGGCTATCACTAGGGCAAAGCAGCGGCTATATGTAACAGGCTGCCGAGAAGTACTTGAACAATCACCGATTTACAAAAAATTTATAGATTTGTTAGTAAAAGAAAATTGATGATTTTGTATTTTTGTGAACTACTATTAAATAAAAAAGTAAAATATTAAGGAAGAGATAAGATGGCAGGACATAGTAAATGGGCCAATATAAAGCATAGAAAAGGAAGACAAGACGCCCTAAAAGGAAAAATATTCACTCAGATGGGTAAGGAGATAACTATAGCTGCTCGTGAAGGTGGTGGTGATACTGATATGAACCCTCGCCTACGTTTGGCTGTCAAAAAGGCTCGTGATAATGATATGCCTAAAGACAACATCGAACGTGCTATTAAAAAAGGTACAGGTGAGTTGGAAGGTCAAGCCTTCGAAGAGTATAGATACGAAGGTTATGGACCAAATGGTGTTGCTATAATAGTAGAAACTATCTCAGATAATAAGAATAGAACAGTTTCAGAGGTTAGAGCTTCCTTTAGCAAATATGATGGGAATATGGGTGAGACTAACTCAGTTGCTTGGAATTTCGATAGAAAGGGAGTTGTTACTATAAAGACTTCAGGAGCAAGCGAAGAGGATTTGATGATGGAAGCACTTGAAGCTGGTGGGGAAGACGTAGAGTATAGCCCAGAAACATCTAGAATAATCTGTGCAATGACGGATTACAACACAGTCAATGACTATTTCGACAAAAGTATCTTCGAAATAGAAGATAGCCAATTAGAATATATAGCTAAGAACAAGGTAAAGATAACGGATGTTTCTATTGCAAAGAAAGTAATGCTGTTCTTAGATAAAATGGAAGAAGTAGATGACGTACAGAATGTTTATAATAATGCTGATATAGATGATTCCGTTTTTGATCAGTTGGATTTATAATGAGGGTGATTGGTATAGACCCCGGTTCTGTTATCTGCGGCTATGGTGTTGTAGATATGGAGGGGAATAGTTTCAAACTTGTCGAATATGGAGTAATAAAAGCAAAGATACAATCTGAAGATTTCAATGGTCGATTAAAAATACTCAATGATTCCGTTGATAGGATTATTAAGCGGACTAATCCTGATATAAGTGCTTTCGAGACTATATTCTATGCTAAAAATGTACAATCATTAGTAAAGTTATCCCATGCTAGGGCTGTCGCTATACTCTCAGCTACACAAAATGAGTTACCTGTTTTTGAGTATTCTCCAAATGAAATCAAAAAATCAGTAACTGGTAAAGGCAAAGCGGGTAAAGAGCAAGTACAGTTTATGGTCAAGAAAATACTAAGTATAACTGAGACTCCAGAATTTTTAGATTCGACTGATGCACTAGCAATTGCAATATGTCATTGCCTGAAGCTAGGAAACTCTAATAAAAAGAAAGTTTCAAACTGGTCCCAATTCGCAAAAGACAACCCTGATAGAGTGAAGTAAATTTGTATTAAAGCGAATTATTTAATAATTTGAAAGTAAAACAATTCAAAGGAAATGCTATGAAACATCTTTTACTACTTCTTACTCTTCTAACAATGTCATTTTCAAATCTTTATTCAAACGAATGTTTCGAAGGAGATACACTCTACTTTTATAGTCAGAATGATATTGATAAATTTGCGTTGGAATACCCTAATTGTTCTAATTTAAATGGTTCTATAATCATTGAACCTCTTAATGGTGAAATTATCTCGTTAGAACCCTTGGGAAATATTAGCAAACTAAGTGGTGTACTAATAGTTAAGAATACTAATTTGATTAGTCTAATAGGCCTGCATAATATATCTTCGGTAGGCTTTGGGATTGCTATAATAAATAATAACTCGATAACTAGTTTAAATGGACTAAGTGGTTTAATTCAAATTGGTGCTGAATCGTATTCTCACATTGATGAAGTGGGGTACTTTTATATCAAATCAAATGATAAATTAACTGATCTATGGGGAATACATAATCTAGATTCGTTAAAAGGTGATTTAGAAATAACAGATAATAATAATTTGGAAGCTTTACATGGATTAGAATCTCTTCGTTCCGTTGATGGTTTCAAATTTACTGGGAAAAAAATAGAAAAATCAAAACTTAGAATAAGCAATAATCCTAAACTTTCAGCTTGTGCAGTTATAGGTATCTGTTTCTTAAGAAACTATGCAGAATTTGATTTTAATAATAATTCTAAGAATTGTAATTCTATAATTGAAGTTATGAGTGGTTGTAACTTTATAAGCGTTGAAGATGAGAAAATGAATAAATTTAGAGTTTATCCGAATCCTTCTAATGGTATTATTAATGTAAATACTGACACTAAAATTCTAAATGTTAAACTCATAAATAATTTAGGTAGAACATTAATTGATACGAAAATGAACGATATTAGGCAACTAGATATCAGTAACGAACCAAGTGGTGTATATTACTTATTTATCAATAATCAAATAATTAAAATTTTGAAAAGGTAATAAAAAAAAATAGACATTTAATGCCTTCTTTTCTAAGAGTTTAGCTATTTAAGAACAATATTAATTAGAAGAGAATAACTCTGGGGGTACTCTTAACATTGCTTATTACCATTGTGAATTATCACCATTTGGTCTACCTTGAACAATTTTTAATGCATCCGCTGGAATTAAATAAGAGTAACCCAATTGGAATTTAACATCGCCAGATAATGTATGAGTTAATACTAGATCTATTTCGCTAGCAAGCCCTTTCTCTGTTAATTCTGAAGTTGTTGGGTCAATAATTATCTCAACTTTGTAAATTTGAATAATTTAACATTATTCAAATATTCTAATTTCACAAAGTAAACACCTGAACTCAAGTCAGAAGATAAATCTATCTCAATTAAATTTTTAGATATTAAAGGTTTTGAATTCAATTTATTTCCAAATTGATCCATCAATGAGACTTTAATTAATGAAGAAATATCAATATCTTGATCAGAATTATAGCTAATGTTAATCCAATCTTTAGCTGGATTTGGGAAAGGTTCGTTCAAATTAATACTATTTGCTTCATCAATATACCAAGTCATACCACATTTATCTACGAACTTATAAGTCTCTTGTTCAAATTCGGCTTTTAGTCTAATTAGTTCAGATTTACATTCGTTATCATTATATATAACATCTTGTTTAGACTCATTATTTCTTGAGTATAAAAAAACTGAAATGGTGTTGATACTATATGGTGTAAGTTGAATTGGAAACTGTGAACTAGGTATTGAAAAATCAATTTTTGATTCCAATTCTAATAATTGAATAGTATATGAAGAATCAATTAAGTTTTTAATTAGTATCTCTTTTCCATATAATCTATTTCTTTTTATTCCTTCAAAATAAACCTCATTTCCACCATAAATATTAGATAATTCATAGATATTATTTGTACTTGAACTCTCTATACTTATTAATTCTGTTGTCACTTTACACCCAAATTCATTCTCTATTTCAGCATATACTTTAGAAGGCTCTGAAACTAATAGTACTTGTTCTTCAGATAATAAATTACCTAACTCGTCAAACCAACGCACAATATTATTACTGTTAGTTTTTAGATCTATTTGCTTAGTTTCTCCTTTACAAATTAAGATATTATAATCATCAACAACATAATCTGGGTAATCATGGAAACTAATATTAATTGTATCTCTGAATGTACAACCTGTTGTAGAATCAATTGCATATAAATAATAAAGTCCCTGTAGTGTTATTATTAAGTCTTTTGATTCAATAGTGTTATTCCATAAGTAATAATCAAATTCTCTAATTGGGCTTAATACTAATGTATCATTAGTACAATAATCAGTTCTAATTTTAGGTAATATTTTTTGATTGTTATTTTTAGAAGAGTTATAAATATATTTACTGATATTATAAATGCATCCACTATGTGTTTCTATAGTAATTTCTAATAGACCGATATCGTCAACTACAACAGAATCCAAAGAAATATGATTTTCTGAATCAATTAATTTATCATTTAACTTCCACAATATAGTTTTAATCTGATTCAAATTTATTTGGTTTCCGTCTAAACCAACTATACTAACTGTTTTCTCATTCATACACGGTAGAGAATCTATTGCTAATTCGAAATCTTGAGTACTGTTAACTAGTACAACTTGTTTACTTAACACACATTTTGTTACTGAATCGGATACTTGATAGACTATATCACAAGAAATAGTTGTATCTGGAATTTGAGATTTTAAATAAGCAATATTATCTTCAATCTTATTGAATAAACCCAACGGTCTCCAATTCCATAATATCTTATTATTATTGTTTTCCAGCTCTCCATTTACAAATAATTGACCAGTGATTTTTGAAGTTGAATTTTGACATAGGTACAAAGTGTCTGGTATCATGACTTCTAAGTTTAAATATTTAGCAAAAATAGAATCTTTTGCTTTAGAACCATCAGAATAAGTTACTTCTACTATATATTTTTTGTCTTCACTTATTACATCACTTATGCTTTTATTATTATTTGAGAAAATAACCTTATCATAAATTGGCGGAACTAATTCCCATTTAGTATCGACAATTTGTAAACCCGTCTCATCTAAACTAAATTCGATATTATTATCACATGGAGAGATTGTTTTTTCACAAAATTCACCAATTAGGGTGCTTGTATTTGTATTAACATTTGTAATTGTGGCTTCGTCTCCACGTAATATATTTTTAAAAATAAGCATGTGAACATTGTCTCTAGTAGCTGTCCCTGTTGCAAACCCCCACCAAACTTCATTTGATTTCAGTAACTGAGATAATTTCATCTTTAAACCATCTTGAAGATTATCAGATTTTCTTAGCTGGCCGTCAAAATACACGGATAATATCTCCAATTCAGAATCCCAATGATATTTTACACAATGAAACTTACCGTCCTCAATATCTTTATGTGTTTTTTCATTATAATCATATTTTGCAAATTCATCATTACCAAGTAAATCATACATATCGCCATTAATAACATAAGAAATGTGATCTGCATTAACTCTGTCCACAGGTGGAGGAGAACCTGCATAATTATACCATGTATCAATTTCTACCCCAAATGAAGGATAAACTCGTTTGTTACCATCATATGGATTCATTGCAAAACCCATACCCACTCCTAGGCTACCTATTGCGTTGTCACCTTGAGTTTGTAACACTAACGCTATACCATCAGCACCTTCTTTGTCTTTGAAGCCAAAATACATTTCAGCTTCAATTATAAAGTCTTCTTGTAAATTAATTTTTTCATAACCTGGGAAGTTCATATCATTCCAGATTACAGTCGCCTGCATACGATTAGTACCGTCTGTTAACTTATGAATCTTTGTAATTGGGTCGTATGAATAGTTGTTAGGGTTACTTTGAACAACTTTAAATTGGGCTGTTAAACTTAACGTAAATATAAAATTGAATATAAAAATAGTTAAATATTTCTTCATTTCAAGTACCCTGAAAATTTAAATTACGATTAAACTAAACAAAATAGTTTATTTAGCTTTATTCTAATACAAAAATAAATATAAGAAAAGTTCAATTCAAAAAAAAGCAGACAATTAATGTCTGCTTTTACTTTTGATTAATTCAACAGTATTAATAAACCTTTACAAATTTATAAAGATTGCTGAATCCATTCATTTCTATTCTTACAAAATAAACACCTGCTACAAATTTTGATAAATCAAATTCTTCAATATCAGTAATTGTAGTATTCTCTTTATATACTGTTACTCCATTCAAATCAGTTATAATAACATCTATGATAGAATTTTCTGAAATACCAACCTTTTGAATTATTAACCTATCTTTACTTAAATCATAGAATGTAGAAATATTATCATAATCTATATTTACAACTCTATATTCGTGAGTGCATATAGTGTCTAATCTAATCCAGCCATTAATGATTTCACTCTCAATATACTTATTATCCCATAACAATGTATCTACTGTAAGTGGCTTTTCAGCTAAATCAGTTAATAGAACAGTACCAACAGGATTTTCAATAATTTGTTCAGCCGCATTCAAATTCAAAGCTTTGTTGAAACCCAAAGGGTTATATTTACCCTTAAAATAAACTATTTCACTTTCGTAGTTCATATCGAAATTATAACTATCTTTAATATTTATATTACTATACAACTTTATAGGTATATTGGAAAAGTCTCCAGGATAAGCAATTATTTTTGGTAATTCTAAAACAACTTTAGTATAGACAGCTCCGACAATATATATATAGAAAGTATCTACACAAGGTTCTTCTACAACGAATTCTATACTATCAATATATTCTCCAATCTCATTAGGTCTAATTATGAAATCTAGTTCTTTATAATTATTAATTTCAAAATTATTTAGAGCCCCATTATAATATGAAGTTAGATGAACAGATTTAAAATCATCATATTTTAAAACAACTTTGAAATTGACATCATTATTCCAATAGACCTTCCCAAAATCAACTGTGTCCTTATAATCAATTTCATTTATTATATCTATTGCTTCAACATACACTGTATCATATCCTAAACAACCGAGCTCGGTTTCAACAATTACTGAATATTCACCACTTTCTTTTGCCTCTATGCTTTTTGTATTTTGTCCATTTGACCAGGTGACGGACTTATAATCATCATTTAAATAAAGTAGTGTGCTGTATGGTAAACACACTTTCTTAATACCTTGTATTTTAGGAGCTGGGAGAGCTTCGACTTTTATATCATAGTACAAAGTATCTAAACAATTAAGTGATTTGGATACAACTACATAACCATTTGAATTGCTATCAAATGTAGATTTCGATTGTACGCCACCTTCTGACCATTGATACTTACAATCCAAACAACCAATTACTTCAAGTTCAGTTTCCGTACCTTCGCATATACTCATTTCACCCATTAATTCTGGGTAGAATCCATTTGTTATTTCAACATTTTGTGATGCTTTTCTTGTACAACCAGAAATATTATCTATTATTTCAACAGAATATATGGCAGGAGTATTTACCCAAATAGAATCTGAGATACTTCCATTAGACCATTTTAAAGTATAATCTTTGGAGTTTGTTTCGTAGCTCAATAATACTGAATCCATATTGCAACCACCTTTGCCAATTATTCTAACAAATAGTGAATCAAAAGAAACTACATTTATACTATCGTAAGCAGTACATCCACTCTCATTCGTAACTTTTAACCAATAAACTCCAGGTGTATTTACTTTTATATTAGTAGCTGTGCTACCAGTTGACCAGAGATATCTTTCGAAACTCTTATCCGATTTTAGTGTTACGAAATCTCCATTTGTACATATCGTTGAATCACCTATTATATTAAACTCTATCTCTGGTAATTTTATTACTTCAAGTGTATCTGAGTATTTGCAACCAGCAAACGTCTCGATTTCAAGAAAATACTTACCTTCTTCCTTAATAGTAATTGCTTTAGTAGTTTCTCCAGTTGACCATAGATATTTTGAAGCATTTACTTTAGAAGTTACTGAAACACTATCATTTAAGCAAAGTTCAATTTTCGAAGGTAGTAAATTCAAATTATCTTTAGAAAAGTCAGCAAAAACTGATTTGCTAATAAAGCAACCATTTTTTAGTTCAAATTTTATGTCGTATTTGCCTTCAGTTACTACGGTTGCATCCATTCCATCTGGTATGATACCGTTTATAAAATCATTTTGGGATTTAGGTGAAACCCAACTCATTTTTTTGATCTTTTCTTTTGATAAAGGAATAGTGAGTGCTGCATCTTCATAAACTTCAAATTGAATATATGCTGTATCAGCACAAGGAGAATAAGTTATTTTCTCTTTAAAATAATAGCTAGCTATAATTACTGTTACAGTTTTTGTATCAGTACATATATTCATCAAATCATCAGTAATTCCAGCAGTAACTTCGAAAGTTAGTGTATCTGTAGTTCTATTGTCTAAATAAATTTGTTCTTTATCTGTTAATTTACCTTGATTTACTAAATATTCTCTATTTGACCAATACCATTTGACATCATTGTAATTATCAACTATTTCCCCATCTATTTTCAAATCAAAATCAATAATTACATTATCTGATGAACATAACCTCAACGTGTCTACTTTTTTTACGATTTCGATATTCTTTGTATTTATAATAAATTCGTCCTTAGCTATACAGCCATTAGAATAATAAACAGTCACTTCGATAATGTCATTATCGCTCATTTTCAGATTAACTCTATCTTTTGTTGCACTAATTGGATTAATAAAAGTTTTATTTTTTATAGATTTCCAAATAATATTATCAATTGGAAGTTTCGTTGTAGATAAACCTAGATTAACCTGACTTTCATCGCTATTCTTACAAACTGTAATTTCTTCGAAGCCACAATTAGGGTTTGTAGCTATATATGCTGATTCTTTATATATCTCAACAAAACAGGCCTCATTATCTCTAGTTATATCATCAAATCTAACCATATGGATATTATCTCTAGTAGCAGTTCCAGTTGTAAAGCCCCAATACACAAGATCAGTTTGTATGATTGCCGTCAATGTACTAGTATTAATTCCATTGAAAACTTCAGTTTTTCTTAATTGTCCATCTAAGTAACTTGTTAACTCTTTAGTTTTACTGTTCCAAAAGAATTTGACACAATGAAACGTACTATCTTCAATATTTAATGGACCTTCATACAAATCTTCCTTTGCGTCTAAATCTAAGCCTACTCTATCCATCAAATTTCCATCTACAATATATCCGAAGTGATCTTCTGGATTAGTATCAACGGCGGGTGGAGAACCAGGATGATTATACCATGTATCCAACTCTATACCTAAGGAAGGAGCGACTTTCTTATTACGATCATATGGGTTCGCTGCGAATCCCATACCTACACCTAAACTACCGAGTTTATCATCACCTGCTGATTGCAATACGAAGGCAATTCCATCAGCCCCTTCTTTATCCTTATACCCTAAATAATATTCAGCTTCTACTAGGAAATTTACGTTCAAGTCAATTTGTTCAAATCCTGGTACAGAGATATCATTCCAAATAGCTGTGGCTTGCATTCTATTTGAACCATCAGTTAGTTGATGAGCGTTTTCTTTAGTGTTAAAGCTATAATTATTTGAATTACTTTGTGCAACTTTGAACTGTGCCGCCAAACTAATAGTAAGAAGAGAATTTAATAATAAGATCAAAATAAATTTTTTCATAATGTTTACCCCTAAACATAAAATTAGTTGTTTATTCCATAAGTTATAATTTAAGTGACAAATCAAAATAAGAAAAGTTACATTAAAATAAAAAAAAACAGACATTTAATGCCCTCTTTTCTAAGAATTTAGCTATTTAAGAACAATGTTAGTTAGAAGAGAATAACTCTGGGGGTACTCTTAACATTGCTTATTACCATTGTGAATTATCACCATTTGGTCTACCTTGAACAATTTTTAATGCATCCGTTGGAATTAAATAAGAGTAACCCAATTGCAGTTTAATGTTACTTGCAATAGTATGAGTTAATACTAAATCAATTTCACTAGCGAGACCTTTTTCTGTTAAGACAGCAGTATTAGGATTTATTATTGCTTTCTCTAATTAAAAATTCACTTTTGATTAATATCTTAGACAAAGTTAAATAATTCCTAAATAGAAATAAAGATAAAGGTATCTTTAAATCTTAAATATAGTTTGGGCAAGAAAAAAGTCTAATGCGAATGGCAATAGACTTCTGATTTACAATAGGATAGAGTTTTTAAAGATTTCTTGTTATCTGAAAACCGAAATGTAAATTATTATTATCACCACTACCTAAAAATGCGCTTTGGGCACCAGTATTGAACTGCTGTATATTGATAGCAGTATTATTAGATACTGAGAATTTGAAGAAATGACCACCTGTATTCATAGTGAATCCTACAGTATAGGAATCATATTGATTTCGCCAGCCAGTTATAGTTGGGTTTGTTTCTATTAGAATACTATACATATCATCAATAAAATATTCAGCATAAGCTCCTAGTGTAACACTGTTCTCAACTTCTGGACATTGTAAGTGAGAGTTATAAGAGAACGTGGGTGTTATTCCTAGGCCTAACTTTTTTTCTATTATAGTGTTAACAATAGCAACGCCGTAAAAATGCCAATCTCTTCCTGCTTCTATTTTTTGCCCCCCTACTAAGTTAGGTCTGCTTGAGTATGCTACTCCACCCAAAAAGCTAACTAAAATTGGTAATGTTTCATTCCTAATTTCTATTGCTTTATACTTTGTCTCGAACCACCATTGTGATTCTCTATTACTTCTACCAAGGTTCAAGAAAATATCATCAGTCAGACCATATCCCAAGTTCATCATATTTGTAACTGGGCCATCTATTCCGAAAAGTTGTTCAAATCCGGAAGATACAGGTACAGTAAACCTATGAGAAATCCCATAAAGATAATCGCCTTGTTTCAAAGTTTCTGCAGTCGGCAGTGCATATGCATAAGTACTCTGAAATAATTGTAATGGTGGTTCTTTTACTTCTGTTTTTCTTTGCCACGTCTGTGAAACTAATATTGAAGGAATAAATATTGCTATTAATAAAGTAGAAATATATTTCATTTACTTTGTTACCTCTTTCAAGAAAAAATCTAATCTCAAATCCATATCTGGATCAATTTTAACAAGCATGAGTGAAGGAACTTCAATCTTATGATCTGTCAATGTTACAACAAATTTTGTTTTTACATGATATATATTGTCATATACATAGATATCTGCTTCAATTATCTTCTCTTTGGAAACCCCATGAACTTCGAATTTACCTTTTGCTTTTACTTCATAGTGTTTATCATCTATTTTTTTAGATTCGATTATTTTGCCTTCATACGTTGTTAAAGGATATTTATCAGTGTGAAGATAATTCTCTCTCATGTGTCTATTTCTGAGTCCAATATCTGTGTCAACAGTATTCAATTGCACCTCAAAGTATAACTCTGTTCCCTCAAAGTTTCCGACTTCTCCAAGCATATATCCATCTATACTGCTAGTGACTCCTTCAAAATCTTCAACAGGAGCATCAGATATAAACTTTACGACATTTTTCTTACTTTTATCTACCTGGTGTTCTACTTTTGCAAATACACTAGTAGTTAGTATAAGTACTAATCCTAGGATTATTAATTTTTTCATAATTTTCTCACTATTTAATTGTTTTCTGCACCATTATCTATCCAAGCTGCTATAGAATCTAAAACATTTTGATTCAACTTTTGGCCACCTAAAGGCATTAACCATCCAGCTTCACCTAATAATTTCTTGTATAAAAAACTATTAGCACTATTTCCAGGATCAATTAGTGGCATATTACCAGCTAAGTTATTTTTCCCTACTATATTATCATAAGACTTATCTTTTTCTAATTTTGGGTAATTAAATAAAGAGCCACCATGACACGCACTAGTAGCACAACTAGGAGTTAGGACCTGCTCTTGTATTTCTTTAAATGACGCTTTCATTTGATTATCAACTTTTAAGTCTGGTTCGCATTCCGAGACAATGCTCTCGGAACACGAAGCAAACAATAAAGTCATAATCAATACTAAGAATAAGGTTATTTTTATTTGTTTCATATATACATTACGTGACTTATGTCATTTTAGATTTTATTAATAGATAATAACCAATCGTTACTAGTGTAATAACACCGTTGTAGGATAAAAGTAACACTCAATATTGGATTAAACTCTAGCTTGGTCAATTAATTGACAAAATAACAATTTTTCTTCTATAATTGCAGTTCAACTTGGAACCTATATCTAAAATCTTCCTCGCCTACTAATCCAAAATTTTCGAAATAAGAGAAATCAGATTGAATCTTAAGCTTATGTTTAGATAAGTACTTAGAAATACCAAAAGTATATTCCGAAAGCTCATCGATATCCGAAAATGAATTATCTGGCTCTACGTGACTAAATCTAGCAGCGAGTTCCCAATAATTTCTAAATAAGTAACCAATCTGAAAATTGAGTGCATCTCCTGTTATAAACTTTCTAGTTGCATTAGTAAATTCTTTATCAATATTCTTTCTAGCTACTTCTGCCATTATGCTTATACCATTATATTTATAATGTAAATCAGCAAAATAAGTGAACATATCAGTATGTACCCCTGCACCATTTGTATCAAATACAAAGTTACCTATTTGACCACCTTGCCTATTTGTAGCATCATTGAAACTAAATGCAGCTGCAATAACTAATTTATGATTCTCATTGAAATTATGGTCTGAGGACTCATAATCATCAAATTCACCAAATGGTAAAAAATCTGCGTGGAAAGTATAAGCAAATCCACCAGCATTATCAGCGGTAATATTTCTTCCTTCACCTGTTGTAAATGCAAAAGTAGGCTTCACAATGAAATCAGTACCAAATTTATATCTAATCTGAATACCTGCATCTCGGTCTATATTGAGATTCTCATTTAAAAGAGAACGATCTACAAATTGCATATCTGCAGAAGATATTACCCTTTCTCTATTTCCAGGTAATTTGGTTTGTCCAAACCAAATATCAAAATCTTCGAATAGATAATACTTTACAACGGCATCTAAAATGATATTAGAGCCATCACTTCCAAATTGACGAGTTCTAGAATTACCCTGGTCTCTATTAGAAAAGCCTAGTTCTAGTTTATATCTTAAATCTTTGTCAATCATGTGACCATCGAATTTCAGCCGCTGTCTTCTTACCAAAAATTTAGTATTTGTCTTTTGTAAGAAATCATCGTATCCTGCTTCAAACAGATTTTGGATTCGTACATGTATTTTCATCGATGCTGATGAGTCATCAGCCATAATGTTTATTCCCTTGCCGAAACTAGGATACGATACGCTTTGAGCGTATGTACTAGTACCAACTAAGAATAAACATAGTAAAATTGCAATTCGGAGCATTTTTCACACTATGTTATATTTATAAATTACTTCACATACAAAAATAACATATTTTTAATTATAAATACTTTGAGGCTTCACGGATACTAAGATTTTGGAGTTCGTTTTCATTTAGAAATTTAATTACTGAGGAAGGATTAATCTTTGAATACTCTCTTAATGACCAACCAATAGCTTTTTTAATGAAGAATTCTTTTTGGTGTGAATGAAGGCGAATATTACTTTTCAACAGCTCAAAATTCGTCTCTTTTTTATATTTTAATTGAAATAGTATTGCTGTCCTGTTTAGCCACATATTCTCTGAGCTAATCCATTTTGCATTGTAATAATCTATTTGTTCTGGATGTAGTTTCATGTATTGACCTACACTATTAACTGCCAATGCATCTACTGTATCCCACCAACTTTGATTGACTATTAACCACTCAACTAAATCGATTGAGTTTAAATCTACCCAATAACGTTTGTGCCGGAGAATATCAATGACAGTATAGTTTACTTCTCTGTTGCAGGTATTCCAGACTTCCCTGATCTCTTTAGATGCATTCGATGGGTCTAGTTTTCCATTTTCAGATATGAATTGCTTTTGTAGTTCTTTTCTTTGAGGTGCTTTGAGTCCATAGTATGAAAATTGATTTTTCATATATGCTGTCATTTGTGGGATTAAATCTTCGTTTCTATTTGCTTCAAATAATTCTATTAGGGGAGCGAAATAGTTTGCTTTCATAATTACGCAGTTACTGAGAAAGTACTTTCTTGGAACTCATTTTTGTACACACTTAGTATTCTGCTTTTATCTTCAACTTTCTCGTCAACTTGCGGTTTCAATAGTTCGGCTCTAGCTTTAGCTTCTTCTCTTGATGCTTTTGCAGCTACTGACCTATCTTGACTTGAAGGGTTAGCAGGAGCTGTGGCAGCTCTTTTTACCTGCTGCATTCTGCGTATTGTTTCTTCAGGCTTACCTTCGACAGGTGAAATCTCAATGCTAACCTCGCCTCCTGTAGCGTTTTTCTGCCGTCAGAGCCTTTGGTGTATGTAAATGATGCACCTCCACGAGCCAATCCACCAGATGCCGCCAAATGGGCTTGCTCATGAGTTCTAACTTCACGGTCTATCTTCTTTAACTCTTGAACTCTCTTTTTCTCACTTTCAGATAGTTCTTTGTTTCCAGAGGACTGTTCTTTCTCCTTTTTGAAAAGAGAAAATTCCTTTTCCATGTAAGTTGGTTTCGTAATATTTATATTACTGCTTATCATTTGATAATAGTTACTTTCTCGATTTTTGAATGATTTTTATAGTTTAACTTCAGTATATAAACACCAGATGACAAATTAGTAAGATTTAATGACTTTCCATAATAATCTTTTTGAATTATTATTGGATTACCATTCATATCTACTAGCTCAATATCAAGTGGCAAGTTGTCTTTATTAACTATGTTTAAGTAATTAGAAGTTGGATTAGGATATACACCTAACTCAGATACTATTTCTTCTTCTACGCTAGATTTGATAGTGAAAGGAGTAAAAGTTAGGTTATCTATATACCAACCCTTTTTATTTACTACTGCGTTAGTTTTTAATCTAAATCGAGTATAAACTATATCAGTCATACCTTGAATTATAGGTATTACTTCTGAATTAACCCAATCTTCTGTTGTCAGATTATCATCATTCCATTGCTCGTAATCATCAAGACTATATTTCTTTACAACAAACCAATTTTTAAGAACAACACTAGATTCAATAACGGCACTATCTAGTGAATGTACCTCACATATTTGGTCGAACGTAATTTTGTGCGTCGCCACATCACTTATACCTGTTGTGATACCCAACAATGTTGGTTGAAGATATAGTGTATATTCACTTCTTGAATCATAATTTCCATTCGGAGAAGTTGATATACTATTGGTCGGAGAAGCTGCTATCTCCTCTGTTATTTCCCATTCTTGAGTATAATAGGTCTCATTTTTATCTTCGAAATTTATTATTCTCTCCTTACCAAAACTAATTAGTTCACCCTCATAACCCAATACACTATTAGAAGTATCACTAAACTGCTCGCCCAAATTTTGATTCTCATATCCTGCTACAAGGACGCAACGTAGATTAGAAAAGTTGCCCAATTCTTCAGTTATGTTTACTGCTACAGTAGTTCCTATCTCTTCGTTAACTAAAGGGAAAATTCTTAAAAATTTACCGTCACCAAAAACCTCTAATCTTTTGACTTTAGTAAGTGGTGTTACTTTATCAGCTCTTTTATTAGGTATCATAACGAACAATCTAGTTGATACATGATCAAAATCATCAGAATAAGTTTCTATATTTGTTATGAAAACTGAATCTGGTTTCTCTGTCCCACCAGCATAGCTGAAAGCATTTCTGTATATACTAGAATCATTATCACTTTTCGCTCTTATCTTATAGTCGTATCTCTGATATGGTGTTAGTCCCATATCTGTTAAGCCATCAGAGTCTGGACTCAAAGTTTGTAAAAGTTCATTGTTTCTGAAAACTTGTAATTCAAAATCTTCTTTATTTAGTTGTTTGCCGAAAGAACTCTCCCAAACTGTAGTCCAATTCAGATTGAGTTGAGTAGGGTCACTCGGTACTACAGAAACTTTAAAATCATCAACTGGTGATGGTTGATCTACTATGATGATAGCTGAGTAAACATCATTATCGTTAATATTTCCATCTGGGCCAACTGTATTTCGCATATCTACCCAACTAGGGAAGATAACACCATCATAAAAATCGAGTCCACTATAATCTCCAGCGAATACATTTCCTGAAAATGGGTTGTTACGTATGTCAGAAGGTACGTCTGAAATTTGTCTATCTTTCCAAGTTTCACCACCGTCAGACGAGTAACTAACATAGCACTCTACCATTATATTATCAGGGTCATTTCTACTATCAAGATACATAACAGCCAAATCTCCATTAGTTGGGTCAACTCCCAACCATGTCCAGAATTGATCGCCTTTTGTTTCAGCATGAACTATTTTGGGTGATGACCAAGTTTCACCTTCATCTGTAGATTTGGAGAAATAAATATTCGGGATACTATCTGCCGCCCAAACTACATATACATTACCTTTATTCGGGCCATTACTGTAATCAGTTTTTATAACAGGGTAGGCTTCAGCTCTTACTTTGCCCTTAAGTGTATGTCTCCAACCTTGGGACAATAATTTAGTAGTACCAAATATATTGTATTGGTAGATTATACCTGGTGTTCCCCAAGTAACACCACCATCAGTAGATTTGTTAAATCCAACAGCGTGCTTTATACCATGATTCCATACAGCATATACATTCCCTTCAGGTCCAGTAGATACTAACGGGAAACTCTGACCGAAAGTCGTATCCTCAGAACTACCACTTAATCTATCGCTAATATTAACTGGCTCTAACCAAGTTTCACCTTTATCAGTTGATTTAGCTAGTACTATTTGTGTAGCGCTATCAGCTTCAGTAACTCTCTTCCATGGGATATATAAATGTCCTCTGTAAGGAGAATCATCTGAGTTATCTACTTCTATGTAATATTTATCTTCGAAATATGTTAGTGGGTCATCTGGTAATTTATGCTCAATTACTGGTATGTGATCACCCCAAGTTATACCACCATCAGTAGATTTATTCAAATAAACTCCATTCTCGCCGCTACCATTTGCAGGGAAAGCCCCGTGAACCAGATAACCAGTACCATCATTGTCGAACATAACTGATGGGTCATTAGATGAACGCCATCCATTTGCTTTGCCTAAGTTTTTGTTTTCCCAAGTTCTACCACCATCTGTAGAGATATAAACCCAAGTAGACGAGTTATCTCTATAATCAACAGCTGAAGATATTACTATATTAGGATTGTTCGGGTTAACCGCTATACTAGATTCGTTTTGTGTAGGTTGACCTTGCGAATTGCCCTCATCAACTGATGGAGCCATATTGAAGAACTTTGATTCGCCTTGTATTTTATAAGGTATTTTGTATTGATATTTATTGAACTCCTTTATAGCAGAAGGCGAAGGAGTAGGATGTGCAGATTCTTTCTGGCGGAGGAAAAAATCCTTGTCAGTAGCACTTAACTGAAGACTCATTATTATAATTAAAGAAGTAACTAATGTTTTCATATCAATCCTATTGTAATTTTTTCTTTTTCAATAGAGACAAGATAATAAAAATTTTAGTTTTTACAGATAGATAATTTTATTTAATAAATTTACAGATGAGGCTTTGGTTATAAAGCAATATGTATTTCCCTTGTGGTAAATCACTAATATCTATGGAAAAATAACTATCAGTGAGAATTTCGAATTTAGGGTTTATAGACCTGCCATCTAGGCTAAAAATGGTTATTTGGTTTTGTTTTTGGATAGGGGATTTAATAATAATTCTATCTTCAAACAACTCATAATTTATAATATAATCGTTGTCTGACTTTATTACTGATGTCTCGACATTAGGAGTATAAACTATTATATTGTTAAAAATCTGTTTAGTCCCATCAAAAGCTTCGGTTGATAATCGATAAAAATAAGTATTTCCAAAATCTATTGAACTATCTATTGTGCTATATTTTTGATTCTCTTTAGAATTTATTGCTCCGTCTAATGTGTCTATAATTACAAATTCTAGTTTCGGATAATTTAAAGACCTTTCAAGTAGAAAATATTTATTATTATATTCATTAGCAGTTTCCCATTTAATCACTATTGTACTATCAACTTGTGATAAATCAAATAACACTAATTCAACTTCACTTAGACTATTATTATCTTTTGAGTGTAATAGTGGTGATAAAATAATTATAATAAATAAGATTAATCTCATATTATTCTATCTCTATTAGTACTGTTCCTTTATCAACTGCTTTACCTTCTATAGCATTAATTTTCTTGACAGTTCCGGATAGGGGAGAAGCCAAGGCATTTTCCATCTTCATCGCTTCTACTATTACTAGTTTATCATTCTCTAATATCTGATCACCGACTGCACAGTTAACCTTCACTACCATACCAGGCATTGGAGCAACTATACCATTTACCTTGCCCTTACCCTTGCCACTTTGACGAACAAATTTTTCCAAAAGGGAAGAAGTAGCCGTCTTGATATCGTATTTATAACCGAAGCCAGTAGTTAGTATTTCTATACTATCTTGGTCTTCTAGGTTTATCTTAACAGTAAATACTTTGTTATTTACTGAGATTACTTTTACATTATCATTATATTCTTTCAAAACTTTGAACTCATAAAGCTTCTCATCTAAGAATACTTTCGAGGTATCAGTGTGATCGAATGCTGCCGAGTATGTTTTATCACCAGAAACTAATTTTATTTCTTCTTGCATGTCTTTCATTTTAGAACTCCCTCATATTATTTAGTCTCTTAGATTTCCAATCGCTTGGCTTAGGATTAACAGGTGTTACTTTCTTTGTATTTTTATTTAGATTATAAGCAAACGCGGCTATTGCTGCGGCATACACTTCACCTTTACTTTTCATCTCGTCTAATACTTTGAAATCGAATTCTGATTCTATAAACCCAGTATCGAAATAGTGATTACGAAATTTATCTGATTGCATAACCGCTTTTAGGAACGGAATAACTGTAATAGAGCCAACTACTTTGTATGAAGAAAGTGCAGCGTCCATTTTCTCGATAGCTTCGGCTCTATCTTGACCGAATACAATTAGCTTAGCTAACATAGGGTCGAAGTTTATACTCACTTCATCTCCTCGCTCTATACCGCCATCTACTCTCACACCAATTCCATCGGGGTTTCTTAGGTAAGAAATAGTACCAATATCAGGCATAAAATTATTAGTAGCATCTTCAGCATATATACGTGCTTCGATAGCGTGACCAGACACTACAATATCTTCTTGCTCGAATGGTAGGGGATAGCCAGCCGCTACTTTTATCTGCTCTTTTGCCAAATCTACACCAGTAATAAGTTCAGAAACAGGGTGCTCAACTTGCAATCTCGTATTCATCTCTAAAAAGTAGAAGTTCTTATCTTTATCTAACAAAAACTCAATTGTTCCTGCATTTACGTAATGACAAGCTTGAGCAGCATCAACTGCGACTTTGCCCATAGCTGCTCTCAGTGCTTCATCCAAGACTGTAGATGGAGCTTCCTCGATTACTTTTCGGTGTCGTCTTTGAATAGAGCAATCTCTCTCTGCCAAATGTACACAATTACCGTGTTCATCAGCTAATATCTGTATTTCGATATGCTTAGGGTTGACAATATATTTTTCCATATATATAGTATCATCACCGAATGCATTACGTGCTTCCCTTTGTGCTGCGTCATAGCTATCTACAAAATCAGATTCTTTTTCAACTTTACGCATACCTTTACCACCACCACCAGCAGCAGCTTTTAGTAATATAGGGTAGCCAATCTCGGTAGCAATTTCTTTTGCCAGATCTAGGTCGGTGATTCGCTCTTTAGTCCCGGGTACTATTGGTACACCAGCTTTCTGCATTAGCTCACGAGCAGCAGTCTTATTACCCATCACTTCTATAGCATACTCATTAGGGCCGATGAACTTTATCTCAGCATCTTTACACGCCTTACTAAAGCTAGCATTCTCAGATAAAAAGCCGTAACCGGGGTGAATCGCCTCGCAATCATTCTCTATAGCCAGACTAATAATCTGAGCAGCATCCAAATATGCCTGCTTCGGAGTATCTCCAACTATCTCTAGGGCATAATCCGCAGAAATAGTATGGAGTGAGTGTTTATCTACTTCGTGGTAAACTGCATAAGTCTCTATGCCTAACTCACGAGCGGCGTTCATCACTCTGATGGCTATCTCGCCTCTATTCGCAACTAATATTTTTTTAAACATAATATTCTATTCGATTTCATAATAATCATTTACAAATAATCCTGATTTCCACAGATTATTCTATCGCAATATAATAAAATCTGAAAGATAGTTGCGAAAAAGGGTCATAAGTTTGAGGGAGAAGTAGTAGGTCTTTATCAAATAATACACTTGTAAGATATTTACCAATTCCTTATATTTACCACTAACTATGAAATACTGCTAATACTACTACCCCTATGGGGTAGCTATGGGCTACTAATATTTAACTCCTGACGGAGTTTAAATGCACTATTTAACCACCATAAACTTAAACATCTCAACTTCATTTCCATAATTTTTACTATTTTGTCATATCTGACTAAACAAAAGTAATTTCCTATGAATAGAATATTAATCTGTATTTTGATAATTATGGCAATAAATAGTTGTTCAAATATAAAGAGATCTAATAGTTCCCTCATTTACATTGATGGCTTTTATAATATTGAGAGTGTAGTTGAGTCTGATGAAATAGAGAAAGGATATGGAATAATTCGTGGAAGTGTTTTCGATGCATCAACTAAAGAAAATTTATCTTTTGGAGAAGTTTTAATTGGTGAAGAATACATTGAAGGCATTTCAATTGATAGTTTAGGTGGTTTTGAAATGTTAGTAGAATCAGGAAATATTAAACTCAAAATACGAAGCGTAATTAATACCTCTCTTTACATCGATACTTTCTTTGTTAAAGAAAAAACCATTTATACGCTTAGAATCTATTTGGGTTCTGAAAGTATTTATTAAAAAAGTAGGTCTTAGAATAAATTCTTCTTTTCTATTATTGAATGGTTTCTTTTACGTAAAACCCTATTAGATATGCTGAACTTAATATTATATTTAGGCTTATCTAACTACCCGTTTGGGATGCAGATGGCAGAGCGAACCTGCTCCATCAAATAAGCAGAGTTCGGTGTATTGCCGTTGGCTTTAGCCAACGGATATGAAATCAATACCAATCCACTTGGACTTTAGTCCCATAAATATTGAACTCCGGCTGAGTTCCCCTGGACTCTTCTAACGCCTGCGGCGTTATCAGAGTGACATGGTTACAGGTTTTTTTTGGGGTGGGTGATTTGGAGACGTAAGCATTACGTCTCTACATTGGGTTCAAAAAAAAGGCCGTCATTTACTGACAGCCTCAAATCTTTATCTTTTGTATAAGTAAGTCTTACTTTTTATCTATTCTGATTTCTTGAACTTTAGCTTCTGAGAAGCTATATTTTTCGAATAGGTTATATGCTCCGAATAGCACACCACTGAATAGCAAAGTAGAGAGTAGATTCCAATTAAAGAATGGAATTGCTGAAGTATAAGATAGCATAAGCCCACTTAAGCTTTGTTCGTATATGCCACCGAATGCCCATACTGTGAAATTCGTTACTATAAAGAATATAATAGCTGATGCGATTGCATTTGTAGCTACTGATTTACTATTTTTTCTGTTTAGTTTCATTCCCATATACATGAACATGCCTAGACATAGGTAAACTGCAATCATAGATTCGTGTAGTCCTAAAACCAAATCCGACAAAAATACTGCTACAATAGGAACAGCCAATGCAATTTTCTTATTTTTGAATATAGCACCGCCAAATAAAGCAATAGCTAATAATGGAGTGAAGTTAGGAGGATGTGGTAAAAATCTTGATAATAACGCTAGGACTAATATTCCGAAACCAAATAATATTTCTTTTTTCATAATTTTTTAATCTTAAAATTTTAATTCTTATATTAAGACAAAAATACATCGTTTAAGCTAAAAAACCTAAAATGTTAATCAATTGTAATCTATTATGAGTTATTTAAAAATTGTCTTTTCGTTCGCCTTATTGGTTTTATTCTTGTCTTGTTCAGATGACAAATCCTCTGTTATTGGACCTTCTGGACCTGATTGTTTTCTTGTAGCTACTACTGATAGCTCAACAAAATATACAGAAGTTATCTATTGGAACGACAATGTTTTGAAATTACAAACCTTTAGCTTTTCGAATGGTGAGAAAGGAGATATGCTTAGTTCGGTTGAGTATGAGCGTAATTTCCTTAATGAATTTAAGAGTATAAACGTCCTAGACGGAAATGGTAATCTACAAAGTGTTGATTCTATTTCATTCAATTCTAAAGGTTTGATTGATGAGATAATCACATATAACAATAAGTATGAAAGATTAGAAAGAGTCACTTTGGCATATGATAATCAGAATAATTTGATAGAAGAAAGAGTTTTTAAATTTGATATTAATTGGATAATAAAAATAGAAACTGAGTATATATACGATAGTGAAAATAGAGTAGTAACTTCTGTACGTAATCAAAAAACTTCAGAGGAACCTTTAATAGATTCGACTTTCTATACTTATGATAATATGAAAAACATAGACTATATGACTAAGCTCTATACACCATTTAAAAAGAATAATTTTAAATCTGTAGAGAATGTTTACTATCTAAATGACGGAAAAAGAATAACGGAATATACAATTTACGTACATGAATACAATGAAGAAGGATACCCTATAAAAACTACTATAACTTCATCAATACCAGAAAATAGTATAAAATATCAATATAATACTATTGATTGCCAGAAGTAATGATATTTAAGAGTATCTCTTTATTAGCTCATTAATTATTTCTTTAGATGAATCCGTGATTTTTATACCTGGTCCAAATACTTTGAATACACCGTTTTTGAATAGAAAATCATAATCTTGCTTAGGGATTACACCACCAGCTATGACCAATATATCTTCTCTTCCATATTCTTTTAGTAACTCTACCAATTTTGGTAATAGAGTCTTATGACCAGCAGCTAAAGTGCTTATCCCGACAATATGTACATCATTTTCTATACACTGTTTTGCAACTTCTTCTGGTGTTGAGAATAGAGGGCCTACATCTACATCAAATCCCAAATCTGCAAATGCAGTAGCTATTATCTTAGCTCCTCTGTCGTGACCATCTTGCCCCATCTTAGCAACCAATATTCTTGGGCGACGACCTTCAAGTTCATTGAACTCATCAGATAATTTTCTGACTTCATCTATTTCTATTTTATTGCTATTCTCACGGCTGTAAACTCCACTTATCGTTTTAGTCATAGCTTTGTGTCTCCCTGATACTTTCTCTATTGCCATTGATATCTCACCAAGTGTTGCGCGTTCGAGTGCCGCTTCGACTGCTAGCTCGAGCAAATTACCATCGCCAGATTCAGCTACTTTAGTGATATTAGCCAATATCTTTTCTATTTTTTCATTGTTTCTTTTACTTTTTATAGAGTTTAATCCATTTATCTGAGACTCACGAACTTGCACGTTATCAACTTCAAGAATCTCAAACTGATAATTGTCTTCAACTTTGTATTTGTTGACACCAACTATTGTTTCGTCACCCGAATCTATTCGAGCTTGTTTAACTGCAGCAGCTTCTTCTATTTTCAACTTTGGTAATCCTGACTCTATCGCTTTCGCCATACCACCTAGTTGCTCTATTTCCATTATCAAATCCCACGCTTTATCATATAGCTCTTTGGTAAGTGTTTCTACATAATACGAGCCACCGAATGGATCTATGAAATCTGTTATACCAGTCTCGTGTTGCAATATAAGCTGTGTATTTCTAGCAATTCTTGCACTAGCGTCTGTCGGTAAAGCCATTGCCTCGTCAAATGAATTAGTATGAAGCGATTGAGTATGACCGATTGCAGCAGCCATAGCTTCTATCGTAGTTCTCGCTATATTATTAAGTGGGTCTTGCTCTGTCAAACTCCAACCAGAAGTCTGGCTATGAGTTCTCAATGACATTGATTTTTCATTTTTGGGGTCGAATTGCTTGATTAGCTGAGCCCAGATTAATCTACCTGCTCTCATCTTAGCTACTTCAGTGAAAAAGTTCATACCAATTCCCCAGAAGAAAGAGATACGAGGAGCAAAATCATCAACTGAGAGACCTGCTTTCATTCCAGCTCGTATATATTCTAATCCATCAGCTAGAGTGTATGCTAATTCTATGTCTGCTGTTCCACCTGCTTCTTGTATATGATACCCACTTACAGAAATAGAATTAAAATTCGGCATATTCTTGCTAGTATATTCGAATATATCGGAGATTATTCTCATTGACATTTTCGGTGGGTAGATATATGTATTTCGAACTAAATATTCTTTCAGAATATCGTTTTGTATAGTACCACTAAGTTGTTCTGGTTTGACTCTCGATTCTATAGCAGCGGCTATATAAAAAGCCATAATTGGGATTACTGCACCATTCATAGTCATAGATACAGAAATACTGTCTAGTGGTATATCACGGAATAGCACTTTCATATCTTCGATACTATCTATTGCTACCCCAGCTTTTCCTACATCGCCTTCTACTCTCGGGTTATCACTATCGTAGCCTCTATGTGTAGCCAAATCGAATGCAACTGATAGTCCTTTTTGACCACCTTTCAGGTTTCTTCTATAGAAAGCGTTGCTTTCTTCGGCTGTAGAGAAGCCAGCATATTGCCTGATAGTCCACGGTCTTCCTAGATACATAGTATGATATGGTCCACGTAGATATGGTGGTTCTCCTGACGAAAAGTCTTGGAGTTTGCTGTCTCTTATATCTTCGGCAGTAAATTTTTCTTTTAGCTCTATGCCTTCTAATGTTGTAAAGTTCTTAGCCATCTTATACTTCCGCTCCAATATAATTAATCACAGAATCAATGTTTTTAAGAATTGAAGAGCTGTCAAATTTATCAATGCTGACTAGTTTGTATTCATCTAGCATGTTTCTTAGTATTCGATCTATGTCACTATTCCCATTTATTATCACCAAATCTGGGTCAAAAAGTTTAATTGCGTTGAAAGCATCTTCAACTAACTCGAATATACCACTAATCTGAAATGGAATATTATAAGTATTCAGAGCCATAATAATTGGTGCTTGAAGTACATTTGTCTCTTCGAAGTTTGCTATATATACTTTGGGATTTAACTTATCAATTTTAGATTTTCTATTTTCAAACTTGCTAATATTATTGCTAGTTTCAATATCTGCTTCAGCTAAATTATCTTTTTTATTTTGATAGATATTTACACCGATTATCTTTTTCTTCTGTGACTCGAGTAAATTTAATTGTTGCAATTGATAATCTTTACACTTTGAGACTACATAGTCTTTTACTTCAATTTCAGTGTTTAAATTGGAGATTTCTTTGCTAATATTCTCTACAGACTCTATGAAATTGTTAGTTAGATTTTCAATAAGATAAGAGCCAGAAAGCGGGTCTTTTACTTTTGATAGATAACTCTCTTCATTAAGTAGTATCAAAATATTATTAGTAATCCTTTGTCCAAACACATCATTCTGTCTCATTGAGTTATATGGAAGTAAATCAACTTTATCTGCACCACCTATAATAGCAGACATTGCTTCAGTAGTAAGTCTAATTAGATTGTTTTCTACATCAGCATAAGATTTATTAACATTTGGGCTCTTTGCAATAATAGAGATATCATCTCTACCCATTTCTGTGAGCATATATCTAATTGCTCTGAACTTGGCAATCGAAAGAAAGAAATTGGGGTCTATTAAAATTTCAATTCTTGAATTTTGCTCAGCGTTTTTTATCAAATATATAATTGCAGCCACTTCAATATCTGATTCGCTTTGCAATTCTGTAAAGTTAGTCAATGAGTAATTTATAATGTTATCATTTTTGGCAGGGAATTGCAAATCGAAGTACTTAGAAACTTGACTTCTATCATATATAGAATTTATAGTAATATTAGAGCTAACCTTCTTACTATTAACTGAATCTATGTTTTCGTTTCTAAGTGTTTTCTGTGCTGCTTTCTTCCAATCCTCGAATTTTATAGGACTGAATTCACTGTGAATCTGTTCTTTTAAATTTTCCATAATCTCATCTCAAAAAAAAAGCATACTCTTTAAATAAGTATGCTTTTTGTATTTTCAAATATCAAAATCAGTTCTAACTATTTTGGAGTTCTATATAATATAGCATCACCATAAGCTAGAAGTCTGTAATCATTTTTAATTGCGTGTTTGTATGCTTCAAAAGTTTGCTTTTTACCACCAAATGCACAAGACACTAGTATTTGTGGTGACGCAGGATAGTGGAAATTAGTTAAAAAGTCTGTCACAATTTGGAATTCGTATTGAGGATAAATGAATTTATCAGTCCAACCTTTGTTTGGCTTAACTGCTCCTGTAGTCAATACAGACGCTTCCAAAGCTCTAACCACACTAGTACCAACACCAAATATACGTTTGTTCGATTTCAATGATTTGTTAATTAACTCAGCAGAAGCTCTTGGTATCTCGAAATATTCGCTATACATTCTGTGTTTAGTCAAATCTTCAACATCTATGGTTTCGAATACTCCTTGACCAATTGTCAGATTAACATAAGCAATCCTAACGCCTTTATCTTCTATTTTCTTTAGAATTTCTTCTGTGAAATGTAATCCAGCAGAAGGAGGAGCTATCGATTGTAAATGATCATCATTACAGAAAACTGTTTGATAAGTTGCTTTGTCTATTTGTGCTGTGTCTCTATCAATGTAATCTGGTATAGGCATTTCACCAATTTTCTCGATCTCATCGAATAGATTACCATCATAAGAAAAACGTACTGTTCTTCCTCTTGAGGTTGTATTATCTATTACTTCGCAATAGAATTTATTATCATCAAAATATATTTTATTTCCGATTCTAACTTTTCTAGCTGGTTCAACCATTACGTCCCAAAGTCTTTCTTCGCTTTTCAGCTCTCTAAGTAATAGGACTTCTATTTTAGCATTGGTCTTTTCTTTGTTACCAAATAATCTAGCAGGGAATACCTTTGTATCATTTAATACTAGACAATCTCCTTTGCTTAATTCGCTAAGTATATCAGTGAACATCTTATCTTTAATTTTGCCACTTTCTCTGTCCATTACTAACATTTTAGATGAATCCCGTGGATCTGCAGGAAACTTTGCTATTGATTTTTTAGGTAAATCATATTTAAATGACGATAACTTCATCAATTTGGGGACCTATTGGTTAATTGCGAATTGATACAATTACAAAAATACAAATAATTTATAAATTTTACTAATTAGTGTGTGCTTCTAACAAATCATACACACTTGCTACATAATCCGTAGGGTTCTTAAGCTCACCTTCTATCAGTAATGCACTGCCATATAGTTGCTCGACAATACTTTTAAATTTATCATCTACGCCATTTTTATCAAAGTACGTATTCAGATTCTTTAGGATGTTATGGTTCAAATTCACTTCAAATACTTTCTTAGCTCCTTCGAAGTTCTTATCCATCATCTTCATCATTCGCTCTGTTTGAGCATCCATACCATCTTTACCAGCGACTATAGTACAAGGTGAGTCAACTAACCTTTTCGATTCTTTAACGTCAGCTACTTTATCACCAAGTATTTCTTTGATTGCCACTACTAATTTATCAGTTTCTTTGTTTTCTTCATTTTCTTTGCTCTCTTCGGTGTCTAGTTCTTCCTTGTCAATTGATACAAGTTGATATTCTTCGTATTGGTACAATTGAGGAATAACAAATGAATCAATAGGATCTGTCAAGAATATAACTTCAATATCATTTTTCTTAAAGTATTCCATATTTGGATTACGTTTAGCTGATTCTATATTCTCAGCACTTAAATAATATATTTTCTTTACTTCTGTGTCTGCTAATTCTAGATACTGGTCGAATGAGATTAACTCATCACGATTAGAAGTTTGGAATCTAAGCAATTTTGTGATTCTATCTCTATTACTAAAATCGGAATTCAATCCCGTTTTCAGCATAGTTCCAAATTCTTTGTAAAAGGCATTGAACTTTTCTACATCATTTTTCGCCCAACTTTCGAATTCGCTTAGTATCTTTCCAGTGATTATACTCTTGATTTTAGCCATAACTGGTGAATGTTGAGTAACCTCTCTAGATACGTTCAGAGGTAAATCTGAAGTGTCTATTACCCCTTTGCAGAATCGCAAGTAATCTGGTAATAACCAATCAGCATTGTCTTGTATAAATACTTTGTTCGTATATAAATGCAGAGTAGTACGGAAATCATCAGCAAACATATTCATCGGAGCTTTCTGAGGGAAGAAGACTAATGCTTTGAAACTTACGACACCTTCCAAATCTAAATGAATATAATCAGATGGATCTTGATAGTCATTTGAGATGAACTTGTAGAACTCGTTTGCTTCTTCTTGATTAATCTCAGATTTTGATTTTTGCCAGATAGCATCCACTGTGTTTATCTCTTCACCATTCAGGTAGATAGGGTATTCGATGAAATTCGAATATTTCTTCAATATAGCACGAACTCTACTCTCAGTAGCAAATTCTTTGTACTCATCTTTCAATTTGAAATAGATTTGCGTTCCTCTATCTTCTTTCTTAGCTTCTACTATTTCAAATTTTTCATCGCCTTTACTGGTCCACTTGTAACCGTTAGAACCTTCTTCGAAATTTCGAGTCTTCACACTTATTTTATCTGTGACCATATAGACAGAATAGAAACCAACTCCGAATTGCCCGATTAGACTACCATCGGCTTTTTGTTTTCCTTTTTTCAACTGCTCTAAAAATTCTGATGTCCCTGATTTTGCTACAGTTCCTAATTGATTTATCAAGTTTTCTTTAGTCATACCAATCCCGGTATCACTGATAGAGAATGTTTGTTTCTCTTCATCTATATTGATATCAATTCGAAGTTCTTTATCAGGTTGATATACATTTTTATCTGTTAGTTTTTTAAATCTAATCTTGTTTAATGCGTCTGATGAATTAGAAACTAATTCTCTTATAAAAACTTCTGGATGAGTGTATAGAGAATGAGCAATCAATTGTAATAATTGCTTCATTTCTGCTTTATATTCAAAAGTTTCCTTAATTTGTTTTTTAGTTTGTGTAGTCATAGCTCAACATTATTTTAAATTTATAAAAATTTCCTTTCTAAAAGACGTGATGATGATTAGATTATTGATAGTTTTTTTATGTGCTAGTGCATTTACGTTCGCAAAACCGAACGTGGATAAATATAATTCTCTTGCAAAAGACATAGATGGGCTACTCCGAACTAAAAAACTAGATAATACGCAAGTTGGTATTAGCATTTATTCCATTGATAAAAATACGTCTGTTTACTCGCTAAATTCTCAACAGAATTTCATACCTGCTTCTACAGTTAAACTGCTAACTACTTCTGCCGCTCTTCATTATTTAGGTAAAAATTTCACTTATAATAGCAAATTATACTTAGATGGGAATGTAGAGGAAAATGGAGAGTTCATAGGGAATCTAATTATTAGAGGGTTTGGTGATCCTACGTTGTCTTTAGAGTTTTACAAATCAGAGAGTATTATATTCGATGATTGGGTTTCTAAACTAGATAGTTTGGGTATCAAATCTATAAAGGGAAATATAATAGGTGATGATAATTATTTTGATGATTCATACTATCCTTCTGGTTGGGCATGGGACGATATGAAATACTCTTACTCTGCTCAAATAGGTGCTCTGAATATATTCAACAATTCTATAACTGCTAATATTACCTCAGGAGACAAGAGAAATGAGATTACTAAAATTAAATTAGTACCTAACTCAGATTTTGTTAGAATAGTGAACAATGTAAAAACTGGCTCAGAGTCAGGTGTTAATGATGTTTCATTTGAAAGAGATGCTGTGACTAATTTCTTCGAATTTTTTGGAAGTATGCCTTTTGACCCAATGAAAAAAGATACTATTTCAGAAGAAATAGCAATAGATAACCCAACTCTTTATTTCTTAAATAACTTTAGCGATCATTTACGACATTTTAATATAAGATTCAAAGGTGCGTTGATTGATATAGATGATTGGAACGAAACTCCTGTGTATTTTAAAATTAATCAAGTTTTTGATAAGCAATCGGTTACATTAGAAGAAATTATAGAATTCGTGAATAGAAAGAGTAATAATCTGACAGCCGAAATATTGCTAAAAACTATAGGGAAAGAAAATGGTGGAGATGGCAGCTTTACTTCTGGTGTGAAGTTAGTAGAAAAATTCATTAAGAATTTCTACGAAGAAGATGACTTCAATTTAGTTGATGGTTCAGGGCTATCCAGATTAGACTATTTGTCTCCGAATTTGATGACCAATCTTTTGCGTTATATTTACACTTCAGATTATAGATCTTCTATTATAAATTCACTTGCACAACCCGGTAAACCTGGTACATTGGAAAGAAGAATGAAAAATTCCATTGCACAAAACCGAGTATTTGCTAAAACTGGTTCTATGAATGGAATTTCTAATATTTCTGGCTATGTTGTCTCAGCAAGCGGAGATACTTTCGTTGTGAATTTATTTTTTAATAATTTCACTGCTCCACAAACGGAGATTAATAATCTACAAGACCTTATAATTATGCGTCTTGCTTCATTCGAATAATCATTTGGCTATCACTACTTTGATTATGCTCGATTTCCCCTTATCATCTGAGATTATAAGACTATAATTACCAGAGGTGATTTGAGATACATCGAATTGTAATTCTGCTTCACCGCCGATTATTTTCTTACCGAAGTTTGCAACAGTACATCCAGCTAAATCTATCATCTCAATTGAGTATAACTTATTTTCATCTGAACTCATTTTAAGATTCAAAATATCTTTCACTGGGTTCGGATAAATATTAGATGTAAGACCTACTAACTGGTTTGTTACTGAAGACTGTGGCTCAAATTTAAAACTTCCTTCCTCTGATAAAATAGTTTCGTCACCTTTTCTTTTTCCGATTATCTGCCATGTGTATATATTGTTAATTTCAACACCATCTATATCACTTATATTGTATGTTGTCTGGTAATCTATCGCATCTCTGAATATCTCATTTCCACCTTTCTCTGATACTATGAGTTCTATTTCCTCTACATTCCACATAGGCTTCCAAATAAGTTTATCAGTTTTGTTTACTAATTTCTCATTGATAGGTGATATCAGTTCTGGTCTGATAGGAAGGACGAAATTACCCTGTCTGTTCATCCAATAATTAGTATTTGCCTTTAATCCATCTAATACTAGACTTTCTCCTCCATTATGTTCTATCTGCAATGCAACCACATTGTCTTGATTGGCAAGTCCAAAGTGAAGCATATTAGTACTTTGCGAGATTCTACCTGTACTTACTATACCTTGATTAGACCTAAATAGTGTTCTGTTACTATTCGTCACTCTAGCACTATATCCTTTGGGTACTGATTCTTTATCAATTCTCAGATTAAGGAAATTACCCATGTTCTCCAATCTATTTTCAAATAATTTCACATTCTCTTGATTACTACAAACTAATAAATCCATATCTCCATCCATATCATAGTCTAGACGGAGCGCAGTCCAAGCACCATGAATCTTGCTTCCTAGTTCCCAAGTCTTATCTTTTAATAGGAAACCCTCATTTTTACCACCATTAATATACACTCTAGAGTATTTCTTAGTCGGAGCTGCATCATAAGCTTCATAAGAATATTGGCTAGACCATAAGTCCAAATACCCATCATTATTCAAATCAACAAATGTTGGCCCTGCGTTCATCTCGAAGAACTTCAACCCAAGTTCTTGATGAGTTTCAGTAAAGATATTATCATTATTATTGAAGAAAATCAGTGAAGGATTAGAATAAGCCCCTCTCTCATCGGGGTGTCCAAGGTTACCAACGACTAAATCCAATTTACCATCATCATTCATATCACCCCAATCAGACCCCATACCATGACCAAAATAATTTTGAACTAAAGTTGTATTCCCTATTACTCCAGTCTCAGCAGCTACTTGACTGAATGTACCATCCCCATTGTTTTTGTATAGCAAATCTGGTGCTAATCGATAAGTAGCAACAAATATATCCGTGAAACCATCATTATTATAATCTGTTACACTTGCTCCCCAACAATCGTAATTTGCTCCAGGTTCACCTGCGGCTATACCAGAACTTTCAGTTACATCTTCAAATATTCTATTACCTTTGTTTAAGTATAGTTGATCTTGATAGTAAACTTCTTGTCCATTTACTGTTGCTCTGCCTCTTGCTATGAATATATCTAATTGTCCATCATTGTTATAATCTAAGAATAATGGAGTAGTTGTTGGGTCAGTATTTGCCTTAAATGCATCATCAGTTAATTCTATGTATCCATCATCAGTCCCGAAATATATTTTATCATTCCCTCCTCCTCGAGCAACGAATATGTCTGTGTACCCATCATTATCTATATCACCAAATATTTTATTGCCGTCTATCACTTTTTCAAAGCTCGTAGTGACATTTGTAAATGTTCCATCACCATTATTTTCGAAGTAGTTGTTACTTAAGAATATATCATCGAAACCATCACTATTCCAATCATATACTGCTCCCATAGGTGATTTCAGTAGTTCACCATTTATTCCTACTAGTCCAGCTTTCTCAGTTACATCTACTAGAGTTGGTGTTGGAGGCTCACCTTGATCATCTCCATTGTACCAATTGACTTTTGCTGCAAATAGGAAATCAGTAGTTACAGGACTAGGTAATCCTCTCAAATTATAGAACCCAGGGTTCGGTTTGAATGTTTGTACTAACCATGAGGCATTTGGTTTACTGTTTTTGTTAGTATCAGCAAGGAAAAAAGGGCCTCCTTCTTTAATTAAGTGAGAAATACCGATTCTATCTAATCCACCTATCTCTAGATTTAAACCAGTTAGGTCTAACTCAAACCACGATTGACCTGGTTGGTAATCTATAACAAATTGAGCGTATAGATTATAGTTGAGTATGCCATTTACCCACATAGATGGGGCATAGCTGCCATCACTAGGGTCACCTATGATTCTGATTGTATCTTTTCTAGCTACATTACCAGTAAGGGCAAAATAGAGCTTTTCTAGTTTTCCTTTCGAATCTGGATGCAGAAATCCAACTTCCTCGTAGTCTGGATAGCTTGATAAACTAGCGTATGCAGGAGAAGGTGTGAACTCGTAATAATTTGAGCCAGCGGGCTGTGCAAATAAAATTGCTGGTAAAACAAATAGTATAAAAAATATTCTCATTACTTAATCCTCTTAATCCAAAATTTTATTTTCTTAACTTGTAACAAATATAATAAATAATTTTCAATTTCTATGAGTTAATATGATAATTACTCTTGGTATTCTAATCGCCTCTTTCCTCTGGTTCATTATGTTTGCAGAGTTTACCGAAATTGGCAATATCATCCACAATACTATTTTTGGATAGCGATGACTTTTTCAGCTTCATCCCTAGCTATTTTCTCTATTCTAACTCAAAAAGAATCATTCAAAAATTTACTTAAAATTAATAAAAAACTAATCCTTATCGGGCTTGGTCATGCTATTTTGCTATATGGACTATCTCGTCTCGGTGTGTTCATAGCTCAAAATGTGTTCGATTTCGTAGTACCACAAATAGAAGCAATATATACAACTAAAACACAGCTCGATCCTTTGTATATAGGGCTCCTATTAATATTCATCATAGGTCCTTCGGAAGAGATATTCTGGCGTGGATTCGTACAAAACAAAATCAGTCAAATAAGTAATCCCAAGAAAGCATTAATAATAACATCAATTATATATTGTCTTGTTCATATATGGGCTTTCAATCCTATGCTATTGTTAGCCGCACTAGTACTAGGCATTCATTGGGGATTGTTGTTCTATAAATACAAATCATTGGTTCCAGGGATAATATCACATGCTCTTTGGGATGCTATGATTTTTGTATTTTTTCCAGTTGTATTTTAAAATTATAAAGGTAATAAAATGAAAGCTGCTTATTATGAAAGCAATGGTAATTTGGAAGTAATAAAGTATTCAGAAGATTTCCCAAAACCAGAAATAAAGGAAAATGAAGTATTAGTAAAGGTAAAAGCTAGCTCTATCAATATGATAGATACGGTCATGCGTAATGGATACCCTGGCTTACAGATTAGCTTCCCTCATATACCCGGTGGAGATATAGCTGGTGAAGTAGTCGAAGTAGGAAGTGGTGTGTCTAATTTCAAAACGGGGGATAGGATAGTCTCTTTCCCAATAGTACTATCAGATATAGAAAACCCAAAATTTGTAGATAATCCACAACTTAATTTCGGTTGGAAATTCTTCGGTATGCATCTACCCGGCGGTTATGCAGAGTATGTAGCTATTCCCGAATCTTCACTCTATAATATACCTGATAATGTTAGCTATGAGAAAGCATCTACATTGCCCACAGCAGGACTGACAGCTATACATGCTATTGACACTATCGCTAATCTACAAAAAGGAGATACATTCCTAGTATGGGGTGGTTCTGGTGGTTTAGGAACGTATGCTATCCAACTAGCAAAGCAACGCGGTGCTATAGTAATCACTACTACATCAACCGAAGAGAAAGCCCAAAAGCTAAAAGATTTGGGTGCTGACTATGTGTATATGCGAGATGATGAGCAGATAGTAGAGAAAATAAAGGCAAACTTCCCCGGTGGATTGGACGCGGTGCTTGACTATGTGGGCCCAACTACTTTCGATAAGTCATTCAGCTTGTTAAGAAATGATGGCCGTATTATGTTCTGTGGTATGATAACAGGTCGCGAAGTGACATTGAACATACAACAAACATATTTCCGTCACCTGAATATAAATGGTCTTTTCTTGGGTAATCCAAAGAATATGCAAGACCTAATCAATCTACTGGCAGAAGAGAAAATAGACCCAATTATAGATACTACTTATGATATTTCACAAGCAAAAGAAGCCCAAAAACACTTCGAGAGCGGCGATTACATTGGTAAAATTGTATTGACTTTTTAAGTTTATGTCCAACCCCCGCGTAACTACGTCACTCTGAACGCAGTGAAGAGTCTCCTTAATAAAAGAAGATCCTAATGACGCTTTCAGCGTCATCAGGATGACGGCACAATTTCTAACAGCACTTGAGATGGCACCCAGTGTCAGCCTGTGCTGAGCCGTGTCGAAGTGCATGTGCTGAGCGGCGTCGAAGTGCATACGTCTCCAAATCCCCCAAACCTCAATTAGATTATGTCACTGCGAGAAGCGAAGCGACGTGGCAGTCTCCAGAGCCAAAAAGAAACGCGTCACTCAGAGGACACGCAGTGTCCGAAGAGTCCAGGAGAACTCCGCATGAGTAAAATATTTATGGGACTAAAGTCCAAGTGGATTGTTATTGATTTCATATCCGTTGGACAAAGCTAACGGCAATGCTTGTCAATTTAAGATTTTGAGTGGATTAAAGTTAGAAAATAATCTAAAAAATCTTTTTTAAGTAAATAAATTTCATTATTTTCAGAATCAACAATTGATTAACATGTGATTCACCATGAAAAAACAAATACTATTAATAATAACTGCAATTATATTATCATTAACTGCTTATTCTCAAGACTGTGTAGATGAAGAAAACATATATGAATTCTATTATCATGGAAAGAAATATGAGTTTATAAATCAGAGTAAATGGTGGTTCCGTGCTGATTCATGTGCAAGTGAAAGGGGTGGGTATTTAACAGTTATTGAAAGCCAAGAAGAAAATGATGCAATTCTAAATTTCCTTACTAATGAATTACCTATAAAACATGGTATCGAATTACTTGATAATGACTTCAAAACCAATCACAATGTTTGGATTGGGGGGATTGATTTTATTGATACATGCTCTTGGTCAGTTCAGTATTCTAAAGATACTTCTAGACATTTTTATGTAGGAAGATATGATAATGGAAGAGCTTTAAATGGAGAATTTGTGAATTGGGGTGCAATTAATGATAAACAAACTTACCCTATTAGAATTCAAGACTTATGTGGAATATCTATGACACTTGAAGCATACTATGATACTACAAAAAAAGAAAAAGTAACTGAACCTGGTCAATGGGTTAACCAACCTCATCGGAGATATAACTATTACATTATCGAATATGATTGCTTTGATACTATTCGAGTAGAAAGTGATTTCAAAATCTGTTTTGGTGAATCTATAGTCTTCAAAGGTGATACTATAACTGAAGCTGGTGTTTATAGTGATACAGTTGAGACATACTCATATTGTGATTCTATACATACTTTGAAGGTGTATAAAAATGTACTAGATGATGAGATAAGAGTTGATAATAAAACGATCAGATGCCTAGAAACAAATGCTGACAAATACGAATGGTTTTCATGTGATGGTTTGGAAGGGTTAGGAATATTAATTAGCGAGAATAGGATTTTATATACACCTACTAAAACTGGTAAGTATCGAGTCAAATTAACAAAAGGTCAATGCGAATATATTTCTAGTTGTTATGAAGTATGTTATCCCACTATTAATAATTTAGATACCATAAAATGTAAGAATGATGCGATATCAATAAATGATGTAGAATATACAAAGCAGGGGTTCTACACACAAATGTTAAAGCAAAAAGGTTTTGATTGTGATTCTACATTAGAGATTGATATTAGAGATGTAGCTATAAATCTAAGTGTGAAGCAACAAAGTGGTAAACTTGTATCTTCTGGAAGTGCCGGTGAATACCAATGGTATAACTGCGAAGGAGATGTACTAATAGCCGACGCAACTGAAAAAGAATATACACCTTCAGAAAATGGAGATTATAAAGTAGTGATAACTAAACAAGGATGTATAGATTATTCCCAATGTATCTCTTTCTCTACTTCGACCAACAGCGTAAAAGACATACAAGATTCAGATAATATCAGACTTGATTTAGACAATAATCTAATTGTATTTGACAATATTAACTATAACCAAATAGAACTAATAGATATGAACTCAAAGACTATCTATAAATCAGATAAATATACTCAATCAATAAGCATTGAACATTTGAACACTGGGGTTTACTTCCTAAAAGTTGTGAATGGAAATGAAGTTGAGATGCTTAAGTTTATGGTGGTATTATAAGAGAGTTGATTATCTTAAAATAAGTTGAACATGGTAATCTTTAATGAATTAAATTATTCTTTTATTGGATATAATGTTATTAACGAAATAAAATCACTATTAAGTTCAAACTTAATACTCAATATAACTTCATTTTTATATTTCCAAACTATTCCTTTTTCATTTTTCTCTTTCGTGATTATTAGATCAATTTGTTTTTCATAATTATCTAAAATTGGATACCAGAATTCGTTTCCTCCTAGATGTTTGGAGTGGATTCTAACCAATGTAATATTATCGTCTTTAACCTCCTGATAAACTTCCTTAAGAGTCATCTTTGGATTATAGTATATACCATTATAATCTTGAGTTTCTTTTGTATGCAAAACTATATAATATTTATTCTCGAATTCAAGAGGTTGAAAATAAAGACCCAAATATGGTTCAAACTTTAAATTTTGCTGTCTACCAATGTCATCAACCTTGGGATTCAGATATTTTGTGCCATCCAAAAATATTAATGTTTCATTTTTTCTTTCTTGTAAAACATCACAACTAAATAGGAATATAAAAATCAATACAAGATAGGAAGTTTTAACTAAATTATTTTTCATCGGAAACTACATTTGCTAATTCAGATTTGACAAAATAGGAAAAAAAAAGAGACGTATGCAATACGTCTCTAAATTTCTTTAACTATCCTAACCCACAACCGGCAATATAATCTGCTCTTTGATTGGGGTTTTGTGGTTGAATTCTACGCCAGCTAGCCATTCGGTTACGTGCTTTGCTATTCCATTTACTATTTGCTCGCGTTTGCTATTATCTTGTTTTATCTCACTTCTGAGTACTTTATATTGGATTGGGTCAAAGTTTGCATCACGTATTAGTATGTCTTCTTTCGCTTTGTGGGAACATTCCTCAGAGCAGAAACCCATGTGTTTTCTGTACTCTTTTGGTTTTGCTATTATCTGTGCATTGCATGGACCATATCTGCAATTGTAGTAGTTCTTTGCTTTTTGGCCAGTATAGTGGCATTCGGAAATTATGACGTTTGTGTTCTCATCTCCTATGTCTGTACTAACCCTATCATCGAAAGTGTACAGATTACCTAGCCAATTGCCATCATTGTATTTATTGACATATTTGACTACGCCACCGTCCAACTGTTTTACGTCTTTGAATCCCTGTTTGTCCAGGTACACAGCGACTTTCTCACAACGGATACCGCCAGTGCAATACATTACTATTTTCTTATTATTGAATTGCTCTTTGTAGTGGTCTATTATTGATTGCAGGTCTCGGAAACTAACTGTACCAGCTGGTATAGCTTTCTTGAAATGGCCTAACTTGTATTCGTAGTTATTACGCATATCTAGTATTAGATAGTCGTCATTCTCTTCGTCCATCACTTGTTTGAACTCTTCTACGCTCATCTTGCTTTTTACTTTTTCTATATCCGCAGCTGAGTAAATCTCTCCTAGTGCGACGATTTCTTTTTTGTATCGGACTATCATTTTAGGAAATTTGTGCTCATCTACTCTTGTTGCTTTAGTATCAATATCTGGTATATCTTTGAAATACTCGTTATTATCCAAGTAAAGAAGTAAAGCATGAAGTTGACCGATATTACCTGTTATCTGTGCGTTGATTCCCTCTTCACCTATGAATATACGACCACGCAGTCCTATGTCACGAGTGTAGCGGTATAGCTTTGCCACTTCGGCTTTTGGGTCAGGAATATCTACGAATTTGTAGAATGTAAGTAATGAGTATTTGGTCTCGATTTTCATTGTTTATCTTTTATTTTGAACCTATAATCCACAAAATTAAGAAATGTAGGAATAATTGTAAAAAGAATTAAGATTAAAAGGTATTATTTTCCACATAATCTTTTGCAATTCGAATTAATTTGATCCGAATTTGGTCTAGTTTTTCTTCTATTTCTTTCTTTTCAGATTCACTTATATTTTCATTTCGAAGTCGATTATCGTGATATTCTATCTCGCCTTCTGTACCTATGAAATCGGTCAGTTCGGGAGGGTAGCCCAAAACAGTCCAAATAGACCCGATGAGCCGTGAGCCGATAATAGGGTCTATCCACTCTTCGGATACAGCATAAAGGATTATATTAGCATAATCGTATAGATATTCTGCATCTTCGTAATAATAATCTATGAACTTGTAGAGAAAATCATAGATATTCTCCTTTGGGTATAAACCTTCATTGACTAAATGCAAGAAATAGCCAACTTCCTCTCTAGCATTTGGTGATACTTGGAACTCTTGCTTTAATCGTTTATTGCACTCGTCTATTACATCTTGGTCTTCAGTACTAAGCTTTTGCTCTAGAACCTCTATAAATTCTATCATTTATTTTCGCTTTTACTTGTATCTGGTGCAAAGTCCAAGGAAACAGAATTAATGCAATAACGAAGTCCAGTAGAAGTAGGCCCATCATTGAATACATGACCAAGATGCCCACCACAGTTAGCGCATACGACTTCTGTTCTTATCATTCCGTGTGAAGTGTCTTTGATCTCTTTTATTTTACTCTTATCTTTTATTTCTGAGAATGACGGCCAACCGCAATCAGATTCAAACTTAGTGTCTGATCCAAAAAGGCTGCTACCACATGCTGCACATTTGTACATCCCATCTTCAAAGTGTAGATTGTATTCACCAGTACCAGGTCTTTCAGTTCCTTTCTCTCTTAGTACTCTATATTGATCAGGTGTAAGTTCTTTCTTCCACTCAGCATCAGTTTTTTCTACAGGCATTTTATCCATTGTTTTCTTTTCCTTTGGTTTCGATTCTAATTGCGAATATACAAAAGCTATTAGTAGTGCACTAATTGCGATTATTGTTAACATTTTGATTTGCTTCATTTTCTTCCTCTTTTTTTGTATTTATAGACTGTGATTAGTAATAAATATTATACGACTTAAATGAAGATTTAGATTATGTCTGTTACATTTCATTTAATCTAAGAATAATAAATGCTTGGAAACGTGTTCTTTTTTATTAATAATAATAGATAAATACGGATATGTATAAAATATTGGTAACTCTCATGCTATTTACATTATTAGCATGTGAAAATAATAAAGAGAATGATAAAATGGAAAATGAAACTCAACAAACTGAAGAGTATATTCCTCTTCAAAATTCACTTGATGAGAAAAAAACAAATTTTGAATTGAATGCTGATGAAGAAAAGAAAAAAGATTATGCTGCTGGTATCCAAGCAATTATAGATGATGGTGTACTAGAGAAAGCTATGAATAAAGGCGATAAAGCTCCTAACTTTAAGCTGAAAAATGCAAAAGGGGAGAGCGTAACTCTTTATGATGAATTGAAAAACGGACCAGTTGTTCTAATCTGGTATCGTGGTGGATGGTGTCCTTATTGCAATTTGACTTTGAAAAGATTACAAGACGAGTTACCAAATTTCAAAAAGCATGATGCTTCTTTAGTAGCGTTAACTCCCGAGTTGCCCGATAGCTCTCTATCAACAGTTGAGAAGAACTCGCTTTCTTTCCAAGTCCTTAGTGATGTAGGTAATAAAGTTGCTAAAGATTATGGTGTTGTTTTTGAGCTAACAGAAGCAGTTGCCAAACGCTACCAAGATGGGTTTGATCTCCATGGATACAATGGTGACGAAAGTAATACACTACCTCTAGCAGCGACTTATGTAATAGACATAGAGGGTAATATAGTCTATGCCTTCTTAGACGCAGATTATAGAAACAGGGCTGAGCCAAGAGATATATTGGAATCGTTAAGTGAAATTAAATGATAATCCTATTTTAGTAATTCTTAATTGTTAAGAAAGTGTTAAGATTTGTAATTACTTCTATTATTATTGATATATATTTTTATATTTGAATCTGTCATAATTCATAAAAAAGAAAATATAAAAAGTGGATATAAATCTAGTAATTCTTGTCATCCTAATTCTGTTGGCGATAGTAGATCTTACAGTTGGTGTTGCAAATGATGCTGTAAATTTTTTGAATTCTGCAATTGGGGCTAATGCTGCTAAGCTAAGAACTATCATGATAGTAGCCGCAATCGGTGTACTAGTTGGAGTGATGGTATCCGGTGGTATGATGGAAGTAGCAAGGAAGGGTATATTTAACCCTGAATTCTTCCTGATGCCTGAGCTGATGGTCATATTTGTCTCCGTTATGTTCCTCGATATTCTCCTCTTAGACACTTTCAATACTTTTGGTCTCCCTACTTCTACCACCGTCTCTATTGTATTTGGGCTCTTCGGGTCGGGTATGGCAATGACACTAATTAAAATCGGTGATACAACAGGGAATTATTCAGAAATAGCCAATTATATGAATGTAAATATGGTACTCACCATTATAGGTGCTATCTTATTATCTATAGTAATGGCATTCGTATTTGGATTGTTTGTTCAGTATATAACAAGGTTAATCTTCTCTTTTGATTTTGAAAAAAGGTTTAGAAGATATGGAGCATTCTGGGGAGCTATGGCTCTTGCTTCTATCACTATGTTTATAATGATGAAAGGTGCTAAAAACACTGAATTCATGAAAGGAGATTTCAAAGGATATTTCCAAGACAATATGGGATTAATATTCATTTATCTGTATGGTTTTTGGACTGTAGTACTACTAATCGTACAGAGATTCACGAAATTTAATGTATTAAAGTTAATAGTACTTGTAGGTACTTTTGCCCTTGCAATGGCGTTTGCAGCTAATGATCTTGTAAACTTTATTGGCGCACCCATCGCAGGACTTAATGCATTTAAAATTGCTTCACTGACTGACAATCCATTGACAACTAGTATGTCAGGTATGCAAGGCAAATTACCTGCAGAGACTTGGATGTTGTTATTCTCTGGGTTAGTTATGGTTGCCACTTTGTTCTTATCAAAGAAGGCACGTTCTGTAGCTACTACTACTATTAGTTTAGGTCGTCAAGATGAAGGATATGAAAGATTTGAATCGAACGCGATGGCTAGAGCTTTAGTAAGAATGACTTATGGTATATTCAGTGAAATCAAAAAATTAATTCCTAGCTCAGTTATTAGATTTGTAAATAGTAGATTCGATACTTCTAAATTTAAACCCGATTTGGATGAATTAGGAAATGCACCAGCTTTCGATTTGCTTAGAGCTGCTGTTATTTTATTCGTTTCTGCTGGACTAATCTCTATAGCTACTTTTTTCAAATTACCATTATCAACTACTTATGTGACATTTATCGTAGCTATGGCTGCGGCACTACCTGATAAAGCATGGGGCAGAGACAGTGCTGTTTATAGAGTATCTGGTGTACTTACAGTTATTGGTGGTTGGTTTATAACTGCCCTATTTGCTACTGTTGGTTCTATGATTATATGTTATACTATATACTACGGTGAGTGGGTAGGTTTACTTGGTGTTTTTGTTTTGACTGCATTTACTATATATAGAAGTGCTAGATATCACAAAGCAAAAGAAGAAAAGCATCGTGCTGCAGATATTAAATCTAGAAAAGAAGAAGGCGACAAAGAATATTCAAACAAAAAAGTTATGAATGATGTCTCTATTTTCTTGAATGATGTAACTAGTGTTTTTGCTAAAAGTAATACAGGGTTGATAGACGAAGACCTTAAAAAATTGAAAAAGTCTAAGAAAAAAGCAGCTGAGATCGAAAAAGATGTAATTGTTCTTAACTCAAGTTTCATAAGATTAGTCAATAAATTCGAATATGAAGATACTGAGTTTGCGAATTTAGCTATTCGAATTACAATCTCACTTCAAGATATTTCTGATAAGTTATACCATTCTGTAGCACAAAACTATAAGTATGTGAATAATAATCACAAACCACTTACAGAAGATGAAATGGAATTACTTACAACATTGAACAAAAAATATGAAGAGTATAATGTTCTTTTAATTAAAGCACTTGGCGATTATAATTTTGAGAATTATGAAACAATTAAGAAACTATATACTGAGTTCAATTCTAACACTTTAGAACTATATAGAAATCAGTTAAAACGTATTAAAAAACAAAAGTCAACTGTTAGAAGAAGTATTATAATGCTAAATCTGATTTCTGATTTTGAGATACAATCAGATTTATCATTTAAAGTTTTTGAATTTGCAAAGATTTCACGGTCTCATATCTAAATTTTTTTTAATTTAGGGGATTGAAAATAAAAATTTTTTTAATTTTTTATGAAATCACTAACAGTATTTTTTAATTCGGATAAGGTTTATTCTGGTATTTTTGAGAGGAATAATAAGGGTCTATCTCTGCTGGACATAGCCTCTACACTTGACCCAGTCAACTTAGACGATATAGATGATGAGAATTCTAAGAAAGCCATCAATCAACTCAATAGGAATTTAACTACTACTGAGCATAAAATAGAAGAACTTAACGTTATTCTTAACAATGAATCTGCTTTTTGGACTATAATTCCAGGTTTGATAGACATGGATAGTTCAAAACTCAAAGAGTTATTAGAACTTGAAATAAAAGGAAATAATGAATCTTTTGATATTGCTAATTTCATATTTCGGATTTATCCCTATGGTCAGAAAGATGAGAATGATTCTGAAATGCTATTTGTAGTATTTATCAGAAGAAGTATAGTTGAGAACTGTAAGAAAGCACTAGAAATAACAGGATTAGATATTAGCTATATCACAATGGCTCAGATCGCTTCCCAGAATACAATAGAATATAATTACCCTGATACTAGCCATTTATACGACCTACTTATCAATGTTGAAGATTCATTCTGTGATATTAGCTTAAGTAATAATAATACAACTTACTTTTACGATTTGATTAAGAATGATAATGATGAGAATTTAATAGAAGCTATTGAAAACGAAATTACAAAACTAAATGCAAGTGGACTATCCACTGGTAACGCTTTAGTAATTGGTACTAATTTAAAAAAATCATTACTTGATAAAATCTCTAATACCTTGAGCTTAGAGATTAAAAGGCTCAATTCATTCAGATTGGTCAGAGCCAATATAGACAATAGATTACGCGAATACTGTATCCGTACTTCCCACATTTACTCACCGGTTGTTGGTGGTTCACTTAATAGTTTTGACAAAGGAAAAGTATTTGAGTTTTGAGAGTTATCTCTGGCAAATATGGTGGACGCTCTATAAAAGGAAAGATGCCTGCCGGTGTTAGACCTACAACTGATAAATCACGCGAATCTTTATTCAGCACATTAGATAATTATATATATTTTGAGAACAAGAGAGTTCTAGATTGCTATGCTGGCTCTGGTTTAGTAGGAATTGAATTTCTAAGTAGGGGAGCGAAGAATTGTACTTTCGTCGAGAAGAATTACCAACCAATTACCGTTATAAAGCAATTTGCCTCTGATATTAACCTTGAAAAGGAGTCTTACAACATTGTAAAATCAGACGTATTGGCTTTTCTCAAAAAATGCGATACTATATATAATATTATCTTTTCCGACGCTCCTTACCACTTGCAAACGGCTAATCAGATAATCATAATTGTTGAAGATAGAAAGCTTTTAGAACATGAGGGCTTTTTAATTCTAGAAACAGAAGATAAAGAGGAAATCATTTATTCTTCAAATTTCACCTTAGTTAAGCAAAAATCATTTGGTATATCTAAGTTAACAATACTAGAATTTTCTAACCAATAACATCTGTTATTTCATCTTCTGATAGTATTATAATTTTATCACCTTTACTAAAGAAAACTTCCCTCGATTTATTTGGGTTTACAATAACTCCGTGGGCAAGCATCTCAGACTTTTTGAACGAAGTATCATTATTCTTTAGTTTTATTCCTATCGCTAAGTGCCCTTGTTGTCTAGCCGATTCCATTATCGTATAGAAGTTTACTGCCCTTCCTAATTCTACATAATACTCTGCTGGTTTTATATAAATTGATGGGCCACCAGCTGAGAATAAATCTTCAAAAATTCGTTTCAACTCAGCATTCTCTGATATTTGTGATAACATCAAACTATCTAACTTTACGCTGACTATGAAATCATCTGTATGAGTAATCTCAGCTAACTCCCTATTTCTATCGTCAAGCATTTCCGAAACTATTGAGAACTCATGGCCTCTAGTATCAGCTATATCACGCAAATGGAGTAATGTCGATAAAGTCCTAGCGTCACTAGCTTGAATATCGCTATTCTCTGTTTGGCTGAGTACGATAATATGATTGTATGTTTCTATATTCAAATCATCTAGTATTCTTCTATTAGTTGTGTCACCGAACCAAAATGTAACAGTCTGATTCTGCAAATCTGCACAATGAAGTGATAAATCATTTTCTGCTGAAGTGTTTTCAGCAATCACTGTTATTCTAGAACCTGGATGAACATAGTTGTCCAATTCATTTATAATCAGATGAGCACGTCTATTCCATCCTATTATCAGCGTAGTCTCAGGTGAAGGGTCCACGTATTCTGGATTTTTCCTAATTGCATCAGTATTTATATTAAATTCTTTTTTACCAGAAAGCTTTATAGTATCATCATCTTCAGAAACGGCAATTATTATATCACCTTTTTCTATCTGCGTATCGTGTGGTGGCTTTAGTAGTATTTCACCATTCTTTCGTCTTATACCAATTAGAATAGAATCCTCATAAGAAAACATAGCCTCAACAAATGTTTTACCAACCAATTCGGGCTCCTCTTGGAAGTATATCTCATCGCCACTAAAGTCTAGTAATTCATTGAATACAACAGATAAACCAGGTTGACGACATGTCTGTGCCGTAATTCTAGATATCAAATAATCAAAAATAACTAACTGAACTTCATCACGACCTGCGATTTCTGCAATCGCCACATTACGAGGGTCTCTTATCTCAGCAACTATATGATATTTGGTATCATGTCTTCTGTTTGGATTATTAGTTATTGCAAGTATAGTTTTGATTACTATTGAGTCAGGGTCTTTAGTCTCTGGCGCGATTATTATTATTGATTTTGCTTCATGTATGTTTAGTATTTCTAAATCGATAAGGTCAATTGGGCTCCCTGTTCTACATACCACTTTTGTGGTTTTCAGTTCTTTTACCTTTGAATTTATCTCATCTTCCATATAGATTTTATCTTTCTCAGCAAGTATAGCTATTGAAGCATGTTTCAGATTCTCATTTGCTATAACAAGCTCTTTGACTATTGGGAATACTTGGAATGACCAACCTAATATAATAGTATGGTTTGTTTCTAATACAAATGATTTACCTTTTCTTAGATCAGTAAGCTTATTGATTACCCCACTATTTACAATTGCTATCAATACTGAGAAAAAGAACATTCCTCCCAATGTGGCTGTTAACATAAATATTAGGAAAGGCCATATTATAGGATCGTCAGAAACTACTCCTGGGTCTAACATACGGAGTAAAGTTAGGTAGATAGCATCAAAAAAGTCTACATCGCCTGATGCTTTTCCATTAGTAACAATATCTGGAGTCAATATACCAGACACAAGGAGTAGAGCTGATATGACTAAAAGAAAAATAAAAGAGCTTCCTAGCAATAGGAATAATGGGGCAGATGTGCCTTTGGACATTAGGTTATCAAAGTTATATTTAACCCATTTTATAAACTTATGTTGTTCATGCTTCATATTATACTAAAATGTTACTTTTTTAATCGCATAAAATACAAATTATAATCAAAAAGACAATATTAAAGTCATATTTATCCTTTGTAATAAAATTGTCCAAAAGTCTTAATTCATGTACGTTCTGTACCTAAATGGAACAATCCTTAGTGATTACTACTTTCTAGCTTCGTTAATTAACTCAGAAAGAATTTGAAAAGATTGGAGTGGGGTTATCGCTTCTATGCTCATTTGTTTGAGTCTAGTTCGTAATTTATCATCTTCGAAGCTGAAGATAGCCATTTGTCCTGTAGTCTCAGGTGCTGATATTGGTTTCAATTTATTTACATCTGGCTTTGCAGAGCTAAGTTCATCGCCATCAATTTTTTGCTGACTTACATCACTTTCTAGTGTCCCCATTATTTCTTTCGAACGTTCCACAACGTCATAGGGTAGCCCAGCCATTTTAGCTACATGAATACCAAAGGAGTGATCTGCACTACCCTCAAGAACTTTATGTGTAAATATAATATTAGTATCTCTTTCTACCACGTCTACTTTATAGTTCTTTATTCTTTCGTATCTATTAGCTAATTCATTTAACTCATGATAGTGAGTAGCAAATAATGTCTTTGCTTGAATTACATTATGTATATACTCTGCTATTGCCCAAGCAATAGATATACCATCGAATGTAGCTGTTCCTCTGCCAACTTCATCAAGCAAGATTAGACTCCTTTCAGTGGCATTGTTCATTATATTAGCTGCTTCTTGCATTTCCACTAAGAATGTACTTTCTCCAGTTCTAATATTATCACCAGCTCCGACCCTCGTGTAGATCTTATCTACTAAGCCCATAGTGCAGCTCTTAGCTGGTACGAAGCACCCAATCTGAGCCATGAGTATTATAATAGCAGTTTGACGCAAATAGCATGATTTACCGGACATATTAGGCCCTGTGATAATGTGGACTAACTCAGTACTTGTATCAAATTTTGTATCATTTGGAGTAAAGCTCTCACCATGTGGTAAACTTATCTCAACGGTAGGGTGTCTTCCGTCAATTATATCAAGATTATTATCATCTGTAAGTAAAGGCTTGCTATAGTTCCTTTGTAGAGAAACAAATGCGTAGGATTGCAGACAGTCAATTTGTGATATAATAAAGCTACTCAATTTCAAATCTTGTAAATATGACATCAAATCATTAATTAATTCAGAGTATAGCTTTTTCTCAATAGTGTCTATTTTCTCGTCAGCACTGAATACTTTTTCTTCGAAGACTTTCAGCTCAGGTGTTATGTATCTTTCCGAGTTAGTAAGGGTTTGCTTCCTATGATAGCTTTCTGGGACTTTATCACTATTGATTCTTGAGACTTCTATGTAATAACCAAAAACGTTGTTGAAGCTGACTTTTAGACTATTTATTCCGGTTGCTTCTCTTTGTTCTTTCTGATAATTACTTATCCAGTTTTTAGCAGAGTATCGGGCAGTAGCATATTCATCTAGCTCTTCGTTATACCCATCTCTGAATACATTACCTTTTCCAATATTCAATCCAGGTTCATCTTTTAGTGCATTTTCTAATTTACTAGTTAATTCTTGCAAATTAGGAAGACTAGCACCAAGTTGAGAAAGATATGTATCTTCAAAAGTTGAGAAAAACTTCGTAATATCTGGAAGTATAATAAGTGAGTTCTTGAGTGCTACCAAATCCCTTGGGTTTGCTCTTAGTGTGGCAATTTTAGTTGCTAGTCGCTCTATATCGCCTATTTTCTTTAGCTCTTCTCTTAGCTGATTAATTTTTTGAGAATCATATAACTCTTCGACAGCATTCAATCTTCTTTCTATTTGCCCTTTATTCTTCAGAGGCATCGATATCCACTTTTTGAGCAATCGCCCACCCATAGGAGTATAAGTGTCATCTAAAGCTGAGAATA
>JAGXGG010000010.1 GCA_024636855.1 Ignavibacteriota bacterium | reverse complement strand
TCATGCTATTAATAGTGCAGCCATTATTCCATCTGATTGTGGGTCACAACTACTAGACGGACCTACTCTACTATCTCCAGCAAACGACACTACGATTAATCAGCAATCTGTAACTCTCAAATGGAACACTCTTAACAATGCCACTAATTATATCTTAGATGTAAGTAAAGATGAGACTTTCTTAACTAAAATAGTAGATGGAGAAGAGCTAACAACTACTACACGAAATCTAACAAACTTAGCTTGGGACCAAACAATTTATTGGAGAGTAAAAGCAGTGATAAGTGGTAGTGAAACAGAATGGTCAGAAATATGGCATTTCACTCCATCTGAAAACGCACAACTGCCTGCGATACCTATTTTGACATCACCTGCTGATGGAGCTATAAATCAAGATACTTCATCAATATTATTTACTTGGCAACAAGCTCAGTATGCTATTACTTATGAATTTGAACTATCAACTAATAATAATTTCTCTGTAATAATAAATCAGGAAAATAATATAACTGGAACTACACACAGCGTAGTAAATTTCTTTTCTGACACTGAATATTTTTGGAGAGTTAGAGCAGTTAATGATGATGGTATGAGTGGCTGGTCCAATATCAGTAATTTTGTAACTTTGAAGACAGGAACCTCATCTGTTAGAGAAGGATTATTAAATGGTAAACAATATAAATTATCACCTAATCCTGCTGAAGATATAATAATGATTAAAGTATCTGATGAAAATTTATCATTAGAAGAAATAATTATATATAATATTTCGGGTAAAGAAATATTAAAGCGTAACAACAACATATATAATGTAAATCAACAAATGATTGATATATCTAACTTACAGACAGGCGTGTATTATATTAAATTAATTTCGAATAATGAGAACACTATTATTAAGTTTATTAAGAAATAACTATTAATAGTGCACTCAATGAGACTCATTTAAAAGCTGCGAAACTAATGAATTTAGCTGGCAGTTGTTACAGAAGGTCATTTGAAAATAGGTTTTAAGAAATTGTATTATCCTCAATATGGTATTTTACCACATTGGGGATTTGCAATAATTGAACTAGTGGCGAATTATATTTTTATATAACAACCCCACTATAAAATAACGATAAGAATAAAACGTTTATTAATAATAAAAGATAAATAGGTATTTTGTCTTTAATTATTTAACTTGCAATATATTCAAAGTAGATTACAAAAAATAAATAGGTATTTTATCTTTAGTTATTTAACTTGCAATATATCAAATGAAGAGTATTAAAGATAAATAGGTATTTTATCTTTAATTATTTAACTTGCAACATTCAAAGTAGATTACAAAAAATATAATTAATTAAATAAGAAGTAGAGGAGGTTAAACAAATGAGAAAGTACTTAAAAAGTTTTGTAATAATACTCCTTTGTATCATGGGGTTACAAAACATTGGTTATTCGCAGTCGAACTACAAAGTAAAAGAAACTAAGGATATTGATATAAAGTTATTGGGTACTTCGACTTTCAAAGATTGGGAAATGGATTCCCAATCTTCTTACGGAGAGGCAAAGTTCATATTCAAACCGGGATGTGAAAAAGATCTCGCTTCTTTAGAATATCTTACATTTGCTATTAACGTAACGGATTTGAAAAGTGATAACGATAAGATAAACGAAAATGCCTATGAGGCATTGAAATCGAACGAGTATAAGGAGATACGGTACAGATTAACTTCTTCTACAATAGTGCCAAAAAAAGGAGGCTATTTGGTAAAGTCAAATGGCTACCTCACAATTGCAGGTGTTACAAAAAAAACAGAAATGGATGTTCACGCTGTAATTAATGATGATGGTAGTGTAACTACGAAGGGAGTATACAAGCTCAAAATGACGGATTACAATGTGGAGCCCCCCACTTTTTTTTGGGGAGTAATGAAAACAGGTAATGTGCTGACACTGGATTTCACAATTGTGTACGTAAAAAATAAGAGCTAGCATTTTAATTAAATTATAAGTTAAATAAATTGGAGTAATCGGAAATAGGGATTTAATCGCTTACTATAAAGATAAATAAGTATTTGTCTTAATCGAACAAACAAAAAATGGAGTAAACGTAATGAAAAAGTACTTGGAAAGTTTTATAATATTAATGCTGTTTGCCATAGTATTCCAAAATGTTGGATACTCACAGACAAGCTATAAAGTAAAAGATACGAAGGAGGTTTTAAAGTTATCGGGAACATCAACTGTTCATGACTGGGAAATGAGTGCTTTGCATTCATCTGGAGAGGCGAAATTTGTATTTAATTCTGGGAATGAAAGCGAACTCATTTCTATTCCCTCGCTTTCGTATATTTTAAGGGTAACTGACTTGAAAAGTGACAGTGATGGTCTTAACGAAAATGCCTATGAGGCATTGAAATCAGATGAACATAAGTATATACGATACAAATTAATATCGTCTACTATAGTTCCAGAAAAAGAAGGTTATTTGGTAAAGTCAAAAGGAAAGCTTACCATAGCTGGTGTAACAAAAGATATAAAAATGGATGTTCACGCTGTAGTGAATGATGATGGTACTATCACAACGAAAGGTACTTACAAGCTCAAAATGTCCGATTACGATATAGAGCCTCCATCTTTTCTATTCGGTTCAATGTCAGCAGGTGATGATCTTAAACTTGATTTCACTGTCGTATATAAAAAGTAAATGAAAGCAAAGTGCTCAAATTAACTAGTATTTTAACCATTAAATAAAGGTAAATAAAATGAAAAATATAATATTCTTAACTATATTCACAATCGCATTAGCTTTGAATGCTCAACAGCCAGAACTTCAATATTTCAGATCAAATGATCAAAATGGGTTAAATGTATTTGAAACTGGTAAATCAGATTCAGTAAAGTTCAATGGAGTTAAAGTTAGGGTCGGTGGTGATTTCGCAATGCAATTTCAATCAATTAGTCAAAGTAATAATTTAAACAATCTAGTTGAACTAGGTTCTAACTTGAACCTTCCATCCGCTAACCTTAATCTTGATGTGCAGTTGATTGATGGAGTACGCATGCATTTGCGAACTTACCTTTCATCACAACATCATAGTGAATCATGGGTAAAAGGTGGTCACCTTCAAATTGATAAACTAGATTTCATTAACCCTGGATTTTTAGAAGGAATAATGAACTATACTACTATTACTGTTGGATTAGATGAGTTTAATTACGGAGATGCTCACTTTCGTAGAACAGATAATGCTCGTGCCATTTTCAATCCTTTCGTTGGGAATTATATTATGGATGCATTCTCTACTGAGGCCTTCGGTCAAGTTACTGTACAAAGCAATGGCTTTTTAGCTGTTGTTGGGGTAACCAATGGTAAACTTAATCAAAATGTAGTAGTAAATGATAAGACTGATAACCAACTATCTTTATATGGTAAGGTTGGTTATGATAAACAATTAAATACCGATTTAAGAGTCAGACTAACAGGATCCGCTTATACAAATCAAGGAACAAGTACTGGAACATGGCTTTACGGTGGTGACAGAGCTGGTTCAAGATATTACAATGTTATGCATACGCTACCCGATTCGCTTGGCAAAACAGAGGGAGCCGATTTTGAAGGGAGATACAATGCACGTTTTGTAAAACTTACAGCGATACAAATTAATCCATTCGTGAAATATAAAGGCCTTGAATTTTTTGGTATCTACGAAGTAGCAAGTGGTAGTAATGAAATTACTACACCTGTCGCTGACAAGGAAGGTGGTTTCACTCAAATGGCTGCTGAATTGGTTTTTCGGTTTGGTGAAGATGAAAGATTCTATCTTAGTGGTAGATACAATACTGTCGAAGGTAAGACTCGTGAAAGCGCTATGGAAGATTTAAAAATTAGTAGATTAAATATTGGCGGTGGATTGTTTCTATCGAAAAACATAGTTACAAAGTTTGAATATGTTAACCAACAGTACACTGGCGATGCTTGGACTGGTAGATTTGCTGGAGCAGAATTCAGTGGTTTCAATATTGAAGCTGCCATTAGTTTTTAAGAAAAGTATCTAATTGATAATTAATTAAACTCAATATGAAGAAATTAGAAAATAAAATAGCCATTATAACTGGTACAACTCAAGTTATAGATGGCGGATAATTAGCCCAATAAATGCTAAATAAATCACAAAGATATTCAGTTTAATAAAAATCATGGAACACACAATGGAAACACAAAAGAATTTAGGTATATGGATGGATCACGCTACTGCTAATTTGATAGATTTAGACTCTAAGAAGCAAAGCCAAATAATTACTTCAGAGTTTACTACAGATATCAAAGAAGAAGTTCTACAGAAAAGTGAATATGCAATGCATAACAAAGAAGAGCAAATGAATGAATCTTTTTATAAGGAAATATCAGAAAAGATGTTGAACTATAATCATGTTCTATTATTTGGTCCAACTAATGCAAAGACAGAACTAAATAATTTCTTAAAAAAGGATTTACATTTTAAGAATATAAAAATTGATGTAGAATCAGCAGATAAAATGACAGATAACCAACAAGTTGCCTTTGTCAAAGACCACTTTGAAAAGTAGTCGATAAATATAAAATATAAAGTGGGTGGGGGACAAATGAGATTATCATCTCACTCCCCCACAAACTTATGTTTATAAACCCTTTCCCCCCGAGTGAATCATATGAAGGAGAGTTTTGGAAGCTCATCTTTGTCGATAGATACTAAAGCCTCAGAGCTATTACCACAAACATTTACTGTTTTGATTAACCTTCCTTCTTGAGAGTACAAAGCGAACTAAGCTTCTTCTAGTTTAATCTGTGACTCAGAAAAATATAGACTCTTCAAAACATCTACTGTGACCATTTTCTTTAAGAAGCAGATAACAGACATAAGAATCTTATTTCTCTACTATGAATATTATTACTAATTTATATAGATTGATAATTACAATAAATGGAAAAAAGAAAATGAGTAAAAAATACACTTCCGTACATTACAACGAATATTTAGCTCTTGACAAAATACTAGGTGCACAGAACTTGCGTAGTGCAGAGCTAGGTGAGCCAGCTCACGATGAGATGTTTTTCATCATAGTACATCAAGTGTATGAGCTTTGGTTCAAGCAAATAATACATGAGCTGAAACTAGTAGCTAATACGCTATCCCAAGACCCAGTTCCTGAGTATCAGCTAGGTGAGGCACTAGCCAAATTAACTAGAGTACATGAAATACAAAAGCTATTGATTGACCAAATAAAAGTACTTGAGACTTTAACTCCGTTGGACTTCCTTGATTTTCGTAATTATCTGATTCCTGCATCAGGATTTCAGAGTTTCCAATTCCGTAAGGTAGAGGCAATGCTTGGGCTACCCTCTCAACAACGAATTACTTATGGCAATTATGATTACAAATCTCCTTTCAACGAAGATCAGCAAAAAGAGCTTTTGGAGCTAGAAAACTCTATGTCTATGTTCGATATTCTTGAAAAATGGCTGGAGCGAACACCTTTCTTGAAGTTCAACGACTTCAAATTTTCTGAGAAATACGTAGAAGCTGTTAGTAATATGACTGAACGAGAGAGACAGGCTATACTCGATACAGAGTATATTACCGAAAAAGAGAAAGAAGGCAGAATCAAAATGCTCGATATGCAACAAGAGTATATCGAAAATGCTATGGACAAAGAAAAGCATAATGAAATGATAAAAAATGGCGAGGTAAGACTGTCTTTCAAAGCTACAAAAGCTGCATTGCTGATAAACCTATACCGCGATAAACCGATACTAAGAATACCATATAGCATACTAGACAAAATTGTAGAGATAGACGAATCATTCATCATGTGGCGTTTCCGTCACTCTCAGATGGTATTGCGAATGCTCGGACGCAAGATGGGAACAGGCGGTTCGTCTGGACACGGTTATTTGAAGAAAACAGCTGATGAGCACCATATATTCCGTGATTTGCATAACGTATCTACGCTTCTTATACCACGCTCAGAATTACCAGAGCTACCGAAGGAACTAGAAGATTCACTAGGGTACATATATAAGGGATAGTTGTGAAAGCATTTTTAATGTCTATATTCACTTTTGTAATAATAGTACTTACTTCATGTAGTGACCTTGGTACTACGTGCACTACGGAGTTTATTACATACTATCTGTACGTAAAAGGCGATACATTAACGGAGTACTATACAATCAGACTATCTACTAATGACACCACCAGAGAGCAATACGATGATTACTTCCCTGAGGATAATGAAGGTAGAAGAGGTTACATAGTACTTACAGATGGTCATCGTAGAATATTAGAAGATAGAAAAGAAGCTTTTTTATTTATAGGTAAAATAGACAACGAAAAAGTAATCGAAGAGTATTACATCTTCGGTGCCGGTGAATGTCACGTCTATAAAGAATCAGGTAAAGAGAAAATTGACCTAGAAATTTCAGAAATTCAATGATATAGTATTCTATTCAACTTATGTAAAGAAGTGATATTTGTAGTATATTCCAAGAGTAGTAATAAGAAATATAATAATTAGTTAGAGTAAAAAATGGGAGCAAAAACATTGAAAATAAATCTTTTATTAGTTGTTTTATCAGCTATATTCATGTCTTCTTGTTCAAGTTTAGATTCAAGATATCAGTTTGTTAAATGTGTTGATTCAGATTCTTCTTGGGTTAGATTAGAATCAAATAATAATAATACTTATTATAAATGGAGTGATAAGTATATAGATATATTTATTGAAGTATTTATAACTGGAAAAATGTTAACTATAGGCCCCCCATACTTGCCTATAATTCCTGTTTCTAATATCCTTTCATTTATGACCAATAGAAAGGTTAGAGTAACTATCTGGTCAGAATCAGACTTTTCATTTGAATCAGAAGGTAAAGTAATCAAACTCAATAATCTTTATGGTAAATATGGTCAACGCTACAATAACTACATGGAAAATGACTATTCATATTCCTTTTACTTCAATTGTGATTTAGATTATATCTATCAAATGGAATTAATCTTTAATGAGTTTGAGGTTAATAACAAAAAGATTAAAATCCCAAGTTTATTACTTGATAAGATAAACTACATAGGTTATAGAGAATTTTTTGCCCACTAAATTGAATTAGAGAAAATGAACAACCAAGATAAAACAACTGTATTATACGTATATGATCCACTATGTGGGTGGTGTTACGGCTTCTCTCCAGTGATGAAAAAACTATATGAGAATTATATAGATGAAATTGATTTCGATGTTATATCTGGTGGTATGGTTGTCGGCGAGAGAATTGGTCCATTGGGTGAGAAAGCACCTTACATAAAAGAAGCCTACAAAGTAGTAGAACAGAAGATGGGTGTTAAGTTCGGTGACGAATACGTAAATAAGGTACTAGCAGAAGGTACAGCTATACAGACCTCTGTACCTGCTTCTAAGCTTTTAGTAGCATTCAAAAGCCTTGATGATAAGCAAGCTGTATTATTTGCTCATGAGCTACAAAATGCCCTTTATCACTATGGGGTTCACCCAGATAATATGGAAGGACTATTAGATAAATGTGATACATTCGGTGTGAGCAAAGCAGACATAATACAAATAGCAAAGAGTGTGCAAGTAGAAGCTGCCATGAACCACGATTTTGAGCTATCCTCGAGACTCGGCGTTACGGGATTTCCTACAGTGTTCGTAATCAAAGATAATGCGATCAACGTCATAGCCAGAGGTGCCGACAGCTATGAGAATGTTTTAGGCAGGTTAATGGATTTAATTAATGGCTAAGTAACTATTAGAAATTCAAAGCAATGTCATTAATATCTTTCCCTTCTAAGTGCTTCAGAGGCTGAGGATAAAAATAAGTATTTATCATTGTTTTTCCAATTTTAGAGGTAGTTGTTATTGATTTTACCTTTCTCAAAAGTGGAAATAAGGGTCTAGCAATTATATATAAAATATTATATAAGGACGTTTTCGATTTTATTCCTCGTTCTGGAATTATAACTCCAGGTCTGAACATATAGGCATCTTTGAATCCCATTTGAAGAATCATATTCTCAGTTCTCCCTTTTACTCGTGCCCACATAGTACTCCCATTCTCCGTGCTGTCTGTCCCAGTCCCAGAGACATAATTAAACACCATATTCGGATTTAAACTATACAAAGTAGTAGCCAATGCTTTAGAAATTCCATAAGTGAGCTCAGTGTATTGTTCTTCACTCATACCCGCCGATGAGACACCCATGCAATGACAGCATAGGTCATAACCATTCAATTGATCTTGGATAGCAGTAAAATCCATGAAATCTTTATGAATCACTTCTTTTACTTTCGGATGAGATATACCCAATGGACTTCTATTGATAAGCAATACTTCTGTCACTCTAGCATCATCTATACTCTCTAGTAGAACGGCTTTTCCAACCATTCCGGTACTTCCTGTTATTATAATTTTCATGGCTTTGTGTGTGGTTTTGTTTAGTTAATAGACGAATTGTGTAGTTTTTTAATTCTTAGGAAATAGACTTTTTAGTCGTTCTTCCAATTGTCTCG
>JAGXGG010000072.1 GCA_024636855.1 Ignavibacteriota bacterium | reverse complement strand
GTAGTCCAATCAGAAGAAGCAAGGTAACCATTAGTAGAACTACTTGCTTGATTCATAGTTAATGGATTACCAGAAGTACCATTGCCTGTAATAGGTGCTGTACTAGTTACGTTTGATAATTTATTATTGAAAGTAGTCCAGTCAGAAAAAACAAGGTAACCATTAGAAGAAGAACTTGCCTGAGCTAAACTAATAGGATTACCACTAGTACCATCACCAGTCAGTGGTGAATTTACAAATGTTGTTGAAGAATTGTTGAATTTAGTCCAATCAGTAGAGCTTAGATACCCGTTCGTAGAAGCGCTTGCTTGAGGAATGCTTATACTCATATCAGAGCTTCCTAATACTTTATTAGTTCCATTAGAAACTACCACAACACCACCACTAACTACATTTGCAGTTTGCACACTTAGTGGAGAGCCAGTGGTACCATCTCCATTGAGAGTTGCATCACTCGCAACATTAGTTAGTTTACTATTGAATGAGTTCCAATCCGTTGAATTCAAATAACCATCTGAAGATGCATTTGCTTGATTTAAAGTAAGTGGAGAGCCAGTGGTGCCGTTCCCTGAAAGAGGAGTAGTACTTGTAACATTAGTCAATTTACTATTGAATGAATTCCAATCACTTGAATTCAAATATCCACTTGTGGAAGTATTGGCTTGTGCTATTGTAAGAGGAAAGCCGGTTGTTCCATCACCAGTTATAGGGGATGTACTCGTAACATTAGTTAATTTGCTATTAAAAGAATTCCAATCACTTGAGCTAAGATATCCACTTGTTGATGTATTGGCTTGTGCTAAGCTAACGGGTGTTCCGATAGTACCATCACCTGTCAATGGTGCATTAACTTTAGTAGTAGCTGTACTATTGAATTTTGTCCAATCTGCCGAGCTTAAATATCCATTTGTAGTTGCACTCGCTTGTGGAATGCTAATACTCATATCAGAGCTTCCTAACACTTTATTAGTTCCATTGGTTACTACTACCACACCACTACTAATAACATTTGCCGATTGTACACTTAGTGGGCTACCAATAGTACCATCTCCTGTAATAGGAGCAGTACTTGTAACGTTTGTTAATTTACTGTTGAATGAGTTCCAATCCGTTGAAGTTAAATATCCATTATTAGAAGTATTAGCAGGTGCTAAAGTTAATGGATCGCCATTTGTACCATCACCAGTTATAGGTGCATTAACAAATGTAGTTCCAGAATTATTAAATTTAGTCCAATCAGCTGAGCTAAGATAACCATTGTTTGATGCATTAGCTTGCGCAATTACTAATGGGTTTGCAGTTGTACCTTGTCCTGATAAAGGTGCATTAGCAACTATAATTCCCGAAGCATCGAATCTAGTCCAATCAGCCGAGCTAAGATAACCATTATTAGATGCATTTGCTTGGGTAATAACTAGTGGATTCGCAGTAGTCCCATCACCAGTTATTGGTGCATTAGCTACTGTAGTACCTGAAGCATCGAATTTAACCCAATCAGCCGAGCTAAGATATCCATCATTAGTTGCATTTGCTTGGGCTATAGTTAATGGGTTAGAAGAAGTACCTTCTCCAGTAATAGGTGTGTTTACTTCAGTTATAGTAGCAGCATCAAATCTAATCCAATCAGCAGAGGTCAGAACACCAGTATTATTAGCACCAGCTTCAGTAATTGTCAGTGGATTAGAAGTCGTACCATCACCCGAAATTGGATTATCTGCATTCACAGTACCCAACTTAGAATCAAATCTTTGCCAATCATTCATAGTCAAATATCCATCTTGAGTTGAGTTAGCAGAGCTCATACTCAATGGATCTGAACTTATTCCTTTACCATTTAATGGTGGATTAGCTGTTACCTGAGATAGTTTTGAGTTAAATAAACTAAAATCAGATGCTGATAGATAACCATCAGATGTAACGGTTGATTTTTTTATTAGTAATGGACTTGCTGTAGAGCCCTCACCAGTCAATGGGGTACCAGAAACTATACTAGATAGTTTGTTTCCGAAGAACTTGTAATCTTCAGTATCTAGATAACCAGATACAAAACTAGTTGCCTTAGGAATATTAATTATTACGTCGCTATTTCCTATTATAGTACCATCTCCATTTATAACAGAAACTACTTCATTGCCTTTAATATCGCTTGTTACCAGTGATAATGGACTAGTTGACGTTCCTTTCCCAGAAAGTGGTGTATTAACAGTTAATTCACCTGCTGCAGTACTCGCATCGAATTTTTTATAATCTTCTTTAGATAGATAACCATCTGTAGTTGTAGATGCTTTACTAATCGATATTGGGTTAGAGCTAGTACCATTTCCCTTGATAGGATCACTAGTTTGTAGGTCTATACTACCAATATTATCTGATTCGGGAACCCATTCACTACCATCCCATTTCAAAACTTGTCCTTTAGTTGCTCCTTTGCTTGCAAGTGTTGGGTTAGGATATTCTCCTTCCAAATCACCACCAGCTGTACCATTAGGAGTGAATGATGTTGGTGCGTTTGTTACTTTCGACCAATCAACATCTTTTATCAAATTATCTGTAATTGAATTATCATTTATATTAATATCGAAATCTGTACCATTAGATAGTATATCTAAATGTGATTTGCTTGATATTAATTTCACTGAAATATTAGATTCAGCACTTATTAGTATTTTACCATTGCTATTACTAATTGTTATATTGTTTCCCGCTTCTAAATCTAAGTCTCCTTCCATTCCATTTAGTGATAGCACAGCACCTGTAGCATTGTCAGTCAATGACTGTGAAGTATTTGAGTTAAAAGAGTAAGGCGCTGCAACTAGCGGTATTCTAGGGGACATCTCATTTTCACCATCTAACTGTATACCGAGCCAGTACTGCGTGTTGAATTTTAGATTCATTGGGGTTGTCTCACCTAAAACGATATCGAATACACCACTTGTAGTAGTGATAGACCTAGTTTCGCTCCATGCAGGTGTGCCACCAGTAGGGGCATCATATAAGTAGAAACTTACATTGTAGTTACCATCAGTTACTGGTTTTAGACTCTGATTAGTAAGTAATCCCTGGTATGAGATACTCTGAGGTATTTGCGTATACAAGTCTATGCTTGTAGCAAATAATATTAGCATTGCGATTATTAAATTTTTTTTCATTTTTCACTCCACCGATGAGAGAATTATTAACTTATGACTGAATAATTAAACAAATCTAATTAATTAATTCATTAATGAAAAAATATTTATTTCAATTTATTTTTGTACTCTATCGGGTTTTCTTTGAACCTCCTCTTAAATCGGTTCGAAAAAGCAGATCTATCGGTGAAATTTAATTTGTTTGCTACTTCAATAGTTGTATGGTATTTCAATAATTTCTTAGATTCTATTAATTTAAGATCAAGAATATATTGATATGGTGATGTACCAAAAAGCTTTTTATACATCCTTAGAAAATGAAATTTCGATGTAAAAGATAGATTCGCTAACTGATTTATGTCAAGGTTTTCATAATAGTTGTTATCAATGAACTCCTTAACCTTTATCAATCTATATGCCAAATCACTGCTTAATTGATTATTCTTCATCTCTAAGCCGTTCAATGAATGTTTTAGAACATTATTATCGTTTGTTAATAGTTCTAAAAATGAATTGAAATTAATATTTGCTCTTTCTAGTCTATTACTGATCAAATTATTTTTGATTGAGGTAATATTATTCATTAACTCAGTATTGTCAAGTATGTTATACTTTCTATTTTCAAATATTGTATCAGATATATTATTGTCTATTTTATCTTCGAAGAACAAGCAAATCCCCTCAGTATTCTTTTTATCAGCTATTATCTCAAAGTTTTGATCTGGATTAACTAATATAAATTCCCCTGGGTTTAGTCGTTTTTCATATCCATTAATACGGTAAATCTCTAGTCCTGAAAGACAAAACTTCAGTGAATGAAGTCTCGCTACATCTTGTATTGCTGTATTAGATATATTCGAATAAACGATATGGCTATTACTAATTTGCTTATTAGTATAGTACATATCATCAGTTATATATTTTATATTAATTATTTCTTTCATATATCTTTTGCAACCAATTATGAACATATAACGGGATTTCAGAATTATAGTTATCAGCAGCATATTTAAACATCTGACCTGATTCCGATAATTGTGCCACTTGTTTTTGACTTCAAACTATCATAACCGAATATTAATTATCATCTATTAGATCATTATAAATTTAGCGTTTTAATAATCTTATAATTTTATGTCTTGAATTAGTTTAACTCCCTGAAAAACCAGAGATGTTAAAAATACCAACAGCAAGCTCTGCCCAAATTAATAATAGTAATAGAAGAATTACTCCACAGAGGAGAATACTTTTTTTGAAACTCGTTACTTTTCTCAATACAAATTCGCATAATAAGCCTGTACTGAATAAAAGAAATCCAAAAATTAAGAAATCATTCAATTTCCAATTAAAGCCCTGACCATCTACTCCGGTACCTATTGTTATTTGTAAAACTAGAGGTACAATCAATAATATTGTTACCCCCATTAAAATGATGAAAAGTCTTTTGTTCATTTTATTTGAAATACCTCTTAAATATTTATTGCTAGCTTTATTCGTCTTCACTTCAACAAAAATATAGGATATAGTACCTAAAGTCATCAATATAATAGGTAGAATTCCCGGTTCACTTTCCATCATTACCATGTAAACTAATAGCACTATTCCAACAACTATAGTTGTAATAGATGCAACTTTGAAAGCATTTTGTTTTTGATTTACTGAATTTGTCATTATTTAAATTTATCCTTTTACTTGTTAATTGAACTTTTGTTTCTTTCATTTACTTTTTTCAACCAATTGTGTACATATAATGGAATTTCCTCGTTGTAATTATCAGCTGCGTAATTGAACATTTGACCTGATTCTGATAATTGAGCAACTTGTTTTTGGCTTTCTACTTTCATAAATATATGCTCTGTATTTGGAACTTCTATGTAATCAGCCATGTCAGAACCATTATAATAATCTACTATTTTCTCTATCCGCTTAGCACTTTCATTATCTAATGCCTGCAAATCATATTGACCGTGAAGTGATAAGACTGGGTTTCGAGCCTGGCTCCAATATTTTACTATATTCTGTGCGTTCAAATCTACAAAGAATTTGTGCGAACGACCAAAAAATTTATTATCACCAAAATAATTAAGATGTGTTAAGAAAAATTCTCGAATTGAATCTGAATCAATCAATTCTTCTGGTGTTTTTCCCTTAAAATAAATCTCATACAAATAGTCTCTGACTTGATTTTTCAACTCTACTCCTTGCACATAATCACCGCCTTCCCACAAAGGGACCTGAATTTCGAAAGTCTTTAACATATAATCGTACCAATTATCTATTCGAATCCCATATACTATAGTAGCGAATGGCTTTTTATTCGCAGATATAATAGGAGCATGCATACCTCCCAATGAGTGCCCAAAAATAGTGACCCTATCTTTATCAACTAAATCAGACTGTAATAGCTCATCATAACCTTTAGTAAATATCTCGTTCTCTATTGAAAAAGTTATTTCATCGCATTGTAACTCACCACGCGAATCACCCATGTTTGGTTTTTCAACTCTATATACTAAGTAACCTAATCCAACTAGGTCATTTATGAATTTTCTAATAGGACTACTAGGGTCAGTGTATTCGCAGCTCTGACAAGGATATCCTTGAATATAATAAATAGTTGGGAAAGGTCCATTACCTTTAGGTTTTTCAATTATTGTTCTGATTTGATTTCCTTTATAATCAAAACTATTCAAAATGTACTGGTTTTCTACAATGAAAGGTGTAGGTAGCAGTTCACCACTAAGCTCTATTCGCTTTTCTTTTCTGATGAGACCAAGTGTAGTAGTTTTCATCTTTTTGGTCTCAATAAGTTGTTTCATCATTTCTTGGAATGATTCGGTCTTACTCCCATTTATGGAAACTATTCTATCGCCCTTTTCTATTCCCATTTTATCAGCAGAGCCATTGGGTATGACCTCTAGTATTACTCCGCCACTTTTCATTGATGTATCTGGAGCTAGTTTAACTCCTAACATACCCCTTCTAGGTAATTCCTCGGCATTAAGAGAAAAAGATAATAGTAATACAAATGACAAGTAAATAAGGTTTTTCATAATACTTCCTATTAATTTTAGTATATTTGATTATTACATGTTACTAATGCAAATAGTTGCATATCTATTATTAATTAGCAATAAAATACACATGGCTACGAAAAACTATACAAAAGAAGATCTAACAGTACATTGGGACGCCTCTGTCTGCATTCATTCAGAGAAATGTTATCATGGATTAAACTCTGTTTTTGATCCTAAAGCTAGACCTTGGATAAATGTAGATGGTGATACTAAAGAAGAAATAATGAAACAAATAGACCAATGCCCATCTGGTGCTTTGAGCTATACTTATGAAAAACAAAACAAAGGAAATACTATGTCAGAATCAACTAAAGTTGAACCATTATTGAACGGACCTCTAATGGTATATGGAGATATAACAGTAAAAACTGCAGACGGTGAAGAAAAACTAGATAGAAAAGCTGTAGCTTTCTGTCGCTGTGGTCACTCAGCTAACAAACCATATTGCGATGGGCAACACAAAGCAAATGATTTTAAAGGCTAAATTATCTTCTTATTTCAAAAAAATCAAGCGAAGCTAACGAAGTTTCGCTTTTTTTGTATCCAATTCGTTAAATTTGGAATTATTATAACTTAACACTTTGCAAATATGCTTACTTCGAAAGAAATTAGAAACCAATTCATTGAGTTTTTCAAATCAAAAGACCACAGAGCAGTTCCATCTGCTCCAGTAATACCACACGGTGACCCTACATTGCTATTTACTAATGCAGGTATGAACCAATTCAAAGATGTATTTCTAGGACAAGGAAACAGAGATTATACTCGTGCCGTAGATACTCAAAAATGTATCAGAGTAAGCGGTAAGCATAATGATTTGGAAGAAGTTGGAGTAGATACATATCATCATACATTCTTTGAGATGTTAGGAAACTGGAGTTTCGGTGACTATTACAAAGAAGAAGCAATAGCTTGGGCTTGGGAACTAATGACAGATGTTTGGGGTTTACCTAAAGATAGACTTTTTGCCTCTGTATTCCGTGATGATGACGAAGCATTCCAAATATGGACAAAGTACTTACCCGAAGATAGAATACTAAAGTGCGGTGAGAAAGACAATTTCTGGGAGATGGGAGATACGGGTCCTTGTGGTCCTTGCTCAGAGTTGCATTATGATGGTACACCTGACAAATCAGGACGTGAACTAGTGAACGCAGATGACCCAAGGGTAATTGAAATATGGAACCTAGTATTTATCCAATATAATAGAAATGAAAAAGGTGAGTTAGAAAATCTAAAGAATACTCACGTTGATACAGGGATGGGATTGGAGCGAATAGTAAGAGTATTGCAAGGTAAAGACTCTAATTACGATACTGATATTTTCATGCCATTGATAGATAAAATTTCGGCATTGTCCGGAATAAAATACGAGCACAGCGAAGCGGGTAAAACAGATATTGCTATGCGTGTAATCGCTGACCATATTCGTACACTAGCTTTCTCGATTGCAGATGGAGCTATACCAGGAAACGAAGGAAGGGGTTATGTACTACGTAGAATACTTCGTAGAGCAGCCAGATTCTCTCGTGAATTGGGATTCAGAAAACCAGTACTATTCGAATTAGTTTCTGTGTTGGTTCAAAATATGGGTGATTTTTTCCAAGAGATTAAAGAAAATCAAGATTTGATTACTAAAATAATAAAAGCTGAAGAGGAGAGTTTCTTACAGACTCTTGACCAAGGTCTTATAAAGTTCGAGGAATTAGCTGCTAATAGTGGCAATGTGATAAGTGGCGATGATGCATTTCTTTTATACGATTCATTCGGATTCCCGCTAGATTTGACAGAACTTATCGCTCGCGACAAAGGTATGACAGTTGATACCGATGGTTTCGAGAAGAATATGCAAGAACAAAAAGACCGCTCACGTAGCAGTAGAAAGAATGTCAGCCAACAAGCAGATAGTGATAATTACGATTTCGATTCAGAGTTTATAGGTTATACAGCTTTGGAGTCTGAGAGTACTGTGCTTTACGTAGAAGATAATATTATTATTCTAGATAAAACACCATTCTATGTAGAGAGTGGTGGTCAGATATCAGATACAGGAATTATTAGAATAGAAGGTAAAGAGTATAAAGTTACTGGTGTAAAAAAATCAGGAAATGCTTTACTACACTTTATCGAAGGTGATACCAATGGAAGTATGATTGGTAAGAGAGCAACAGCAACTATCGACAAACAAAGAAGACGTAACATAATGCGTAATCATAGTGCTACTCACTTACTACATGAAGCATTAAAAAGAGTTTTGGGTACACATATACAACAACAAGGTTCACTAGTTGCTCCTGATTATCTTCGATTTGATTATAATCACTTCGAGAAAATGACTCCTGAGCAGATGATAGAGATAGAAGAGTTAGTGAATAATAAAATACTCGAAGCTCATAAAGTAGAGACATTAGTTATGTCTTTAGAAGAAGCACAGAATAAAGATGGGTTAAAAATGTACTTCGGTGATAAGTACGGAGAGACTGTTCGTGCCGTTATAATGGACGATAACTATTCGCAAGAGCTATGCGGTGGTACTCATGTAGGTAACACTTCTGAAATTGGTTTTGTAAAAATAACTTCCGAGTCTTCTATTGCTTCAGGAATTAGAAGAATAGAAGCAATAACTGGAAGTTCTATCCCCAAACATATAAGAAAGTTAGAAAGTGAAATAGTTAAAGAGAAAGAAAGAGAAGCTAACCTACTAGATCAGATAAAACGATTAGAAAAGGAAATATCAGAACTTAAAACAAAAGAGTTATCTAGTGGACTATCCGATATCTCCTCCGAGTCAATAGAAATTAATGGTATTAGCGTGGTTGCTAAGAGAATAGAAGCTGAGAATATGGATCAGTTAAGAGATTTGGGTGATGAACTTAGAAAAGGGTTCAAAGCTAAAGGAATAGGTTTGCTAGGCACAATTGTTGATGATAAAGTGCAGCTTGTTTGTGTAGTTTCAGATGATATAAAGAACGACTATCCAGCCGGTAAAATTGTTGGTCAGGCAGCCAAATTCCTCGGTGGTGGGGGAGGGGGTAAACCTCACTTAGCTACGGCTGGTGGTAAAGATATTACTAAGTTAGATGAACTATTGGAGACTGAGTTCGTAAATATAGTCGCTAGTTTTAATAATTAAAGAATAGATAAAAATATGAAGAAAATAATTTTAATCGCATTGCTATTTACTACTGTGACTTTATTCGCTAAAGACACAAGTCCGTATTATTCGAATCCACATCATAAAGTGTTTGAACAATTTCTCGGCGATTGGGAAGTGATATATGCTAATAGAACTGATAAGGGTGTACCTACAGGTGGAAGGGGTGAAGCTACTACACAACTAGATTTGGGTAAAACGGTATTGAATATCAAAAGTAAGTTAGGCTTTGATTTAGGAAAAGTAGATTTATCCTTTATAATTGGATATGATAAGAATTTCTCCAAATACTATTTTATTAGCTATGACAATTCAGGAGAGACACCAGCATTGTTTTGGGGAGAGTACATAGCAGAAAGTAAATTATTTGAATTTAAAACTTATGAGAAATATCCAAGCGAAGGGGATATAAGGTTAGTATTAAAACTAGAAAGACAAGATAAGTTTACAGTAAAGTCTTATATCAGAACAAATGGTGTAGACAAAGTATCAACTGATATGGCATACGTAAAGAAGTAAAAAAAAACGACTAAAAATGAAAAGGGCTGATATAAATATCAGCCCTAAAGTCGTTATCATTTTCTAGAAAAACCGAAGATTAATATCTATCGTCTCTATCAAATCTTCTGTTGTTACTTTTTGGTCTTTCTTCTCTCGGATTCGCTTTCTTAACAACAATTGTTCTTTCTTCGAATTCACTTTGATCAGTTTCGTCGATAGCACGTTGTGCTTCGTCGTCGTTTGCCATTTCTACGAAGCCATATCCTTTAGATTTGCCCGTAACTCTGTCCATAATAACATTGGCAGAAGTAACTTCACCAAATTCTTCGAATAAATCACGAAGACTGTCGCTTGTAGTTGAAAAATTCAACTTTGCAATAAATATATTCATACAATAAACTTTAAATAAATTATAAAAAAAAATGACTGAAAAATACTTTTCTTTAAAAGTATTCATTATAACTCAGTCAAGAATATTGTAACTTATAACTAATATTTGGATTATCAAAGAAAAAAAGAGAATAATTGTAATTATTTATCATTTTTTTTCAATTTGTTGAATACAAACTTACCTAATTCAGAGGTTAACACCCCAAACATAAGGATTGTAGCACCTATCAGCTCAAGTGTAGACAATATTTCACTTAAGAAAATCGCAGCGAAAATAGAAGCAAATATTGGCTCTAAACTAAAAATTAGAGCCGCTTTTACAGGGGAGGTATATCTTTGATAAGTAGTGTGAATAATCGTGAGAACAAAACTCGCTAGTATCGCGTTGAATGCTAATGACATCAATAAATCATCTGTAAACTTTAATTCTAGGTTTGGTACCTCTAAAAATAAGAACCCTACTACTGGTATAGGTAATGCGAATAAGAACTGAATCGCGACTAATTGCATAGTTTGTTTCTGCGAGTCATAGTTCTTGGTAAAAGAATCCATTAGGGTAATATAGACTGCCCAAAATCCAGTGGAAATAAGCGTTAGTATATCTCCTGTGTTCAAGTTATTCAAATCAGGATTAGTAAAAACATATAGTCCTATGAATGCTATGATAACACCAATCTTAGGCCAAAACATTAGCTTATCTTTGGAAATCAATTTGAAAGCGAATGGTGTCAGTACAACAGTTAATCCTGTTATGAATGCAGAGTTTGTTACACCAGTCATTCCCAGACCTACTGTTTGTAGGACAAACCCACCTCCGAAAAGCATTCCTAGTATTGCTCCTGATTTCCAAGTAACTTTATCTATATTCTTCATAAATCTATGAAAGAATATAAGTACTAATGCTAATGCAATACTAAATCTAAATATTACATAGAGGAATGGTGGACAGCTTTCTAAACCAAGTTTAGTGAAGAGAAATGTTGCTCCCCAAATCAATGTCATTAGAAACAACATAAATTCGGCTTTCCAGTGAGTTACTTTTTGACTCATCTATTTTTTCTCTGTGGTATCGGTTTGGCTTATAATAGGGGGTTTCTTACCTTCTAGCTCTTCCAAATTATTACGAATTAGATCCAAATCCGTACTTGATTTTACTCCATTTATGGAATCTAATCTAGCTCGTTCTTTTGCTTCTTTCTCAGCTTTTGCTTTCTTCTCTCTTCTTCTTTTGTTGAAGTTAACAGATTCTATTAATGTAACATCTTCGGGTATTATACCTCTGGCTCTTAGAGTATCTTCTGCGACCAAGTAACGCTTTCTATTTGGTATCCACCCCTGTATCTCCTCAGGTATTTGCTTTATAGGGATATAGGCTTCCTCTATTTCCATAGGATTACCCGATAGCTTTACTCTACCTTCTTTGTTATTTGATAGATCAAACCATGGACCATAACTTCTATCATAATCGAACATGTCTTGTATAACTACAGGTGTTCCTGAAAGCCATATTTGATTTCTATTTGTGTCTACCTCTACACCTTTGCCCCAACTATATAACCATTTTGCATCAGATAAAAACTGTCTGATGCAAGAGTGAGAGACAGCTCTACCTGGCATATCGAACTGATGAAAAGCATTACCAGCATATCTATGGAAATTCCAAGTGTAAGGCAATATCCAAGTTGAGTCAAGCGATGATTTACGAACCCTATCTCGCCATACTAGGGCATATCTACCCGGATATGTTGGAGTTCTCTCTTTACCTGTATTCGCCGCTGCGAACCTAACTAATACACCATTTTCATATGCAGCATAACATTGATACTTATTTGAGACCATTATCAATTTAGGTATATGCTTGGCATCGCAATAGTATGGTGGATAGACTGAGTAGGCACGCATATCAGGTATTATAGTATCAGGAACTACGATACTATCACCTATTTTGAGGAAACGCATCTCTTTTCTATTCAGAGTTATAAATGCTTTATTTGCCCATAAATTAGAATCGCTATAGGCGTACTTTTTCTTTATTTCTAAATATTGAGCGTAATCTTCTATTTTCAGAGTCTTATAGTTAATAGTAGGAAATGTATCCAATTCTAAAAAGCTCTTCTCGCATTGGTCTATTTCTTCTTCCTCTGTCGAATTAGTAAGGTCTTCCTCTTCTATGTCTTTGGGAAGCTCCGATTCGCTACAGGCAGCAAAAAATAAAAATAAAAATGCAAAAAGTACTTTCTTCATAATAATATTTTTTAATCTATTGACTATTTTGGATATTAAGATATTAATAATTTTGCAAAGTTAGAACATTTTTTAATAAAAGGTAGATTATGGAAAGAAATACAATATCAAAATTCATAGAGACGAACTTCTTACACTTCAATTCTGCTGCATTAGTAGATGCTGCCAAAGGTTATGAGAAGCAATTGGAGATGGGTAATAAGATGATGATAACTCTAGCTGGTGCAATGAGTACAGCCGAGTTAGGAATATCTTTGGCTGAGATAATTAGGCAAGGAAAAGTAGATATTATCTCTTGTACAGGGGCAAATCTAGAAGAAGATATTATGAATTTAGTTGCTCACAATAGCTATGAAAGAGTTCCTCATTATCGTGATTTGACACCAAAAGATGAGTGGGCACTATTAGAAAGGGGTCTTAATAGAGTGACTGATACATGTATACCAGAAGAAGAAGCATTCCGTAAGCTACAAAAACATATATATAAGATATGGAAAACAGCTGAAGAAAATGGTGAAAGATATTTCCCACATGAGTTCATGTACAAAATGCTACTTTCAGGTGTATTAGAGGGAGACTACGAGATAGACCCTAAGAACTCTTGGATGTTGGCTG
>JAGXGG010000071.1 GCA_024636855.1 Ignavibacteriota bacterium | reverse complement strand
GCGTTATCGTACATATCTTTCATCGTCGAGTTGTAATTCCCATTCGGGAATTTTTTGTTATATAGCATTATAATATTCTGTGCTTCTTCAACTCTTTTCATTTTAAGTAAAGACGCGACCTTTCCAAAATATGAGTCTTCATAATACTGAGTATCATCATACTTGTCTATTACGAAATCATAATAAACTAAAGATGCCTTTGGATCATCTAATTTTTTGTATAATTCAGCAATTGAAAATTCTCTATGAGCAAGTTTCTCTCTCATCTCTTTTATTTTTGAGTCCGCTTCTATAGATAATGAGTCATTAGGATATGTTCCCTGAAATTCGATTAATGATTCAATTGCTTTTAGCGTATATTCTTGGTCTCGTTCGAATGGGGGAGAAAGTTTATAATAACATTGAGCTCTCATATAAAGTGATTGTTTATTATACTCAGAAGAAGGATATATCCTTCTCAATGAATTGTAGTTAAATGCAGCTAAAATGTATTTTTCTCTTTTGAAATCTATCTCAGCTAAGTAAAACTGTGCATCATCAGCGTACTGACTTGCAGGGTATTGCAGCTTTATTAGATCAAACATTTTTTGAGCTTCTTGATTATCGTTGTCTGCAAAGTACTCCTTACCTTTTTGAAATAGATTCTCTGCAGTCATATTTCTAGTATCTAAACCACTACTACATGCAGTGATAATAGATAAACTTAGTATTAGAATTAGTGTTTTCATATTTTTATAATACGTGATGATGTAAGTATAGTTATAAAAAAAGGTTGATGACTAAATAATCATCAACCTTAGAGTACCCAGAGGGGGACTTGAACCCCCACGATGTTGCCATCACAGGATTTTAAGTCCTGAGCGTCTACCGATTCCGCCATCCGGGCACGTATTCGAGTAGCAAAACTAAATAACTTTTTGATAAAACAAAAAAGATTTTAATTATTTTTTTTTGAAACTAAAATTTGTGATATTCGTTTCATAAATAAAAAGGAGTTTCAAATGAAAACTATAATACCTATATCACTCTTGTTACTGTTCGGATTGATGTCATGTACATCGACCAGAACTAATAATTACTATAGCTATGATAAGCCAGATGAACAGATTATTATTGTTGATAAAAACAATAGTCAAGGAGACTCTGGTAGCAACAATGGGTGGGTTAATCCACTCTCAAATAAAAAAACAACTAAAAATGCTTATACATCTGATAGTGGCTCAGACGTAACTGTTATTAATAATTACTATAATCAATCACCATATTATCAACCAGTTGTTGTCCCTTGGTGGAACGACGTCTATTATTCCGGATTTTATGGTAATCCATATTCTGGATTTAATATTGGCTTTTCTAATAACTGGGGACCAGGATATTTTGGTTGGTATTCACCTTGGTACAGATACCATCCTTCATTTGGTTTTGGTTGGGGTTACTATTATGATAATTTCTATTACGGTGGTTTTTACAATCGTCATCATCACCACAATAATTATGGTCATTATAACAATAATAGGAACTATAGTAGATCTCGTGATTATGCTCAGAGAGATAGTTATAATTATTATAGATCTCCAAGTACTAATTCAGTAAATTCAAGAAGTGCAGTTTCTTCATCAGCTGGATATTATAGAAGTTCAAATAACAGTAGTTCATATAATAGAAGCAACAATAGCACAAGTTATAATAGAAGTACTGGTACAAATTCTAATTATGACAGATCTTCAGTGAGAAATAATACTAGTAATACTAGAACTACATCTGCATCAAATTATAATAGAAATACTGGCACTAATTCAAGAACAAATTCAAATACTTATAATAAAACTACAGAACCTAATACAACTAGACAATCTACTAGAACAAATACCAATAGAAGCACAAACGTGAATAGGTCTAATAGTAATACTAATACTAGAGGTTCAGGATACAATAGATCAAGTGGTAGCTCTGGATCTAGTGGCTCATCAGGAACTCGATCAAGTGGTTCGGGATATAACCGATCATCTGGATCATCAAGTGGAAGTTCTGGAGGAAGTAGTGGACGTTCATCAGGTGGAAGTTCTGGAAGTGGTGGTTCTAGCAATTCAAGGGGTGGTAGAAGATAATAATGTATTGGATATCATTATTTTTAATAATAGCTACTGCTGGTTTAAATGCTCAGAATATTGATGGAACTTTGATAGATGCTATTAGGTACTCTTCTGATAATAAAATAGTAAATACCCGATCCGCAGGATTGGGTTTTTCTTATTTAGGTGTTCTTAATGATGTAGCAGCTATACATTATAACCCTGCAGGATTAGCTCTGAATAATAAATCTGAAATTTCATTAGGGGCAAACTTTAAAGACAATTCAATTTCAACAGACTATTTAGATAACTCTTTTAATACTAATTCAAAAAAAATAAACTTAACTAATATATCTGTATCATCTCCTGTTAGAGCCAACTATCAGAATATGGATTTGTATTTTATAGGGGTTTCTTACTCTAATAGTATGCAATTCAATCAACTTACTAATGCAAATGGTTTTAATAATAAAAATTCATATATAAATTATGAATCTAATCAAGAAAGAAATTGGACTGAAAAGACAAAATTATCTCAGAATGGTGTAACTTATATAAATGACAGTTTATATCAAGAATACGAGTTAACTGAATCTGGAAGTAATCATGATCTGACTTTTGCACTAGCAAGTGAGTATTTCGAAGGCTTTGCTTTTGGTGGAAGTATTAATTTTTCATTTGGTTCATATAAATATGTAAGATTTCTTGATGAATCAGATACTAAGGAAATATATCAAGAAAAAAATGATGAGCCTCCTTATTCAGATATAAATAAAGTCTATCATACACTAGAGTATAATCAAGATTATACATCTATTAGTTTTAATCTCGGAATAGTATATACTTACGAAGATTATTATAGATTTAGTATTAATCTAAATACACCTGCTAATATGCGCATAGAAGAGAGTTTTTATGAAGAGGCAGAAGTACTATTCGATGATAAAAGTAGAACAAAATATAATAATGCGGGAAATGATAATAGTTCAATATTTGATATTTTACTACCTTGGTCTATATCTTTAGGATCATCATATAATTCCGATGAATTAACAATTGCTGCTGCATTTCAATATAAAAATTATTCAGGCATTGAATTTTTAGATACACAATCTGAATATTTAATTGAATTGAATGATAATATGTACAAAGCCTTAGATGGAAATATTAAATTTGGAATTGGTTTAGAATATCAAATCCCTTACTCAATAATCCAATTAAGATGTGGAGCTACATTCGAAACATCACCACTTGATAATAATAAATCTATAACTGAACTTTATAGTGGGGGAGTAGGGCTTTTTCTTTTCGAATCACTAAGAATTGATTTATTTGCTCAATTATTCAAAACAGAAAACGATATTTTCATATATAATTCACAGATAGTAAAGACTGATAACAATATTTATAAATTAGGTATAGGACTAACTTATAGATACTAACTCATCATATAAATAGCAATATTAAAATATATTAGTAGTCCGGAAACATCAACAATTGTTGTTATTACAGGACCAGATATGACCGCTGGATCTAATTTCATCTTGTGTAACATGATTGGCAATAAGCTACCTATAACATTAGACCATAGTATAAGTATTATTAATGAAGTACTTATAACCCACGCTAACTGCATTGCATTATCTGACTCTAAGTAACCTCTAATAAATGCTACCACAGCCAATGAAACTCCTAAAAGAAGACCAACGACTAACTCTTTCCTAAACACTCTAAGCCAATCATTATACCTGATATCATCTGTTGCAATACCACGAATTATTAGTGTTGCAGACTGAGTACCAGAATTACCACCAGTTCCAGTTAGTAAAGGAATAAATGCTACTAATGAAACAAATGCAACAGTAACGTAATCATAATGACTAATTACAGAAGCTGTTATAAAATTAGCGAAAACCATAGCCAATAGCCAAGGAACTCTCTTCCCATATAACTTCCATATACTAGCACTTAGATATGATTGATCTAATGGATTAATACCTGATGTTCTTTGGAAATCCTCAGTTGTCTCTTCTTCAGAAACGTCATAGATATCATCAAAAGTTACAATACCAACGATATATCCATTCGAGTCTACAACAGGTAGTGCTAGAACATCATATTTTTCTAGCATTCTTACCGCTTCTTCTCTATCATCGAATGCTGAAAGAGATAGAAAAGAATCATCCATTAATTCGGATATTTTAATGTCCTCTTCAGCTAGTATTAGATTTTTTAGTAGAATATCGTCGATTAATCTTCCATTATCATCAACAACATAAACGCGATAAATTGTCTCACTGTCTTTACCAAATTTTCGTATATGTTCTATAGCTTGTCTTATAGTGTAGTCAGGTTGAACCGTAACAAAGTCAGGTGTCATCAAACGACCAATACTTTCTTCAGGATAACCAAGTAAATATCTAGCTTCCTTTAAATCCTCTGCAGAAAGCATGTTCATAAGTGATTTAGTCACTTTAGCAGGTAGTTCTTCTAACAATGCCGTCCTGTCATCAGGTGACATATCTGCTAGTAATCTACGAGTTTCCCCATCTGTTAATTCATTAAGTAACTGATCTCTTTCCTCAGTTTCTATGTGACTAAATACTTGAGTAGAAACCTCTCTAGGTAACGCTCTGAATAATAGAACTTTATATTCTTTCTCAATTTCTAATAACAATTCAGCAATTTCAGCAGGCTCCCAACCTTCCAAACCTATTCGGAGGTCTTTCCATCTTCTTTGCTTTATTATATCTTCTATTTCTGGTCTGAGAAGTTCTTTTAACATTTACATATTTTCGTTTTTATTATCACACAAGTTAGTTACAATAGAAATAAATACAAATTTATTAAATTAAATCTTTATTTTATTTTGCAATAAAGTAATATTAGATGTATTTTTGAAGTCAAATATTTTGTAAATAATAAAATCATTTAAGATTATGGCTAATCATCAATCATCTGTCAAAAGAATAAGACAAACTAAGAAAAGAAATTTATACAATAGAGAGTATAAAAAACAAGTTAGAGTAGCAGTTAGAGCAGTTAGAGAATCTACTGAGTATGCTACCGGTATGGATAATCTAAGCAACGCAATCAAAGTTCTTGATAGAGCGTCTGCTAAAGGTATCTTACATAAAAATAATGTCTCTAGAAGAAAATCTAGACTTTCTAAGTTTATCAAATCTTTGAAAAAAGTTTAAGAATAGACGAAGATTTAATTTGCACCCGTAGCTCAACTGGATAGAGCATCTGACTACGGATCAGAAGGTTTGGAGTTCGAATCTCTTCGGGTGTACCATAGGCAACTCTTCATCCGAATAGTTGCCTTTATTTCTTTTATCACCTTTGAAAGCCCTGCTATCACTACAAATTAATTCAACTATATCCTTAAATTTAGGAGTTCGATACTTTTTATCTCGAATTCTAAGATTTTCTTCTAGTATCGAACTAATTATAGTTCTTTTACCTTTTGGGCTAGCTGTGCTATATAATGAAGAGAGATTATCAAAATATTTAATTGTATTTTGGAAGTAATCCTCTATATTCTCATAATCTTTTTTTAGAATCTCTATTTCTGTATTAATTCGTCGTATCTCATCTGTGAATTTCGAATTATACTTTTCAAAGTCATCTTTATTTATATGTTCATCTAAATATTTGTCCAGTAGCTTCTCTTTTTTTACTTCGAGACCTATTATTTCCTTTTCCATAGTTTTTGTTTTTTCTCTATTCTTATCTACAGCCGATTTACTTTTTGATTTGATCATTTCAAGCAGCAGCTCTTTAATCTCAGGTTTTGGTTTTAATTCTCTTAGCAAGTTCTCCACCTGCGAGTGTATTTCTTCTGCTGGAACATTTACTATAGATTGATCCTTACTATTGCTATGATAATAACTATATTTTTTTCCATTTGCTTTAGTCTTTGTTGTTCCTGTTAATTTATTACCACTTTCATCTGAGACTAACACACCCCTTAATGGTAAATAATCATTGTACTTACTTACATTGTTAGATACTGGTCTCCTTCCCCTTAAAACTCGTTGTACATTATTGAATATCTCGTTAGATATCAATGGTTCATGTAACCCGCATACTATTTGTTCAGGTTCATTCATTGTAGCTTTTATTACAAGCTTACCAGTATAAAATCTGTTTCTTAGCATTTTGCTCAACTTGGCCTTGTTTAATATTAGCTTCGCAGACTTATATTTTTTTATTAGCTCAACTTGTGTATAATTCCCAGTTGCAAAATCTTCAAATAGTTGCTTTATATCATCTGCAATTTCATCATTAATGACTACAATAGGTTTATTACTGGAATCCCTTCTATTATTATAACCAGTAGGAGCATTTGCACACCATCTTCCTTCTTTCATACTTGCTCTTAAGCCAGTTGTAACTCTTTCACTTCTAATTGAGTTTTCAACATCAGGACCTACTAAATACATTGATAACATATATTTACTATATGGTTCAGAATGATCTATTCTTTGATTAATTGCATTTACTTCAATACCTAATTTTTTAAATTTATCAATGTAAACATAAGATAGATGAACATTTCTACTGAATCTATCCCAATTGTAAAATAGTATGTAGTCTATATTATCCTTGTTCTTTTGCGCATAATCATATAATTTTAAAAATTCTGGTCGATTGAAATTTTTTGCTGAGTGATCTTCTATAAATATTATTTCTACTTCGATACCCTTCTTCCTGCAATACTCAACTAGTAGTCGTTCCTGTTCTCTTAAGCTATAGCCTTTATCCTTTTGTACAGTAGTTGATACACTACACTATAAAATCGCCCTTTTCATTTTTCACCTGTTGGTTTTTTTAATTCTACATAATCTACTAATATTTCTACGATTGGATTTAGAAAATCCAATATTTGTTCTACTTCTTCTTTTGAATAAGTGTTGTTTTTATTCAAAATCTCTGTAGCTTTTTCTATACTTACCATGTGCTTTCCACATTTAGTTGAACATGGTATATATATTTGATGCCTAAAAAAGGGGAATAGGGGTTGCGTAATATCAATATTTTTATTATGTTGTAATTATAAAAATATAAAGAGATAAGAATGTCAAAAAAATATTTTAGTAATGATTATTACAGGGAAAAACCTAAAACTAGAGCTATACAACCTGTTAAAAAACCAACTACATTTAGGTGTAAATGCTGTAAGGTAAAATTTAGCACACAAGCTAGGTTTTCAAATTCTGATAATAAATATATTGACTATTGTAGTAATTGCAGGAAGGTATGCTTCATTTGTAGATGCAGGCACGGAGGTAGAGGTAATACTTGCTCTAAGTTTTGTGCAGATAGATATAAAACACTCCGTTGGCATTGGAAGTTATATAATGCTTCATCATCCAAGAAAAAGTTAGATTCTATTCTATCTAACTTTGATCTTAGTTTGATAAATAAGGATATATTAGAACTTCTTTATAAAAAAGAGAATACCATTATTCAAAATAGATGCAAAGATATATCTGAAACAATGTCAAAGCTTCAAGACAATAAGAAGTTAAAAAGTATTGATGAGAAGTTGATTATAGATAAGCATTTATATATTGATAAAAAAAATTTCTATTTGTATAGAGATTCAGTCCGTTTACAACAAATAGAAAAACATACGTATAGCCCAATTGCGTAGAATTCATTCTTTTCCTTATATTAGTAATACAGGAAACCTAATAAATTGAAATAAGTTATGTCTAAACAACTCGTCAATCAATACTACAATTACACCGACAGCCTACGAAGAACAGGTGTCAAAAATGAAATGGCAATCAAACAACCATTTGACATGTTATTGTTGCAATTAGCTTCCCAAAAACATTATGTTTATGCTACTGAAATAAGTATTAGAAATACTAGCAATAAAGGTACAATCAGACCCGATGGTACATTGATGAATGATCTTCGTATTCATAAAGGATATGTAGAAAGCAAAGACACAAATGATTCTCTAGATGATGAAATCCATAAGAAAATATACACCGATGGTTATCCAAATTTTAATATCCTATTCCAAGATAGTATAGAGGCAGTTCTTATTCAAAATGGTGAAGAAGCCATGAGAATAAAGATGAAAGATGAAGATAAACTGCTAAGCATAATCAAAGCATTCATTGAATACAAGCCAGCGTATATACAGAAATTTGAAGAAGCGTTAGAAAAATTCAAAGCCGATATACCTACTATTGTAGAAGCGCTTAGAGGAATGATAGAAGAGCAAAACATTGGTAATACTAACTATATCGAAGCTAGAGATGCATTTTGGCAAATGTGTAAGGTAGAAATAAATCCAGGAATTACTTCCGAAGATATTCGTGAGATGGTTATCCAGCATATACTGACCGAAGATTTGTTCAAATCGGTCTTCGATGAATCTGATTTCCATAAAGAAAATAATATCGCTCGTGAGTTAGATAGATTGGTCAATACTTTTATGACAAGAGATATTCGCCAAAATAAACTCAGCGACCTCAATCACTATTACCGAACTCTAAACGCACAAGCATCGAGCGTAGCAGACCACCACGAAAAACAAAAATTCCTGAAAGTAGTTTATGAGAATTTCTACAAAGTTTATAATCCAAAAGGGGCTGATAAACTCGGTGTAGTTTATACTCCTAATGAGATAGTTGACTTTATGATACGTAGTACTGACTACCTATTAGAAAAACACTTTGGAAAGCAACTGCACGACCAAAACGTACATATATTAGACCCTGCAACGGGTACTGGTACTTTCATAACTGATATAATAGATTATATACCAGAGCAGTACTTACCCCACAAATACAAACACGAAATACATGCTAACGAAGTTGCTATATTGCCATATTACGTAGCGAACCTCAATATAGAGTTCACCTACAAACAAAAAATGGGTACTTATTTAGAATTTCCTAATATTTGTTTTGTTGATACTCTTGACAATACTGCTGCGCTCAGTTGGGACAGAATGAGTATAGACCAAGGTACACAAGAAAATATATTCGGTGGGATGAGTAGCGAAAATGCTGAGAGAATAAAAAGACAAAATGAACAACGCATTTCCGTAGTTATAGGTAATCCACCGTACAATGCGAATCAAGCAAATTTCAATGATTTCAATAAGAATCGTGAATATGAACTAATTGATAAACGAATAAAAGAAACATTTGTAAAAAACTCGACTGCACAGAAAACAAAAGTATATGATATGTATGCCCGCTTCTACCGCTGGGCTATGGATAGAGTTGATGAAAATGGTGTGGTTAGTTTTATTACTAATCGTAGCTTTATAAACAGCAGAACTTTCGATGGTTTTCGCAAAAGCGTACAAGATGATTTTGATTATTGCTACGTGATAGACACTTTCAGTGATGTGAGGGCGAACCCCAAAATAGCTGGAACTACTCACAACGTGTTTGGTATTCAGACTGGTGTGGCTATTATGTTTCTTATTCGTAAAACAGTAAGAAACGAAAAAGGATGCCAAATATACTATAATGGTGAGATACAAGACGAGTGGTTAAAAGAAAAAAAGTTAGAATGGTTAAGCGAAAAGCAATTCAGAGATATAAATTTTTCTAATATAACCCCACAAAAAAACAACTGGATAAACCTGACTGATAATGATTGGGATGAGTTGATACCTGTTTGCGACAAGAATGTTAAACTTGGCAAAAGTAAAACCGCAATTTTTGAATTGTTTTCTAATGGTGTACAAAGTAACCGGGATGAATGGTTATATGATTTTAATAAGCTGGTTTTAAAGAATAAAATCGAATTTTTCATTGAATATTATAATTCAGAACAAGAAAAATGGAAAAAAGATAACTCTAAAGAAGATATACTTTTATCAATTGGGGATGGCATAAAATGGACTTCTGAATTAATAGATTACTTAAAAAAGGGTGGGAAATTAAAATTTAATATAAAAAGTCTAACATCAGCACTTTATAGACCTTATTGCAAAAGACACTTTTATTTCAATAAAGAAATAACTCATAGAGCTTATCAAAATGAATCAATATTTGGTCAATTTGGTACTCTAGAGAATAAGGTTATCTATTTTAATGTTAGTAGTCCTGTTTTTGTATCATTAGCATCAACAGTTATGGGAACTTCTGGTTCATTATTGATTGGAGGTGGTACAACTCAGTGCTTACCAATACGATCTTATACGTCTGACGGAACTCAAAAAGAAAACATCACCAAATGGGGATTGGAGCAGTTCCAAACTCATTACAATGACAAGAAAATAACAAGAGAAGATATATTTCACTATACTTATGGTGTACTACACAACCCAGAGTACCGAGTGAAATATAAGCAGAACCTAAAGCGTGAATTCCCTCGTTTGCCCTTTTACGAGGACTTTCACCAGTGGGCTGATTGGGGCAAGAGGTTAATGGAGCTTCACATCGGATACGAGCAAGCAGAACCATAAGAACTAACCACAACTAACGTAGAAGTAAAAGGTGACAAAAAGAAGAAAAAGCTAAAAGTAAAACTAAAAGCAAAAAAAGACGAAGGTATAATAGAACTGGACGAGATGACCTCACTCAGCGGAATACCGCCCATCGCTTGGGAATACAAATTAGGCAATCGTAGTGCATTGGATTGGGTGCTTGACCAATACAAAGAGAAAAAGCCACGTCACAGCACTATAGCTGAGAAGTTCGATACTTATCGCTTTGCCGATTACAAGAAGCATGTAATAGATTTACTCAAGCGAGTTACTACAGTTAGTGTTGGTACGATGGAAGTGATTGAAGAGATGGGGAAAAAAGAGGGAGTCCTATAATGTCAAAAAATAAGAAGAATAAAGAATATGACAATTTTAAACAGAATCTGGAAACTGTAAAATCAGAATCTTTGAAACAGTTTGATAATAAAATATTTGTTTTTTCAACAGGTTTTTTTGCTTTATCATTAATCCTATTAAATCTATTTAATCTAGACTTTAAAGAATTGGAATGTATATACATACTATATTTTATATGGATAGTAAATACATTTGTCATTCTACTAAATACAGCAACTCACTTATTAATGTATTTTTTACATAGTAAAACTATAAATGAAATAAATTTAGATACCTACTCAAATCAAAAAGCAAAAAAAAGAAATAGAATTGCTTTAACGGTAAATATAGTTTTGCTTTCCTTGATGGTTTTTATAATTTTATTATACATTATTTTCATAATTATTAATAAGGTCTAACATGAGATTTTACTCAAAAAATGATAAAACTGATAAAGGTTTCCCTAGTTCTAATCCGCCTCCTGATAAAAAGAAAAAATGAATTTAATTCACTATATCAAGTGGTATAGCTGTTACTTGATCATGTGAACCTGCTCCCCATCTTCGGTTGGGGAGTTTTTTATTTCTGGATTGCAAATAGCAGCAGCTACAGATATATAGTATATCACTTAACAAATAGATGATTTCTGTTATGAAAAATGAGAAACTAGAAAAACTAATGTTAAATAACATAAAGCTAGAATTTGAATTACATTAAAGAGAGATAGATTCTAATATATAAAGTATAAATCTAAATAAATATACCATGGAACAATTTACATTAACACAAAATGAATTCAATATCTCAATACTAGAAAGGGAATTCAACATTCTGATAAGTGATTTAGAAGAATCATCTTACTTCGATTCTACTTTAAAAATGGAAGTACATGATTTTCTCGAAGACCTAAGATATCAGAGACGTAAGCTAAATAGAAGTTACTCTGTTATTAATGATACTTCAACAGTAGAGGAAGATGAGAATCTGATACAAATCGAGGAATTAATTAAAAAACTAGATGAATTGGAATCTCAAATTAATAACATAATTGGTTGTTAATCTGTTAAGTCTACTAAGAGCTATATTTGGCCCCTTCGGGGCCAGCTTCAGCATCGACACCTTCGGTGTCTTTGATGCTTTCACGAGATGCTTCGCATCTAGCCTATGTCATAGGATTTACTCTTTTTTTATTTTTCAAAGAACTGTTTATTCTAGTGTTGTATCAGGTACCCCACGATTAAATCTCCCGTTTTCATACGGGAGAATTGATAGTTGGGATACAACTAGTTTAATAATAGATGCAAATGCAATTTACCATATAAGCAAAATAATTGCATTTATACTTTTACCCATTGGTTAGCTTTTCCAGAGCTATTAGCATTTTCAATTAACTCAGAATCTACCAACTTCTGTTTCCAATCACTAGCGGCCCTAGCTTTGATATCCAGAGTCTGCATTATCCATGTTGTTAATTCATCATTAGATAAAAATTGCTTCCCTTCAAATGCGATCTCTAAGCTTCGACTCAATTTGTCAAGCTTCTTATCTCCTGAGGTTTTAGTCTTATCTTTTAGACCCGCATTCTCAAGCATTAGAAAATTACCTGCTGTGTTTAAATCATATGATATAGTAAAACGGCTTTCATTACGATTCTTCACACAAGCTAATTCGGCAGTATCTCCACTTATAGAGGTTTTATAATGTGACTCTGACTTCTGATGTAGCTTCGAACCAAGATGCCCAGAAAGCTTGTTATAAGCCCCATTGTATCTAGCAGGATTTTCTTGATATGTAACAATAGCAGGAATATCAAGTAGATTAATAACTTGTAGTATACTTTCAATTAAAATTTGAGATTCTTCGTTGTTATTAAAATCATAGATGAAGTCCATAAGTGAGTCGATAATAATTGCTCTGATGTTAGAACCATTACTAACGATTCTATTAATAACACTGTGCACATATCTTAGTCTTTCCCTAGTAGGGATGTTCTTAAGCGTTATGTAAGTTAGCTTAGAACTACAGCTAGTGTAGAAATTCCATTTCTGATATAAGTGGTTTTCATTTGTTTCAGTATCAAATACAATTATTTGATCATCTTTTCTATCTTCATCTAAGAAAGTAAAACCTATGTCATTTGTTGGTTTAACAGCCGCCGCTATAATATTATTAACAATCGTGCTTTTAAGATTTCCAGATTGCCCTGCTACTACATTGATACATCTTTTATACATAAGATCATAACCTTCTCCAACAATTTCATATCTGATAAATACATTATCATAATCTTCATTTTTTCTTTTTTCAGAAATTAGAACCTCTTTAAATCTTACGGAATCTTCATCTTCAGTTCTAGGATATCCTGAATTTACTATCTTATCTTCTGATATACCTATGTTCACGGTGCTCCACATGAAGTTGTAATGTTTAACGTCTAGGCCTAACTCCAGAATTGCGTTGTTGAGCTTATCAACAGTATCTTCCGCTTCAAATAAGAACAATATCTCGTCTCTACTGATGTTTCTAATATTTCTATCATTCTCAACTAATGATAATCTCTCCGATTCATCTTCAGATATTAATTTATCCATGCTTTCACCCTCACCTATAATATAGTAAGAGTTCTTAGTTTCAGATACTTCTTCAAAGAAGGGTGAGACCTTTTGTTTTAAAGTTACCTCATATACTACAATTCTTGGTTTAACTAACACCAATTGTGCTATCTTACCAAGAGTACTAATGTTAACCCTAGTTGGACTATCTAAATAGTTTTCAGAACTATCAAAGCTTGGGATTTCCGTATTGTTTTTAAATAGATTAATCATATATTCTCCTTATTATTGTTTAAAAATTATAGAGTATATATGCGGGATCATTTTCGTTTGTACTTGCAATCGAAAAAAGCTGCTTATAACAGGAGGCAGGGGACATTTTGATATGATAAATAAAATGAGACTTTACGTTGATTTGGAGTGGATGGAAGTATTAAGAATTTAATGACCAGATATAGTCTTGCTCATTAAACAACTCTAGGTCATTTTCATAAGACCAGTTTATAAAATCTTTCAGCTCTGGTTCTAATTTGAATATGTAATTCTGAATCTTATATTTTTTCAAGATTTCAAAGAAGAGAAAATTGTATGGATTGAATTAACAGATTCAGGTCGATTTAGTCTTTGTGTAGATGAAGTATATCTTTTAAATAGTGCTTATTTCCTTCTTCCTCCGAAAGAATTTGTAAAGGGCTACCTACTAGCTCTACTTAATTCAAATTTAATAAAATTCTATTTAAAACAGATAGCTAATACAAGTGGAGTGGGAACTACTAGATGGATTAATATCTATGTGAAAGAGTTTCCAATAAAAATAGCACCTAAAGAAATCCAAGATAGAATAGATACACAATCAAGACTGATTACAGATTATTTAAACCAGTTTCGTGGATATATAAATTCATTCCTCTCTCTTCTCCAATCAGATTATGAGATAGATAAGCTAAGCGTGAAGCTACAGAGGTGGTATGAGCTGGACTTCAAACAGTTCGTTGCAGAACTAAAGAAGAAGAAAATTGAATTATCACTTACGGAAAAAGCCGAGTGGATGAGCTATTTCAACGAAAAGAAAGCCGAAGCACAGGAACTAAAATCAAAGATAGATACTACCGACAACGAAATAGATTTGATGGTCTATAAGCTGTATGACTTGACCTACGACGAGGTGTTAATAGTTGACCCAGAGAAGAGAGGTTTATGGTGGGTGAGTTAACATTTTTATTAGGAGCAGGTTTTTCAAAAGCATTTGGTGGACCTTTGGTTTCTGAGTTAAGTGATATAGTTTCAGAACCACCGAAGAAAATCATTGATCCTTTAAAGTTTGAACTAGTGGATTTAGCATCATTGCATGATGGATATAATTACAACATTACTTCCAATAACAAATTAAGATATTCCGTAGATGATTTTATAAGTTTCTTTAACATTTATAAATCTTTACTTGTATCAGAGTATCTTAAAGTATATTATTGTTTACCATCTTATGAAGCACTTATAGGTCAGATGACAAAGGATACTTTACTTTTTGACCCTATGAATAGTAACTATGATTTTAATAATGAACTAAGAAAAAATAATATAATCAGGTTGGGTAATTTTATAAAAAGTGGAGTGGGATTTGAAGAAAAATACTATAATTTAATTCTTAATTGTATTGATTATATTACTCTCTTAGTCTTCGATAGAAATAAAAATAACTCCTAATCCTTTATTGACAGAATATATAAAGAAAAATGATAACAGACCAAATGTACTTTCACTTAATTATGATAAAGTTGTAGAGGATATTTTTACAAAGAATAATATAGAATATACAGATGGTTTTGAATCAGATTATTTGGATATATCCGAGAAACCAATTTATAGATTTAATTCCAATATCTTTGACATTGGTAAAGTCAATCTTTTCAAATTGCATGGGTCATTAGATTATGGTGTAGTAGGGAAAGATACAATAGGCAAATATATTGATACTACTACAGTAAAATTTAATTCCAAAGATGTGGCTAAACTTAAAGCCGAATTTAAAGGAAAAGAAGGGTACAATTTCCACATTAGGGAATTTATAATAGGAAGTTACAACAAATCAGAAAAATATTTTAGACGTACTTTCATAGATTTATTTAATATTGGAATTAGTAAATTGAATTTAAGCGATACATTAATAGTCATTGGTTATAGCTTCCAAGATGTTCCAATTAATCTAATCATTAGCAACTGGTTAAAGAAAAGCGAAAAGAAGAAGATGATAGTGATAAATGGTGAATTTAATGGTACTGAAATACCGATAAGTAGCGGTAGAGCCATCTTTAGAAGTCATCTCAAGGAACAAATAATAGATACAGAACGTCTTTTAGAAGATATGACTGTAGGTGAGTTAGAATATATTATTAGTGGAGAAATAAAGTAAGTTGAATTACAATACAGAGAGATAGATTCTAATATATATAGTATAAAACTTATTAATATACTATGAAACAATTTAACACGAAGCAGGTAGAATAATATTAAAAAAAATGCTATTGAAAGGTTTTGGAATGTGCTGAAATGAGGGTAGATTAAATCAGTGCTATATGTTAATAAATCAAAATAATTTTTAACTATGCTTATTCCCTACTTAAAGATTTATATATTTAAATAAGTATAAAGAACTTTAAATTGAAAAGGAATCTTTATCTCTAGATGATAATAAAAGATCAGATACAGCTTCATCATAATTAATCAATCCCTGTCATTTAAATTTAGATAGGGAATGATTATGTTTAACTTAACTTTTAAATTATTAAACAAATTATTTCTAATCATTTGCAATATAGTAAGTTATAAAAGGAAAGCGGTAATCCTGAAGGGACGCATCATATATGATCCGTCCCGATTTTATCGGGACTATTATTAGCTCATTATTCATACATTACCCCGAGCTAACACTCGGGGCTACATATAATTAGCTCCTACCGGAGCTTTTACTCTCTGCCTGGATTTCATCGGGGTTCGCAATGACAGTGTTTTTAGCCAGATTCGGCTATTGATTTCCCTCAATTTATAGAGATCAATTAATTCTCCCAGTTCAAAAACCAAGTGTGCATTATTCCCTTACCTTTTATTTCGATATCCCCTGTATCCTTAAATTTAAAATCACCATTATTTTCTATACCGGTTAATTTATCCTTGAATCTATCGGTACATTGAATTTTGTTTATAACACCAAATTCTTCCATTCTGAATGCGGTATTTACTGTATCACCCCAAAGATCATAGATAAACTTTTTCTTCCCGATAACACCGGCAACAATAGGTCCGCTGTCAAGCCCAATTCTAAATTTTATTGCTGTTCCATCGGGAGCTTTATATTCCTTCATATAATTCATTACATCAATAGCCATATTTGCCAATGCAATATTATGCCCTTCCTGCATTACAGGAATTCCCGAGGCAGCCATATAACAATCACCTATAGTTTTAATTTTTTCAATTCCATGTTTATCAGCAATTTGATCGCATACAGTAAATACGTCATTCAATACATTTACTATCTTTGCCGGAGATACATCAGCACTTATTTTTGTGAAGTCAACTAAGTCAATAAAGATAACCCCGGCATCTTCAAATTCATCTGCAATTACCTCACTTTTCTTAAGTCTATCTGCGATAGATTTGGGGAGGATGTTATGTAATAATGATTCGGATTTGCCTCTTTCTTCTTCTATAATTTTGTTTGCTTTCTTTTTGTTTCGATATGCCCTGTATAAAAAGAGTAGAAAAATGAAGATCACAATAGCTACAATTATCAGCAAGATATTCAAATTTGATTGATAATCTAATTTAGCCATTTTTAATTTATTGTCTTCTATTAGCTCATCTCGCTGAGTGTTGAGGTTGTTTATCTTAGTTTTTAATATACCATTTCTTGCTAATAATTGATCCAGTTCATTTTGAATTAATTCTAATTCTTGTTCTGAGCCGCCATGTGTTAAAAGATATTTGATCTTTGTTTTTAAGCCTTTTATTTTATTATCATTTAGCAAGTATTCATCTATATTATCTTTAATATCTTTTGTAATAGATTTAATTTTATTGTTGTTATTATCGACATCCTTTTCGTTAACATCGAATAAAAACATGTCTAATGCTTTATTTTTGAATTCAGGCGTTTTGGAAACTTTTTCACTTATTTCATCAAAATTATTTTCACTTTCGGGATAACTTTCAACAGCCCTTATTAATTTTTTTGAAAGTAACTTGTGTTCCTCATTTAGACTATCAAAATTAACTATCACCTGATTATATTTATATTTAAAAGGATTATTTTCAACACTTAGATCATCAAAGTATATTAATTCCAATTGATAAGTATTATCACCATTGTCTGTATATTTAACTCTGGTATTCTCCGGGCTTACGTTCTCATAAACAATATTATAAACTTCACCTTGTTTTATGATTTCGTTCTGACCTACGCTGTCCCAGGTGATCATTCTAATATTACTATTGTCTTGGGAATACATCTTCATAGTAAATAAAACAAGAATGAGTATTATAGCTGATATTAACTTTTGTTTTGTCATATTTTTATCTCTTGTTTACTCACAAAGTGTGATAATTTTAACATTGATATTGTTTTTATTTAATACTTTATACAATTCAGATTTTATTTTTATAGTTTCGGCCGGTCCGTTAAAACAAGTAGTTCTTAGTCTATGGTAGATATTTTCTGAATTTGGGTTTGTCCATTTTTCAATTTTTAGATCAACATGGTCAAGAGTGTTACCTATGTTATTTAAAAGTTCATTGATCTCATTTCTATTTCTATCAGTAGCTAAAATCAAATAACAGCATCCTAAGTCTTCTATTACTTTAGTTTCCGGTTTCAAACTGACTTTATTCATTTCACTTATGAAATTCTCTTCGCTATAATAAAGCCCTTCATTTTGAATTAGATCAGAATTCTGCAATTTTGAGAAAAGTTCATCATGGGCTAATAGGCTGTCTTTGTTAAAATCATTCTCTTCAATTTCAATAGGATCTTCTATATCCGGTGAGTTTATGAAATAGCTTAAAGATACCCCTGCTGTATAATAGCTAATTTTCCAATTATTATGTTCAACTATATTATTTAAGTTATAATGGTAAAATAATTCGGGGCTGACTTGGATGTTTCTTGTAATTTCAAAATCATAACTTATTCCAGTGCTTAAGGTAAAATAAAACATTTCATTTGGTATCGTTCCCGAAGAATTATTTCTATTTTGTCCAAGATTGTTTTCCCCATCAAAAAATGTAATACCATTTTCTACATCTTCATCATTTAAGCTTTCAAACTGTGAATAAGAACTGTTGAGAATAAACCCAATTTGAGTTCCAACATTGAAATTAATGGGAATTAGATTGATCGGCCTAAAACTAATAACAGACTCAAGGCTCAACATATCAAATTCAGTTTTCAAGTTGTGGTTGCTGTAAACAGGGTAGAGGTCTCCGTTAGTTTCTGTATTTCCAATGAATTCCTCAGAATTAAGTGTGGAGATTAATTTTGTATATCCTAATCTTATTCCAATATCCAGATTTTTTGAATACGTGGCTTTTCCAAGTAGACCAAATCTATAACCTGAATTATCAGATGTATTAACTTCATTACAGCAGTTAGGCATACTTGTAAAATTTACATTGTTAAATTTCAAACTATTTTCAGGATAAGCACCAAAACCACCTAATCTATATTCCAGACTATCAAACACAGATGCAGCAGATACAATAGGGATAAGTAATATAAACACTAAGACAGATAATATATTTATTATCATAGGGTTACAGCGCTTATTCTTTGTTCCCTTAAAAATTTTCATTACTAAGAAATTATGTGTATTAAATCTTTTCAAAATTCCTTTTCTTTACTCGAGATGTAAAGAGTTATTTATCTTTCTATAATTATACTTTTGGAAGATGATTTATCATCGCCAATTAAAATCCAATAATTACCCACAGGTATTCCTTCAGGAATTTGCATTTCTTTATAATTAATTCCACTTTTGAGTGAAATTGATTCCGTTATTATCTGTTCACCAAGGAAAGTAAATAATTTTACGCTTGACAGACCCGGTGTTTCACTTTCAATTACAATAGTGATCACTTTATTTGCAGGATGGGGATATACACTCAATAAGCTTATACTGTTATTCTTAATAAGTCTGAAGCCTGCTTTATCTTCTATACCTGAGATCAGCAATTTCCCTTCATTAGAAATGAAATCTATTTTCTCAGAAGAAACAAATAAGGAATCAAGTATTATAGGGGTTTCAATAATATCACCTAATAATACATATCCTTTCAAATTGAATAATACTTCACCATCGGAAAATCCTGTTTTGGTATCTTGATAAATAACAGATCGCCACTCGCCAATGTCTGTATAATCTTGAACTGAGTTCTCGGTAGGCAAGAACAATGATCTTTTTATCCTCATATAGGCAGTGATTATTTCAGGCTCAAGCCTTTCTGATAAACAATCACTATATAATATCTGAAATGGTAGATCTACTTCTATATTATTTAATTTCGGATCAAAAGTTAATTCAGGTATTTTTAATTCAACATTTTCAGGGACTTTTAGATCTATTTGTTTAAGTAAAGTTTTTGAACATTCTCCATTGTTTGATGTGGAATTTAATTTCAATAAATGAACGCCACCTTTTTCCCAAGCAATATATACAGTATCCGAAAATTCTCCTTTAATTATCGTACCACCAATAGCAGTCCATTCATTTTCTACATTCTCGATATGATCGACATAATATGTCCCATAGGTACATACTTCTACATTCCCAAAAATATCCCTACCGAATGCATTAATATATATTTGTTTTGAGCTTCTAGTCAAACATCCAAGAGGTGTAGTTTCAAATAATTCAATAGAAGCATTATTTGGTGTACCCCATTGAACTGTAACTTCATTTTTATCATCTTCGCTAATTATTGTTCCACCTTTAACTTTCCATTTATAAGTAATATCGGTGGTATTTAATACTGAATAAGTCTGCTGGCTGTTTGGACAAACTGCAAATTCACCTTGTATTACTGTTTCGGGAATATCCTCATAACTAACTGTTACCTCAGTAACTTTAGAAACTTTACAGCCGCCTGCATTTACAGTAATATCTAATCTGACCTCATTTACTCCGCCTTTCGTCCATTCTACAGTAATTTCATCTCCTGTATTTGAACCAAGAATATTTCCACCTGTAACTGACCACAATTTAGTTACTTCTGTGTCACTATTAGAATATTTCTGCTCAAATTCACCATGACATACAAGAGTATTACCTTTAATTTTATAACCCTCATAATCCACTAAAATATTTTTTGTTTCCACATCGTTACAACTTCTACCGTCAATCCACTCAGATAAAGTAATTTTACCAGTCCCCGGATCCTCCCATAAAACTTTTATTTCGGATGTGTTATCCGGTCCTATAATAGAGCCTCCTGTTACTTCCCACTTATAAACTCGTTCCGTGAGATTGTCAGAAGTATAATTCTGTTCAGTTTGACTACAAACAATACTTGGACCATTAAATGAAGTTGACATTCCTTCTAAAATTTCTAGATCAAAAACCTCATCACTTCCTATTAGTTTTAATTTATATCCACTGCCTACGCTCACGTTTATAGGAATTGTAATAGAGTATATTCCTGATTGAGAAGCTTTAAAGCTGCCAACTATTTTTAATTTTTCAAAACTACCATTGGTATCGGAAAGTATGACAAAATACTCAGTTAAAAACTCTGTTTCTTTATCTATTTCGAATTCAAACTCAAGCAGTGAATTTTGACAAACTTTGTCAAGTAAAAGATTTTTAATTTTATATTGGTGATCCTGTAAACTAGCTATAAAGGGTTCCAAATATTGAGAACTAGATGATTTAACTTCTTGATATCCATCTTTTCCGATTATATCTGCGCTTCTTGTAGCTCCTGTAATCACTATATTTTTAAGATTTACATTGTAAACTAAGTCGGATAGAATATCTTCATGATTTCCACCATAATAAGTACTCCAGACTTTCAGCCCATCTTTAGTAAGTTTTGTTAAAAACAGATCACTATTAATATAAAGGTCCTGCTGGAAGCCGCCATTTGTATGTAAACCGCTGCATATAGTATGTCCACCGAAAACTATTGAACCTGCTCCGTCATAACTTAAACTAACTCCATAATCCTCAGCTCCACAGCCTAAATACGAAGCCCAAACTGCTTCTCCTTCTGGGCTAAATTTAGCTACTATGAATTGATCTCTATTTATAAAACTTCCTTGATTGTCACCAATGCCAATACCCGGGCTACCAGTAGTTCCGGCTATATAAATGTTATCATCCTCACCTACTTCAACAGTTCGAATAATGTCAACATTATTACCACCAAAATATGTACCCCACTCTCTTACACCATCTATAGAAAATTTGGCAATGTATCCCGATGAGCCACTTCCACTCGGTTTCACAGACATCCAGCCATTTTCACCCATTACATTATTACTCTGAGTTGCACCGGCTATTATTGGTTCATCTTTAGAGTTTAATGCAACTCTGGCAAAATTTTCATGAGCATTTCCACCGTAATATGT
>JAGXGG010000009.1 GCA_024636855.1 Ignavibacteriota bacterium | reverse complement strand
TTTTTCAACAGCTAGATTAATGGAAACAGTTGCCAAAAAGAAAGATTTACCCAATTTTTTTGTAAAAGAAAATCAAGCGAAAATACCTTATTATGCCATCATTATTTTGGCTGGATTGGCAGCTCTTTTATCAGTTATTGGGTCGTTGAATACATTGGTTGATGCAGCAAGTCTGATTTTCTTAATCACTTTTGCCGCTGTGAATTATATTAGCTTTCAGCAAAAAATGAAATTTAAGATACTATCTCTTTTTGGGTCCATTGCTTGTTTGATAGCAATAATATTGTCGTCCTATAACCAATTCCAAGAAAGACCATTACCATTAATTATAATTTTAGTATTTATTTTTTTAGCCTTGATAGGAAGGCCATTTATTTTAAAGAAAATGAATAAATAAAATATTTTAATTACTATACCCAACAATAGTATATACAAAATAGACTAAATAGTAGTTTCGATAGTTTTGGGTTCTATGCTTACTAAGTCTAGGTGGGCAAATGGACTTGTAGGTGATAAAATAGATTTAGACTAATAAAAGCAAGCTACTACATACAGTGACTAAGCTCTGGTACATAGATTTTAATATTGAAAAGACCTCGGATTTTATTCGAGGTCTTTTTGTAGGTATTATAGTAAAAGTTTTTTTAATAATAAATCTTCAAAATGGCTAAGGTGTGAATTATGTAACTTATTTCTGTAATTGTGTAACGTTATTAGTAATAACTAAACTTATCTTTGTAGACTAGTTAAGTTATTCGACAACTTAAAGAGGTAAGGAATTATTTCAGCCTCAAACAATAGAATATCAATGAGCAAAAGCTTGAGAGTTGAATTACCTGCAATCCTAAAACAATTTATTAACATATATAGAAGATTATCATGACAGAAATTAAAATTGAAAAGAAAAAACTGATCTGGCCATGGATATTATTGGGCATCGCCATAATTGTCGCCCTTATTTATTTCCTGGTATTTCATAATTACAATGATGAAGTAAATGAAGTTCCTAAAGCACCGGAGCTTGAAAATACTATCAATAACACTAATGAAACAGATTTTATAAGTATAAATGAAAATAACAGTACTGTGGCAGCTTATGTAACTTTTGTGGAAATGGAAAGAAACAGTATGAGTCTGGATCATGAATATACAAATGAAGCGCTTTTAAAATTGATACAAGCTACTGAAGCTATGGCTAATGAAGTTGAATATGATGTTCAGACGGATTTAGAAAAGGTAAAGAAATATGCAGAAATGATTTTAAAAGAGCCTTTTGAAACTACACATGCTAATAAAATTAGAAAGGCGGATGATATATTAACAAATATATTGCAAAATATACAGGATGCTAAATATCCCGGATTAACAAATGAAGTTGCAGAATTAAAAGAGGCATCCGAAGCAATTAAACCGAATATACTTACTCTTGATCAAAAAAATGAAGTTAAAACTTTCTTTAGTAAAGCTGCAATTTTACTCAAAAAAATGAATTAATAAATTAAAAAAGGAATAAAAATCATGACTAAAAATAATAAAAACTTGTACTATTTAGAAGAGCTTCCCGATTATAAGGTAAAACCTAATTATTATGATGTAAGGGGGTGGGAGATTAAAGATGCCGAGAACCTCACTGTTGGAAAAGTGACTAATTTACTGGTTAATAAACAAGCTGAACGCGTTGTTTATCTTGATATTGAAGTAAATAAATCTTTGATAGAAGATGGTTACAAAACTTACCAGGTTCCTGCAAGCGATGGTGTACATGGCTTCATAAACAAAGATGGCGATGAACATCTTATTGTACCAATAGGAATGGTGAATTTAAATAAAGAGGAAAAAAAGGTTCTCACAAATCAAATAGACTATAATACTTTTGCCAAAGCAATGCGGTTCAATAAAGGAACAGCTATCGATAGTGATTACGAATTAAATCTGTTCCGCCATTTTACTGGTGATGATGCAGTTGATATAACGATTATAGACAACGAGTTTTATAATCGTAAAGAGTTTGATAGTTCATTACATCGAAAACCGCCTCAATCCAAAAGCTAAACGTTGGCAGTTTTTAATTCCACAAACACTTTCTTCGGATCTTGCGCATAGTGGCTTAATATCTGTAGGCGATACGAATATGCAAAAGCAAGAGCAACTGCATACAGAGACTAAGCTCTATACATAGATTTTAATATTGAAAAGACCTCGGACTATGTTCGAGGTCTTTTTGTATATTTTGAATTAGTATTTTCTTATATTTGGGTAGTTGTGCTTCATTTATGGTAGAAAGATGTGGATTCGGATGAAAAATAATAATGCTTTAAAACAATGAAAAGAAGATATTTTATACTAACAATATTTGCACTTGTACCTACCCTTGCATTTGCAAAAATTAAACGATTATTACATATGAGAACAGAAGCCGGGTTTAAAGTAAATGCAGGCGAAGCAAGATTCGGAAAGCATTACAAAATGAAGGGTGTTACGTTAAACACTTTGGATATTAAAATTTCTGGCAATGATACAGAAAATGATTTGGCAGTGTTTGAACAAACAGGCCTTACACCAAACGGTGGACCACCATTGCATATTCATCGATTCCAAGATGAATGGTTTTATGTAGTTGAAGGAGAATACTTGTTCCAGGTAGGTGAGGACAAATACCAAATGACATCAGGCGACACAATTTTCCTTCCGAGGAATGTTCAACATGCATTTATTCAGCTTTCAGAAAAGGGGAAAATGATAGTTTCTTATTTACCTTCTGGCAAAATGGAAGCATTTTTTCAAATGACAGATCAATGGACTTCACCTCCATCCAAAGAAGAAATTGCAAAAGTTTTTAAAGACCACGATATGATAGTGGTAGGCAGTCCATTAAAAAATGATTGATCGAGTATGCAAAAGCGATAGCAACTGCATACAGAGACTAAGCTCAAGTATATAGATTTTAATTTTAAAATGACCTCGGAATATGTTCGAGGTTTTTTTGTGTATTTTGAATTAGGTTTTTCTTATATTTGAATAGTTAGACATAAACACAAAAACAATGAGATTAGCTTTAATAATATTGCTTGGAATACACGGAATTATCCATTTATTTGGATTTCTGAAAGCATTTGATGTAGTTGAATTTAATGCTATTTCACAACCTATTTCCAAAGCTTTTGGATTAGTTTGGTTTTTTACATTTATTCTTTTTGTATTTACAATACTTTTATTAATATTTAAACCCGAATATTGGTGGTTAATTGGATTTTTAGGTGTAATTTCCTCACAGATTTTGATATTAAATTATTGGTCTGATGCAAAATTTGGTACTATAGCAAACCTCATAATACTCATTTCTGTAATGATAGCTTATTCTAGTTTTAGTTTTAAAAATAAGATTATAGAAGAAAGAATTGTTATGCTAGAAAACTCGAAGAATATAACTGAAGATGTAATAACGAAAGAGACTATTTCGGGATTACCGTTTATCGTTCAACATTGGCTAATGAACAATGGTACAATTGGTAAAAGTCCGATTTCTAACCTGCATTTAGTTCAGGAATTAGAACTTAAATTGAAGCCGGAAAAATCAAAATGGAACAATGGTACTGCTGAACAATATATTACTGTTCAGCCCCCTTCATTCAATTGGAGTATTTCAACTCAAATGAACTCTATAATTAATGTCGTGGGTCGTGATAAATTTCAAAATGGTCATGGTGAGATGATAATAAAACTATTTTCACTACTCCCTGTTGCTGAAGCTAAAAATCACGAACACGTTGACAAAGCAACTTTACAGAGATATTTAGCAGAAATAGTTTGGTACCCGTCAGCAGCATTAAGCTCATATATAAAGTGGGATTCATTAAGCGAATATTCAGCCTTAGCCACTATGGAATTTAGGGGAACAAAAGGTTCGGGGGAATTCCACTTTGACGAAAAAGGAACCTTTAAGAAATTTGTAGCTATGCGTTATCAAGATATTAATTCAGTTATACCCACGGAATGGACTGTCGTTGCTACAAAAACTGAAGAACGGAATGGAATAAAAATTCCCGTCAACTGCGAAGCTAGTTGGAAATTAGAAAGTGGTAATTGGACTTGGTTAAAATTAAAGATCAAGGACATTGAATACAATGTAAAAAAATTCTAGAATCGCTGAATGCTAAGAATCTATATTAGAAGAAAATAGGATTTTATTCGAGGTTGTTTTGTGGGATAGTTTACGGATTTCCGTATATTTGGTATTATAATAACAAATGAATCTAAAGTGAAGCATGAAATACGTTCTAATTTTTACATTACTGTTTACATTTTCTTGTAAGTCAGTTAATAATAATTCTTCAAATGAAGATTATATACCAAAAAACTTGGTAGAGGCTGTTGCTCAATTAGAGATTATTCATAATGATTCGACAAAAAAAGTCATCATTGAAATGACCGAAAAAGAATATGTCGGTAGTACTCATTTCGGAACTGGTATGTGGATTCGGAATAATTGGGGATTATGGAATGGCGATGATTTAGCAGAGTATTTTAATTCGATTGGCATATACCACCCTGACGACATGTCTGGAATAATTCTGAAATCCTACTACAGGGAGCTTCACAAACAAGTATGGAAGTTAGAAGAACAAGTACAATACTATCAGGACTATTGGAATAAATCAAATAACAAGCCAACAGGTATTGAAATTGACACTCTAAGATAGTAGCTTTCCAAGTTAATTACCCCCTATTTTACGAGGACTTGTACTGCAGTCATCACTTCGTATCATTTCAAGTGACTTATCCTCCCTACAAACTCACCCTCGGCAATGACAGCTTATACTTTATCGAGATGATTCGGATAGCGAATATGAAGACAGTCGGTACTCCATAAAGCAACCATGTAGGTGCATCAATATATTGCAGAGATATATAGATGAACGCACCAGCTAGACATGCTGAAGCATATATCTCTTTTCTGAAGACTAGTGGTATTTGGTTCGTCATCATGTCTCTGATTATCCCACCGAAGACAGCAGTTACCAGACCAAAGAATATAGCGATGAATGGACTAACTCCAAAGTCTATCGCTTTTTGTGTACCTAATATAGCCGACAAGCTAATACCAAGCGTATCGAATAGGAAGAAGGTCTGTTTTAGGAATAGTATTCTTTTCTTGAGGAGGAATGTGAAGCCCAGACCAGCCATGATTACAATCACAAACCACGGGTTTTCCATCCAGAATAGTGGGTGACATCCGAGAAGCAGATCACGGACAGTCCCACCACCTACGGCAGTAACGAAGGTAACGAATGAGATACCAAACATATCGTACTTCTTTTGGATAGACGATAGTGCAGCACTAATAGAGAAAACGAATACGCTAATCAAAGCGAGAATTGATAATAATTCCATTTCAACAAAAACAATTTAGATTTTTTCGGATAAACAAATATTGACGACAACGAGAGAATAGGTTATGCTGTATTAGCGCATAGAAATATGGTGATGCATAATGCTCTGCTTGAGCATAGGCATATACCACATCTGAGGCATTCGGTTTGCCCTTGAGATGGAATTATTGGTCAATATGTTTGTTGTTATTGTCATGTAATTTTAAAACGGGGTTCAAAATTGAATTCAAAATTATTCTGTTAAGATTTAATTTCCAAGCATTATTTTCAAAAAAAGTACAATTGATTAATTATATTGATTTTTTCAATTTTGCTAGACTACAATAATGTTTGAAAGTTTACACAGTTTAGATGCCGCCATAGAGTTCCTTTCACATTTGGAGTGGTATTGGGTTCTCGGGTTCGCCTTTTTCATAACTATGCTCGAGAATATATTCCCACCCTCCCCTAGTGATTCGGTTTTGGTGTTTACGGGTTCACTTATAGCGCTTGGAACAATAGGTTTTGTGCCTCTGTTATTGCTTTCAACAGCAGGTTCAATAGTTGGGTTTATTATTATGTTCCTTTTGGGCAGAAAGTTCGGACATGGAGTGGTAGATTCTAATAGGATGCCGTTCATAAACCAAAAAAGCTTAGAAAAACCGGAAGAATGGTTCAGGAAATGGGGCTATTACTTGATAGTGGCTAACCGTTTTCTCTCAGGTACTAGAGCCGTCATATCATTTTTTGCAGGTATGTCGGATTTAGATTTCAAAAGAACAGTTGTCCTGTCAGCTATTAGCGCGTTGATTTGGAATAGTATTTTAATATATCTTGGGGTTGTTTTTGGGGATAACTTCGAGGCAATATTGGATTATCTGACGCTCTATGGTAAGATTATATTTCCAATAATTGGGTTGGTCATAGTTGTATTTTTGGTTAAGAAGTACTGGTGGGATAAGCGTATTTAGAACAGGATAATAGGATTGTTAAGAGATACAAGATGATTGTTTGAACAGTACCGCTTTGATAAAGCGTCACTCTGAGCGGAGCGAAGAGTCTAGGAGAAGACAACATGCAAAATTTAGAAGATGAAAGAGATATTGGCTTTGTAAATACCTTGAGCACTATAGTTTCTATTATAAGTATTGTTGCTATAATATCGCTTACAGGGTACTTAATAATACAATTATTCCTAGACAAATTATTTCTAAATGAATCGAGTCATCAAATAATAATTGCTTTTATTGTTTTATTCTTAGTATTAGTAAGCGGTGGTATTTCAATTAGAGAATTTAATAAACTTGGATATGTTATACTCTCAAGCTTTTTTGGTTTATTTTCTTTACTCCATGTTTGCTCAATAATATATTTAATGATTTCTAATCTTCTGAATAGTATCCCAATATCATTATATCAAGTAATTATATATATTCTTTTATTAACAATATCTTACGCATTCTACTATATATTTAAAAGACTAAATCAAATATTTAAACCATGACGAATAAAAAAACTTCTTCCCCTGCCCTTCTCCTAATCGACCTACAAAAAGGATTCGAAGATGAGGAATATTGGGGTGGCAATAGAAACAACAAGAATTCTGAAGCAAATTGTAAACGATTGCTTGCAAAATGGCGATAGTTAGGTATTCCTATTTACCACATCAGACATAGCTCGTCTAACCCTGACTCTCCCCTACATAAATCTAAATCTGGGTTTGATTTTATAGATGGATTCGAACCAAAGAATAGTGAAATAGAAATAGTAAAATCCGTAAATAGTGTATTCATAGGTACAGATTTAGATGAGTTGCTGAAAAGTAATGGTATAAGCTCGCTTGTAATAGCTGGGTTAACGACTAATCATTGTATATCTACTACTGTGCGAATGGCTGGGAATCTGGGTTATGAGACTAGTCTAATTTCAGATGCTACTGCAACTTTTGATAGAATTGGTGTTAACGACGAGAAATTTGATTCGGAGTTATTACACCAAACGACTCTAGCAAGTCTGAATGGCGAGTTTGCTGAGGTCTTGACTACGAGAGCTGTTGTTGAGGGGATGTGAATAATCACGTCACTCTGAATGTAGTGAAGAGTCTAGGCAATACGTCTCTACTCCAACTAATCCCGAATATCCTGGATCCTTCGCTCCGCTCAGGATAGACGAGCTTAAATAAGGATGATTCTTACTCTCCTATCTCCCCCACTTGTTTATTCAACTAATCTTATTTAGATTTGTATTCCCGTTGGAGGTGCTGACCAAATAGTTTGGTCGGCTGAGATAAAACTCCTTGCACCTGATCAGGTTAATACCTGCGTAGGAAAACGGTGGACATACCCACTTATATCTACAAGCATTATGCTCATCAGGGCTCTCAACGGATTTAATTAATTTATTAATAAATCTTTATAGGGCTATATATGTTAAAAAAGCTAATTTTACTTGGCGTCGTTTGTACTGTTTTCAACCTTAGGGCAGACGATAAAGACACCATCAAAACGTATCAAGCGCCGTCTATTACGGTGACTTCGACAAAGGCAAAGGAAAGGCAATCACCTGTCCCATTCTCCGAGATAACTGAAGCAGAACTGGAACAGAGGACTTCGAATATCGATCTACCGAACTTACTCCAATCCATGCCATCTATCTACACATTCACTGAAAATGGTAATGGAATCGGCTATACTAATCTGCGATTACGTGGTTTCGACCAAAGACGTATTTCTGTGCTAGTGAATGGAATACCTCAAAACGACCCCGAAGACCACAATGTTTATTTCATCAATCTTTCTGATTTGCAAGAGAGTTTGGGTGAGGTACAAGTGCAGCGTGGTGCTGGGCTGGCTAATTATGGAGCGGCAGCTATTGCTGGGAGCATTAACCTAACCACTTCCGCATTCATTAATAATCCGGGTATTCGCTTATATGCTGGTAATGGGTTCCAAGAATTCAGCGGTAGCGATATAATCAAGACTAACACGAACAAATTAAAGTTAGAATATTCTTCTGGTCTAGTCAATGAAAAGTACGCTTTCTACGGGAAAATGAGCCAGATAAACTCTGAAGGATACAGAGACCAATCTTTCGCATATCTTAATAGCTACTTCCTATCAGCTATTCGTTTCGACGAAAAGTTAAAGACGCAGGTTAACATATATGGTAGCTCTCAAAGAGATGGTCTAGCTTATGTTGGTTTACCCAAAGACTACATCACTGATCCTGTAAAGCGAAGAGAAAACTATAGCTATTGGGAATATGGTGAAGATGGACGTGAATTCGCATGGGGAGCGAATACTAGAGATCAAGAAGTTGAGGAGTTCAGCTCGCCACATATCGAATTACTAAACGATTGGTATATAACTGATAATCTGACTTTCAAATCATCTCTTTATTATTTCGAAGGAAATGGCTACTTCGATTATTCTGGAGCTGGATATACTGACTCTACTAGCTATGGTTTCGACAAGGTTTACCCAGGTGCTTCTAGTCCTGGTAATCCACTAATCAGGGCTTGGGTAGGCAATAAGCAAGGTGGTTGGATTCCTCGTTTAGTATGGGAGACAGAGGGTAACGTATTAACTACTGGAGCCGAGATACGTATCCACCAATCAGACCATTGGGGCAAATTGCAGTTTGCGGAGAACCTACCAGAGGGATATGACCCAGATTATAAATTCTATGAATACAACGGTTTTCGGGATATATTTTCAGCATTCGCCCGCAATCAATATCAAATAAATGAAAATTTGATGGTAAGCGGTGAAACGCAACTCGTTTACCACTCATATCGCATCGCTAATGACAAATTCGCCGGTACGGTCAATCCATACCCGAATGCGGAAGGAGTCGCTACTACGGGCAGTAATGACCTATTCAACGTCGAGTATTTATTCCTAAACCCAAGAGTCGGTGTAAATTGGAATTATACTCCTGAACAAAACATATATCTATCGGCAGCATATACTCAAAGAGAACCACGAATGACTAACCTATACAATGCTAGTAACTCATGGGGTGGGTCTAGACCCCAATTCAAGCAAGTACCTTTGGGTAATGAGGAATTCGGATATGACTTTTCTAGCCCACTGGTAAGACCAGAGAAAATGCTGAACATTGAAACTGGATGGAATTATATCTCTGAGACTTATAATTTATCAGGGAATATATATGTAATGGATTTGCGTGATGAGTTAGTGAAAAGTGGTCAGTTAGATCAGTTCGGAGCACCAATAGACGGAAATGCAGAGCAAACTTTGCACTATGGGATAGAGCTAGAAGCTGGTGTAAAAGCATTCGACAATAGCAATGGACGATTAGATTTATATGCTAACGGAACTTTCAGTCAGAACAAAATCATAGCATACAATTACGCTCTTAATGACGGAACAACTATTGCTTTAGATGGGAACAGAATATCGGGTTTCCCTGATTTGATGAGTGCATTCACTCTGAACTATAAGATAAGTGAGTTTAATTTCCTGCTTTCAGCTAACTATGTTGGTAGCTTTATGACAGACAATTTCGGTGATTTGCTAACTACAGACGCTCGCATAAAAACTAATCTTGGCGGTGGCTACTATGCAGACAATCAGGTAGATTCGTACTACTTTATGAATGCAAATCTATCATACAACTTCACAGATTTTATGGGTACTCAGGGCATAAGAGTTCATTTACAGATTAACAACTTGACAAATAATCTATATGCGGCAGCTGGTGAAGGCGGACAGTTCTTCGGTGGTGCTGAGCGTAATATATTCATAGGGGCTGAGCTTTCATTCTAAGGTTTTTGCACTAATTTATGATTTTCAAAACGGTTTACTCTTAATTGGGTGAGCCGTTTTGTTTTGATATAATCACAATTTTCATTATGTTTGGTATTATTCTCCCTATATCACAAGCAAAGGCTGTTAATTATGAAGTATATATTGATAATAGCAATACTCACTATGAGTGCAGGAGCAAAGCCTTACTTCAGGATGACTGATTTCAAATATGATGTAAAATACACCAATGCTCAGGGACACGAAACCATCGAGCTTCATAGTGTTGCGAATCGATTTGATAAAGAGGACTCAATCCAATGGGTGTTCAAAGAATATAAGATTACATATTTAGACCAAGTGTACTGCATACAAGATTCGAATATGGTGATGGTCACTTCGCCCAAAAGAGGTGTATTCGCAGCCACAGAAAACGTTCCCAATCCTCAAATTAAATATCCTCCGACTATTGGCGATTCGATATATGTTAAACAGACATTATCTAATGGTAAAACCATGAGGGGTTATTTAAAAGTGACGGATAAAATTCAATACGGAAATGACACCAAAGAAGCTGACAAATGGGTAGTGAAAGCGTACAATTTGGATAACAAAAAATACTCTGCTGTATATTATTATTCAAAGAAAATTGGCTTCGTTTATCTTAGTTACAAATTAGATGATATTGGAATAGTAATGAATTTAACAACCTATTTATATTCGACTCATGTTAATGAAATGGGTTGGTATCCTGAAGCATTTGAGGAGTAAACAAATTATGAAGTACGTATATATATTCCTAATAGCTTCGTTGGTGGGCACATCCCAACCTTATTTTGGGTCTAATGAATTCATATTTAAGGTTGACTATACAAATGCCATTGGTGCTCCAAAAATGGAATTACAAAGTGTAGATAATAGAAGAGCTAATAATCTAGATTCTATTGAGTGGGTTTATTTTGAGCATAATCTTATATTCTATCAGCCACGTTATTGTATTACAGATTCGTCAGGAGTAATGATTACTTCTCCAAATAGAGGTGCATTCGCAGAGACAGAATATATACCAAATCCACAGGTAAAGTTCCCAATAACTATTGGTGATTCCATATATGTAGAGCAACCTCTGTCAAACGGCAAAACTATGAAGGGTTATCTAAAAGTAACTGAGGAGCTAGAATATGGCAGTTCTCTTAACAAAATCAGTTACGCATGGAAGGTGGAAGCATATAATCTAGAAAATGACAATTATTCCGCCGTTTATTATTACAATGAGGAAAATGGGTTCGTTTATCTGAGCTATAAACTAGCTGATATAGGTATAGAAATGAATTTGGATGGAAGATCAGAACGTGGCTTTGCAGATGAAAAAGAAGAATAATATAATGACTTTGATTAAGTATGATTTTACATAAGCCTAGATTATGTTTTGATATAACCTCCAATTTTATTAGATTTGGTATTATTCTCCCGATATCACAAGCAAAGGCGGTTAATTATGAAGTACATATTAATAATAGCAATACTCACAATGAGTGTATATGCAAAGCCTTACTTTGGGAAAAAAGACTACGTATATGATGTAAAGTACACCAACGCTGAAGGACTCGAATCTATCGAGCTGCATAGTTTCGAAAATCTACGGGACAGGAAATTTGATTCTATCCAGTGGGTTTTCAAAGAATATAAGATCACATATCTTGACCAATCCTATTGCATACAAAATTCGAATACAGTAATGGTGACTTCTCCCAAAAGAGGAGTCTTCGCAGCTACTGAGAACGTTCCATACCCACAAGTCAAATATCCGTTAACTATTGGTGATTCAATTTATGTTGAGCAAATTATGTCTAACGGTAAAACAATGAGGGGTTATCTAAAAGTAACCGACAAAATACAATACGGTAACGACACCAAAGCTGCTGACAAATGGCTAGTAGAAGCTTATAATTTGGACAACAAAAAATACTCTGCAATCTATTATTACAACGAAAATAATGGATTCCTATATATGAAATATGAATTAGATAATAAAGAAATAGAAATGGATCAAACAACAATCATGTACCATGAATTTTAGAGGATTATTCAATTAGTTCTTTTATCTATTATTGAATAAGATTCGTATGAATTCTATTTACCATTTTCTAATCTTTCAATCATTTTTTTCATTTCCTCTATTTCTCTTTCCTGAGCTTTGATGATATCATTGGCTAATTGCTTTACTTCTGGGTCTTTTATGCCTGCTCTTTCACTAGTTAGTATAGCAATTGAATGATGTGGTATCATTGCTCTCATCCATTTGACATCATCTATTGGGATTTGCTGTCTTACTAATATTGTGGATACTGACATTAATAATAAACTACCTATTATAATAGCAGCATTTTTCTTTTTGTCCTCGTACATTTTTATCATAAATAGAAGCATAATGATTGCCATACCACCTATTCCGATGAAAGTCATATACATTCGGGTCCAACTGAAATAGACGTGACTAAATTCATAAGTATTAAAATACATTGTTATATACATAGATATAGCAGAGCAGAGCAACATGAGAAGGAATTTAGGGTAGTTAGACTTATTCATTTTAAACCTCTATTAATTTTAAAACTATATATCATTTACTAATTTTATGGGAATTTATTGTGAATATTAAGGGATATTCTCTTTCCTAATTTAACTTATTATACTCATCTTTTGTCATGCGATAGTGAAGGCTATCTCTGTACTCACCTTTGAAAAAATACTCTTGCTTGAGATTTCCCTCTAATATCATTCTATTTTTTTCAAGTACTTTGCCTGATATTTCGTTCCCATCAAAACAAGTTGCAAAGATTTTATTAAGTTTCACTTCTTCGAATCCAAATTTGAGTACTACTGCAACTGCTTCTGTTGCTATTCCTTTTCCCCAATATGGCTCAGCAATCCAATATCCTATTTCTGCTTTATTATGCTCAGTTTCCAACCTCAGACCTATCTCCCCTATTAGCTCATTCTTATCTTTTTGAGTAATCGTGAAGATAAACCTATTCTTATTCTTGAATCCTTCGATTACTGTATTCATACGAGCAATAGCATCTTCTTCTAAGTAAGGATAAGGATATCCAAAGACTTTATCAGATACTTTTTTGTTACTCGCATACTTCATTAGATTAGGCAAATCAGTGAGTTCCATTCTCCGGAGTATCAATCGTTCTGTATTTAAGGTTGGGTGTTGGGTCATGGTTAATTCTAGTATTTATCTCGATTTACTAAGGCAAATATGGTTGTTCATTTTCATTATCAAATTCCCTGTGTCTTATAATTCTATATTGCTTGTCTGTTAAAAGCAATACACATAAATCGTTGTCACCATAGAGTAAATAAAATTTTTCTTTTAATTCTTCTTTTAACAATAATTCATTAATCTTTTTAAAAAAGTTTCTTGCTCCAGTATCCCAAAAAGTTTCTTGCTCCATTTCTTCTTTCGTATATAACTTAATCTTCTCGTCATTTATATATATATCATTTGATTTCTCATAATCCTCAGCTGTTCGGACATTTAACTTAAAATTTCGTTTATTCAGAATTTTCTGTAATTGTGATAAAAAGAAATCAAAACTAAATTCTGCTAATTCTTCAGCATCTATGTGTACAATTCTGTAATTTTCATCCTCATAAATATTAAAAGAGTTTATCAATTTTAAGCGTAATTCATCCAAATTAGAAGAATCTGCAAAATCTAAGAAACCATTATCAATCAATTGATTTCCAAGTTTTTTATTTAGTTTTTCTAATTTCCTTCCCCACTTTTCATAAATGAAGTTAGTAAGAAAAATTAAAATACCAATAATTAATCCTAAGAAAATATAATATTCCATTTTATTCTCTGCTAATTTCATTACTATTACTAATATTGTAATTCATTAAAACTCAGCTCATTTTTTTTATATATAGAGAGTTACCTTTTGATGATGAAAGACTTTTAAATCTAATTAACTCACCTAGACCATCATTCTCATCTTTTTTTATAACAGCAAACTTATAATATTCGTCTTCATTTCTGCCTAGATCAACTGATTCAAAAAAGATAGTATCATTTTTAAATCGGTAGTTTCCTACTATTTCTGTAAGCCCAAAGCACACATTCCTCTCTTTAAAAGTATTATCAGCTTTAAAAAATAAAGTGGTACCACAGGCCGTTCCATCATATTTTGCAACTAGCAAATTCTCACTTTCAAATTGTTCAAAATCAATTATCCCTCTAGGAAATAAATAGAAGCTGGTTAAAACAAAGGACAAAATGACAAGTTTAATAGTTCTACTTCTTATCTCAAATTTTTCTTTTATTGCCTTTACTAGTTGAAGAATTAGAACTACTGTGATAATTAATGAGTATAATACTTTAATCAGAAAAGACAACATTGCAAAAAACCCTAAATCTTGTTCCCAAAAATAACTTGTATTCACAATTAGGAAGAAAGGAATAGTTATATATAGTATTTCTTTATAGTCTTTAATGTTAATATTCATAATTACTAATTTATCCTGAATTACTACGTGTTGACAATTAGTATAAATCATACCAAAAGTCAATGTCAAACTTTGCAAGTTTAGAACTTTGCTGCTGTGACAACACAGGACCACCGTGTCCATCTTTAGAGCCCCAAAAACAACTTAAGTCTATATTCGTTTTTTCATCTAAAAGTGATTTCAGTTCTTCTTCTATCGTTAGCATAATATCTAAAATATAATCCAAGTGTCTTCTCGAATCTTTTGAATTAATAATATTCTCTGAAGATAAAAACCAGCCATTTAGAGTAATCAAACTATAACTTAAATTAGATCGTTGCCCTTTAATTTGAATACTAGATGGTATTATCCCTAGATATTCAGATAAACTATCTGGGGTCATAAAATCACAATAAATACGTAAAGTAACATAAGTTGATTCACAAGTGGCATAATCGTCTTCGTACATAAATTATTCTCTTTTTAAATTCAGTATGTAAAGTTAATACATTATATTTATAAAATAGATGGCTGGGTTGCTTATTAAAAAAAGCTCCCCCTTACTTATCGTAAGGGCGACCCTTTATTTTTATTATAGTATAGCCATCTTGCAAGGTCGATAGCTCACGGAGATCTTCCTCATTAGTTACTATCTCTACATTAGCGTCTATGGCATCTTTCGAGCCAGCTATTTTTATATTGTTCGGGAAGTTTATACGCTTATTGAATAGCTTAGATTTTATCAAGCTACTATCTTTTTCGATTACTGCTGGTAGATATTCAGCTATATCATCCTTATACTCTTGATTTAGTACTTCGTCGTGTATGTATGTATCTGCAAAAGTACGGGGTGAGAGATCATTTTCACCAGTATTCTGAGTAAATTCGTAGTCCAATAGATTGAGCATATCTGTTTTATTATTCAACTCCAAGACATTATCCAGTATGAATTTCTCAGTCTCATTGTAGAATCTACGTGATTGAATCTTCGGGTTCATCTCAGTTGTGTAACCGAGGAAATCACGATAGAAATACTCCGCTAATGATGATTCTGGACGGAATTGCTGATCGAATATGAAAGCTCCCCATAAGTTATTCGGAAACTCAAACTCAGTGAAATCCTCTTTTTGAGGCTCATTGTACTCAAATAAAACTCCAAATTTGAAGAACTTTTTCGACGGACTTAGGAACACATCTTCTAATAGATTAATCTCATTATTCTTGAATGACATAGCATCGTGCATTTCTGCTTTGATTGCTATTATTACTTTCTTATCAGTACGGTCAGTTTTACCTTGTACTACTATCAGATAGCCACCCGGTATAGTACCTGTTTTCATAGACTCAGCCATTAGCTCAGCCATTTTACCTGTATATTCCATGAATCTCTGCTCGTTGCTATCATGCAGATCCTTCGCATAACCGAAGAATCCAGACTCGCTGCTATCTTCAACTGCCAACTGGAAATATTTGGAAGACGAAGCAGCATCGTATAATCTATCTTGGATAGTCTGTATAGTTTGCGGAGATACTTCTACCAAATGGTCAGCCACCAAAGTATTACCCGAATCTGTGTCTTTAGTTTTCGGGATTATTTTATGAACTACTATTCTATCGAAATTTACATCAAAAAAGTTAATCATTTATTTCCTCTATTGTTTGTTTTAATGCTCCTAATACGTCGGTTAATTTGATAAGACCCAACGTTTCTTTATCTGAAATTTTTAATACTTTACTATGTTTACTTCTTGGTTCCCAAGGCATCCCTACATTAGGATTATTACTATACGTATATAATGCTATGCATGGTATATCAAAAGCAGAACATAAATGAACCACAGAAGTATCAGGGGTCAATACAATGTCACATGTACTAATCATTGCTGTAAATTGTTCAAAAGAGCTAACAAATGGTGCTGCTACATTTGGAATTACTTCTTCTATTTGATTTAGCTGCTTTTCGTTGCTTTTCGTTGTGAAGACCTTGACTTCTAGCTTATCTTGTAGTGAATCTAGCGACCTCAGAAATCCAATATAATTTCCAGTTCCCCAGTTTTTCGAATCATCGGAGCCAGAAAGATTTATACCTAATCTGAGATTTTTCTTTTTATCTCCAAGTAACTCGGCTGCTTTGGCACGAATATCATGACTCAATTCAAACGACAATGATTCTTCGTTTATTGAGCTTCCAACTATTGGCAAAAGTAATGAATTTAATCTTTCTATTATATGATTTTCAATCTTATTCGGTAATTCAATTATATGTGAATATACTTTTCTGTTATTTTTATCAAATCCTAGTTTTACTTTTGCTTTGGCAAATCTAGTCAATATACTCGAAGTAGTTGATGCATTATCTAACAAATCTATAACGACATCATACTCTGTTTTTCGAATATTATTTATCAGTTTGAAATATGTTAAAACACCTTTTTCTAAAACATAGCTATTATCTACATAGTCTTGAATAGCAAATAATGCTGACTTATTTCGGTGGCTTAATACAATATCAATTTGTGTATCTGGTAAAATAGCTCTTAGCTTTTTTATAAAAGCAATTGAAACCAATACATCACCAATTCTGTCTTGTCTCAGCAAAAGAATCTTTTTGGGGCTTTGGAATTTTTCTAATTCTCCTTTCACCAATAATGGTTCTTCATTGCGTTCTGTTACTATTCTAATAATAGATTTGAGCATTAAGTTACTTGTCCTTCACTAGGTCATAATTCTTAAATCCACCAATACCTCTTCCACCCAACAACTTGTTCTCAATGAAAGAAAGCATTCTGTATTTGAAGCGCTCATGTTTGTGAGGTTCTCTAGTAGGATCTGCATCACCACTATATTGTAGCTTATCTTTCCAGTCCATTTTGGAAATCATTTCTTTCATTACAGCTGGGTGCGTATCACTAAAGACATCGCAATTCTGCAAAGGACCATAATCGAAATCAACTGTTTTCTCTATAAATTTCTTTTCAGTATCCTCGTTTCCCCAATAAGCAGTATTCATAACTTTCTGTTTCGTCCGCATTAGCTGTGGAGGGCGAACCCATCCATAGTGGTATATCTCAGCATCTACTCTTGCAACTTTTAGTTTGTGTGTATTATCTTGATTGGGAGTTTTTGGCAGTTCAAATCTACGAAATGATTGAGCATCGACCCATGAGCGAATATCTGGTCTATTTCTAATTATTCGTATTTCATTAGGATACCAAGCATGACTATTATTATAATGCTCATAATCACCCCAAAAGTGTTTGTATTGGAATAGTAGGCCTTCTACTATATCATTATTTAATGACTGCTCACATCGCTTTTTTATAACTTCTAAATACTTTTCGTGTACTACTTCATCAGCTTGTAAATAGAAACACCAATCCCCGGTGCATTGACTCAGGGCAAGATTTGTCTCGGCGGCATATATAGAGCCACCTGACCATTTCTTTGTATCCCATTCCGTATCAATAATTCTAATTTTAGGTGAATTAATTGACTCTATAATTTCACGAGTATTATCATCTTCATCGCCTTTACCAACAGCAACAATAAACTCATCACAAATAGGAAGCATAGATTCTATTGATTCTTTTACAGGGTAATAGAGTTTTACTCCATTTCGGACGAACGAGAAACCACTAATTTTCATTTACTTTTCTCAACTATTTCTTCGAATAATTCCATCATTTTTTTTGCATGAACTTTTATATCGAATAATTCTAATGCACGTTTTCTTGCTGAAACACTCATCTTAAATCTCAAATCATCATCTTTGATTAAATCATTAATTGCTTTAGCAAGTTCTTCTGGTGATTCTGATGGAACAAGCAACCCCACATCATCGGTAATCGCTTCTTTTATACCACCTATTCTAGTACCTATGACTGTTGTTCCGCAGGCCATTGCCTCCAATATTACTCTCCCCATACCTTCAGAATGTGAAGGTAATACTAATAAATCTGCCGCTTGTATCCATTCTATTACTTTTTCTTTTTGACCAACTTTCTTCACGTAATCGTTTAATAATAATTTCTTTACTTTAGAGCTTATTTCGTCTATTGGGTTTTCTGGTGGTTCTTCGCCAATGAGTAACAATCTAAAATCACTAACACCGCTATCTACTAGTATTTTTACAGCTTTAAGTAAATCATAAGTGCCTTTTCTTTCTTCTATTCTACCAACATATATAATAGTCTTTATTGATAAGTCAAGGCCCAACTGTCTTTTCATATCTAATTTGTTTTCAGCAGGAATGAAATCTTCACAATCTACTCCATTGAATATAACACAAAGCTTACTATTATATTTTGTATTATTAAACCTATCTAATACAGCTTCTGAAATGCCAACTATTTTATCAACTTTCTTTTCTACTAGTTTATCATAAGGTCTTTTGTTAGTGACTCTTGCATGAAAAATTACTTTTACATTTAATTTCTTTGTCCATTGAGCAGCAAAAAAAGAAAATTTGTCATTATCTGAATGTATTACATCAATATCATTAGACTTAATTATATTTTGAAATTCTCGCTTCTTTTCTTTCAATTTGAGATAATTATTCAATTTAAAGCCAGGAATTCCAAAAATAAAAACCTTATATCCATTTTCTCTCATTAGTTTAGACAAATCTCCTTCTTCGCTAACTATCAGAAAGAGAGTAAAATTAGATTTATCCATATTTTCAATTAATTTAACTAAGCTTATTTGCCCACCCATCTTAATATGTGAATAAGGGCTATGAAATAAAACATTAATTTTTTTCATCTGTACTCTCATAGATTTGTTCTAACTAGCTATTTATTTGATGTAAGAAACTAAAATAATTATTTAATATTTTATCATTTGAAATCTCTTCAATAGGCACTTTAGATTCTGTTTTAACATATTTGAAAGTCGAATTATATGGGTACCACTCTCTTATATTAGTAGCCATAGTACTAAATATCATAAAAATTGGTACTTTGAAACTTGAAGCGATATGAACTATCGACGTGTCAGGAGTAAATACTAACTTAGATTTACTTATAACGGATGAAACTTGCATAATCGATATTTGGGGACTTAAGAACAAATTATCCAATGATATTCTTTTAAATATTTCTTGTGCTTTTTCTTTATCATTTGGTCCATAGATTAATAGATAATTATGAATCTTATCTTCTTCTAATATCTTATTTAGCAATTCTACATTTTTTTCAATTGAAAAAGTCCTAAATGTATTTCCTGAAGAAATATTATATATTATAAACTCATCTAATTTACTAACAATTTCGTTTGCAATTTCAATATTTTCGTTGCTTATATTTAATAATAAATCACTATCTTTCAACTCATAATTAGTATCAAATAATTTGTTAATCAACAATGATTGAATTTCAAGCATTGTAATTTTAAACCTATATTCATTCAAATCAATTTGCTTATTGTAAAGGGCTGAGTAGATATTAGTTCTATTATTGTGAGCAATTGTAGCTTTTACACAGTTTTTTTTTCCAATAAAATTAGCAATTAGGCCAGACTTAGTATTTTTGTTCGTAACTAAAGAAATAATTAGATTATAATTATTTCTTCTAAAATTAAATAATTGAGATATCAAATTGAAAAATCGATTTTGAAGAATCGTAGTATTTCTTATTCCTTCTTCATTTTCGATAATTGTTAGATTGAATTTTGAGCAAAGTACATCAATGTTCGCTTTTGGGGCAATGTAATGGAGTTGACGAATGGCCGGAACTGTTACCACCATATCACCAATAGCATCATATCTCAAAATCAATATATTTTTAATATTGTTTTTATCAAGTGCACCTTCTATATTTTTATTTCTAAAAACAATTCTGAAAATAAAGTAGAAAAGCTTTTTTATGGTTAGTTCTAATTTCATTATTTTAATTAATCTTTTTTTCAAATAGCTCAAGAAATCTATCTGCCACTAATTTCCAGGTAAAACTATTTACTCTATCAGAAGCATACTCCCCCATAATTTCTAATTGTTCTGGGTTGTCTATAAAATATTCAATACCCTTTTTTATACTATCTATACTCTCCCCATCAACTAATAATCCAGATTTGTTATTTTCAATTGCATCTTCAGCACCAGTATTAAATGATCCGATTGATGGAGTACCTGCTGCTGCTGCTTCTAAATATGTAATTCCAAACCCTTCGACACTTCTATCAACTTTTCGAGAAGGCATAATGAATAAATCTGCTGCATTAAACATACTATTCATATCATTTTCCTCTATAAACCCGTGGAAATGAACCCTTTCACTTACATTGTATTCTTCTGTAAGTCTACGAAGTTCAGCTTCATACTCTCCTTTGCCAGCTATATGAAAATTTACATTTGGTAAATCTGCAATCGCCTTAATTGTATAATCATAACCTTTTCTTTCTATTAATCTACCAATATTCAAAATATTAAATTTTTGTTTGTCAAATTTATATCTCAATAAAAATTCTTCTTCAACATCAGTTTTATAATAATTTTCAATTTCTACACCATTATTTATAACATTGATTTCAGATTTTGCACCGCTTTCAATCATATAATTTTTTGTATATTTACTAACAGCTATTGAAATCTTAGATTTTCTGAAAGTTAAATGTTGTAGAACCCTATTCTTCCATCTACTTTCATATGCATCTAATCCGTGGCAAACTGTAAAGTAAGGTACTGTACGAAATATATTATAAAACATAACAGGGACCCCCATTTTCCAATTTGAAGCGAGCACTATAGTTTCTGGAGTTACTGATTTTTTGAGCTGATTGTAAATTAATTCATTTTTTTTATTACCCCATTGATTATGTGGTAACCGAATTACACTTACACTTTTATATGAGAATGGTTCAACTTTGAAGTTATCAAATGACTTAGTTATAATTGTTACGCTTATATTTCTATCTGCAAATTGCTTTGCAAGTTGAACACACCAAGTTTGAATTCCCCCAGTGCTGGGTGGGAAATCTTGTGTTGTTATAATAATATGATTGAAATTCATAAATTTAAATATGATTGTAATTTTGTCATAATAAAGGCTAATTTTGTATTTAATATTTGTTCGAAACTAATACAGAATATAATAATATAATTTCGATAATCCATAATTAATATGAATGAACTAATAGAACTTGATAAACTAATATTCGCATTTGTAAACTCCGGTTTGGCAAATCCAGTAACTGATTTATTGATGCCTTATATAACTGATTTTAAGTTTTGGTTACCAATATATGTAGTAGGTATGTTATATTTAATATTTAGATATAGATTAAAAGGACTCTACATACTAGTAATTCTACTTTTAGCTGTAGGGTTAAGCGATTTAATAAATGCACAATTATTAAAAGAATATTTCGCTAGAGTACGACCTTGTAGAGCTCTGGACAATGTAAATCTATTAATACATTGTGGTGGTGGTTTGAGTTTCCCATCTAATCATGCTGTAAATAATTTTGCAGCTGCCACTGTACTTAGTTCATATTTTATGAGGAAAAGAGTAGTCTTTTTCTTTTTAGCTTCATTAGTAGCTATGTCAAGAGTCTTTGTAGGGGTTCATTATTTAGGAGACATCACTGCTGGTGCAATCGAGGGAGTTCTGATTGGTAGTCTATTATTATTTATATTCAAACATTTTGAATATGACGCAGAAGTCGTAGAACGGATAAGAATCAACTAATATTTATAAGTCCATCAGATTTCATTTCATATCTAATTGGAGCGATAGAAGCAAATTCCTTACTATGAGTAGCTGTAAGTATAGTAGTTCCAAATTCTTTGTTTATCCGAATAAACAGATTAGAAATTATATCAGAATTACGTGCATCTAGATTACCAGTAGGTTCATCAGCAATTAGTATTCTAGGGTCATTGATTATAGCTCTTGCTATTGCGACTCTCTGCTGCTCACCACCAGACATATTCTTTGGTTTGTGATTTGCTCTATTCGATATACCTACGAATCTGAGTAGTTCATTTGCTTTTTCTTCATATTCCTTCTTCTTTGCATTAGCTATCATCGCAGGAATCATAACATTTTCTAATGCGGTAAACTCAGGAAGCAAGTGATGGAATTGGAATATAAAGCCGAGTTTCGAATTTCTAAAACTATTCAATTTAGATTCTGAACAATTG
>JAGXGG010000070.1 GCA_024636855.1 Ignavibacteriota bacterium | reverse complement strand
CCTTTACATAATCAAGCTTCAGAAGTTTCTCTTTGATTTGTTCAATATTAAGTCTCTCTGTATTATGTGAGTTATACTCATCTTCAGATGAAAGTTTTTGATCTCCCTCTACGAAGTATTTGTCATAGTTTAAATCTCTCTTATCAGCAGGCACTCTATAGAACCCCCCCATATCTTTCGCCACTACGTGCTCTTCTTTTGTGAGAAGTGTCTCGTAAAGTTTCTCCCCATGACGAGTTCCTATTACTTTAATCTCATTATTTGCATTAAAAAGCTCTTTAACTGCTTGTGCTAAATCCCCGATAGTTGATGCTGGCGACTTTTGAACCATAATGTCTCCTGCTTCAGCATTTTGGAAAGCAAATACAACAAGCTCAACAGCTTCTTCAAGACTCATTAGAAATCTTGTCATGTTAGGGTCTGTTACAGTGAGGGGTTGTCCATTTCTAATCTGGTCGATAAACAGAGGAATCACAGAACCTCTTGACGCCATCACATTGCCATATCTAGTACCACAAATAAGGGTTCTTTCTGAATCAACGGTCTTTGCTTTAGCAACAAATACTTTCTCCATCATTGCCTTAGATATACCCATAGCATTTATCGGATAAGCTGCCTTATCAGTAGATAGACAGATAACCTTCTTAACACCCATTTCTATTGCACCTGTAAGGACATTATCGGTTCCTAGTACATTCGTCTTTACAGCTTCTAATGGAAAAAACTCGCAAGAGGGTACTTGCTTAAGGGCTGCTGCATGAAAGATATAATCTACTCCATGCATGGCGTTCTTAACACTAGAAAGATCCCTAACATCTCCAATATAAAACTTTAATTTGTCGTTTCTATAAAGCTTTCTCATGTCATCTTGCTTCTTTTCATCACGAGAAAAAATACGAATCTCTTTTATGTCTGTATCTAAGAATCTTTTCATAACCGCATTCCCGAAAGACCCAGTTCCACCTGTTATTAATAGTACTTGATTACTAAACATATCTATCACCTTTCATGAGCTATATATATTCTTATAATTAATGAATGTCCATTTTAACGCTCATCCCATTATCAACAATTTTCTTGAGTTGTAAATTCTTGCTATTCATTTTTCTTGTCTTATCTATATTACTAATGTTGTTTATTACATTGCTAATCAAATTAATATTATCACTGTTAAAATTCTCAAAACTATATATTGATTTCTCATTTGAAGTTATTTTACTAAATTCAACCAATTTCTCTTGCCATTCTATTCCTATATATGGTAACAAGCACATCTGAGAAAAGATTAACGAATGCATTCTCCCACCTATTAAAAAATCTAGTTTTTTATAAAATTCAATCAAGTCTGACATTTCATGAATATTTGATATTTCATGAGTAATCAAATTATGTGTTGTTTTTATCTCGCTTAGATTGCCGCTGATTTCATTTACCGCATCATAATCCTTATGATCAGTAGAAAATACATGTATCATTAGATGTTTATTAAGTGCCTCTTGTGTTTTAATGATTATTTCCATAACTCTTTCTAAGTATAACAAATGCTCTTCAGTAGTCTTAAAACATACTTTACCAAGAACACATACACCGACATTAATTGTTTTAGATTTCTGACTTGTAATTTGTTTTATACGATGATTTAACAGATCTAATTCCAACCCGAAAACTGGATCTATCGTTTCAATAATATTATTAGAAAAATTTTTAGCATTATTTTTGGATAACGGTCCTCGCACACTAACATATTCTGCAGTTTCAAAAGCTCTTTTGTATATCAGTTCACTTTTTTTATTATTAATAGGTCCTACACCAACATAAATTATATGATAAGGAGTATTTGTACTATTTGCAATTTTGCAAAAACGAGCAAATAAGATTGGCCATCCCGGTACTAAGTCCATTATCATGTTTCCACCACCAATTATCATCATGTCACTATCTTTCAGGTCGTTTTTTAATCTTCTCCAGTTCAATGATAGTCCCCATTGATTGACCTTGCTTTTAATCTTACAAATAAGTTTCTCAAAGAACATCATAGAACTCTTATTTATACTTTTCTTAGATGCTCTATCTTCGCGACCTTTCTCTTGATTAATACTCATGACTTTTGAAAAGTCGTACTTGTATATCTCAATATTCTTGTCTTTATTTTTTAGCATATCTACAATGGCACTGCTAATTGCTAAATCACCAAGATTATCACTAATAAAAAAGCTCACTAATGCAATTTTCATATTGACAGCTCCTTACATAACTGTTGTCTCATTCCGAATATTTAAACTCTAACAATTCTTCTATATCATCCTTTAATGTTGTTAAACGATGTCTTTTAAGTGCTTGTAAATAATTATTCTCAACAATCTTTTCAACAGAGATTTCATTATTCAAAATTCCATTAATCTTTAAGTACAAGTCATATGCATCTCTATTCTGAAAGGTAATTGCCGTTTCCCCATTCTTAGCAAATTCTTCTGTTTCGTGAAATCCTGTTATAACAATTGGAATTTTTGCTACACCAGCTTCATAAATTGGTCTCGATTGATGGGGTAAAGTTGATGGAAAAACTACTATATCACTTGCATTAAACAATAACTCAGCATTAGGAATAGGGTCATGAAATATAATAGAATTGTTCAAATTGTATTTTTTAATCAGTTTCATAGTTTTTGATTCATTATCTATTTTAAGTAATTTGGTAATGCAAGAAAATATTCTTTTAAGTACATTTAAGTTTTTATTAAACTTCCTTTTTCTATTTCCAATGAATATAAGCTTAACATTTAAATCCGTCATATATCGCATTGCTTCAACAATAATATGAGCACCTTTTAAATTTGAGAAACCTCCTAAGTACAAAATGTGTTTATTTCGTTCATCTAACCCCAGCTGACTCTTAGAATTTATTGAAGCAGTTTTAGTAAATTTTTCGACATCTACTCGATCATATATAATCTGCTTAACCCCGGAAATCTCTCCAGTCATATTACAATCGAATTTTGAAATAAAAGCAATTTTATCAAACCATTTACTTAGCATATACTTTAAGTATTTTGTCCTAAAACCCAGCAGCCCTTTTTGGTATGTTTCTCTGTGAAAACATATGGTTTTAGCACTATATCTTTTAGCAACTTTACCTATCCATGCTAATGTCATTGAATTAACTATAACAATATCAGGAGTATGTTCTCGTATTATTGAATCTACATTTTTCTTATCAATAAACAAGTTGCATAAATTTATAATAGTACGAAACGACAATGCATATTTAATTCCACCATTATAATGGGCAAATATTTGAGGTGTATTTTTTGTTCTTACAACATCAATATTTACTTCATCAATCATATTTGAAAGATGTGGCGGATTGCTTGGACATACAACAGTTATTTTGAATACATCTCGATTTATCGACTTTAATATATGAATTAGACTAATACCAGCACCACCAATATTGCCTCTATGATGAAAAATCAATATTTTTTTCAATTTAGCACCGCCTATCTATTTTTCCTTCGCTGTTCTCTTTCATGATATACATAAATGTGAGAATGTAATATAACGAATCATATATGAGTCTTTGTGAATTTATTGATACTGCTACACCTATAAAAACTAATATTGTAGCTACCCTGTTCAATGTTACTTTCTTTATTGAGTACAACATTGTTAATGTGATTATTATCGCAAATATAATACCATAAATGGCCATAAATGAAGTAATTGTACTTGTGTTATGGAGTGATCCTGTTATTATCTCAGCTTCACCTACAGCATTAGTAATACCATTACCGAAAAAAGGACGATCAGCCCATAATTTGATATTTGCATTTATTGCATTTATTCTACCAATATAGGAGTTACCTCCTTTAGTTAATTTTTCAACTGAATACGAAAATTGTCTCATTGTTTGTGGGTATAAAGTAATAATGATAAATCCTATTATTGCAAAAATAGAGATAAGTTTAAAGTTTCTCTTAAGTTCTTTTTTACCATACTTCCAGACATACGCAAAAAAAGTTAAAGATACTTGAATTAAACCAGGAGTTGAAAATGTTGATATTATTGCAAGTGTTAAAATGATGATATTCCCTTTTTTTCGTTTCCGAAAAAACAACTCGAATATCAGCGCAATGTTTAAATAGATTTGATAAACTCCCATTTCTCGAAATATCCCTGTGTTTCTAAGCGACAAACCGTCTCCAAACTGAAAATAAAATAAATAATCTTTAACAGGAAATCCACCTGCATTTATTCTCGTAGGAAAAAAAATACTAACTTGAGGAAATAACAAAAGTATCACATATGTCATTAAAAGTGAATATGCCGCTAAAAATACCATTGTTTTAGTATAATAATTTACAAACTCGTCAAGCGATATAATTTTAGCTATTAATATTGCTGATAGCATTAAAGCAATGATAACAAAATTCTTGATACTATAATCTTGATTTAAAAGAACACTTATAAGCACCAAGATAGACAAAGATAATAATATAACTATCTCATTTGGAGAAAACTTTAATTTTGTCTTGATTAGTACAATAAAAAAAATTGCTGCGATAGAAAAACTGTAGAGTATATAATATGTGTCATTTGGAAATCTAGTAATTCTAAATAATGACGAACTATTTAATAAAATCAATATAAAAACTAGTAAAAATTTAGTAATTTGGACTTGATTTCTCTTTATCACACTTATAAAATTGAATCGTTTTAATTTCATCCTAGTTGCCCCTTATCCAGCTAAATGTACTTTCATGCTCAATGTTTATTATCTTAATATATATGTTTTCTTTCACTTTTATCTAAAATAATTGAAGCATAAAATTGCTATACTAATTAACTTTTTTCTAGAGAATTAATCCATCATGTGTTATCAATTATCTAATAGAAATTCATAAAACCGTTTACCTTGATTGTCAACTGATTTATTTATCTCTATAAACTTCTGAACCTTCTCTTTGTATGCCTTCTTTTGGACATCGGTCCAACTTGCAATTTCGACTATCTGTTGAGCCATATCTTCATAATTAGTGTTCTCAAACCAGTTTATATATCTATCATATTCATCTGGTATTCCCTGTAACTTATGCATCAAAACGGGTGTGCCAGAGTATAAGTATTCCATTGTCTTAGACGGAAAAGAATATTTTGTAAACTCATGATCAGGCATTCTTGGATTTACTAAAACATCGGCTTCTTCTTGCATTTTTAATATGGATTCTCTTGGAAGAAATCCTTTCCAAATTATTCTCTGATCAAACTCAATGTATTTTTTTATATCCTCATCACCACTACCTGTTCCGCAAATTACCAATCTGTAATTCGGATCTTGTATATTGGTAAATGTTTCTATCAACTCTAAAATTCCAAACCTTTTACTCGTTGTACCCGTGTATAAAACAATCTTATTATTATTCTTTTTCATTTCCTCTAATTGTTCCGTCTTGGATTTAATATGTTGATTTTTATCAAATATACCTTCTATTAAAATATAGGGTTTGTCTTGTATTTTCATCAAGGAAACCATCTCTTCAGTTAAAACCTGAAACATATCGGATTTCCGTGTCAAGTTTAAAGATATTTTCCAGTCTATGCCCTTTAAAAAATTGTAAATAGGACCCCTTTCTTTAGAACCAATATAATGCAATGGGATTTCTGGTATAATTGAACACCATTTGACACTAGAATTTTTAATTCTTTTAAGATTCAAATATGCAGCAAGCAAAAATGGCGTATGTATTCCATAAGTTATTACTACAACCTTCTCATCAGGATAATCATTTAACATTCTCTTCAGCTTTAGATATAGATTAATTGTTTTCCAAAAATGTTTTAATCCAAATATATTCAAATAACCAACATCTTCATTACTAATTTTGTCATTGTGCGTCCATTCCCCCCCTTTTATATAAACATCTTCATAACTGGGATAACTTTTAAGATGCATAGCGTTAAGAATTCTAACCCTCCCAGGATTCACCATCTCCAACCCATTGACTAAAGCCCATTGATGTGTATTAGCTGCAAAGTAAGGCATTTTCTTTGATTTTTTGTTAATTTCACTTTGTATATCATTTCTATATAAACCACTAACAAAAATTATATTCATAATTCACCTCTACACTCATTTATAATGCTAATCTCTACTAAATAAATCTCTTGTATACACTTTGTCCACTACATCTTTAATCTCATCAGATAGTCTGTTGGCAACAATCACATCAGAGATTTTCTTGAACTCATCAAAGTCTTTAATGACTCTTGAATTGTAGAACTCATCTTCATTAAGTGCTGGTTCAAACACTACAACCTCAATGCCTTTAGCCTTAATGCGCTTCATAACACCTTGGATTGCCGATTGACGAAAGTTATCAGAGTCCATCTTCATAGTAAGTCTATAGATTCCTACTATCGTAGGTTCTCTCTTAATAATCATATCAGCGATATGGTCTTTTCTCGTACGGTTTGCATCTATTACCGCTGTCATTATGTTTTGAGGGACGTCCTGGTAATTTGCTAATAATTGCTTTGTATCCTTAGGCAAGCAATAGCCCCCATAACCAAATGAAGGGTTATTATAGTGGGTTCCTATACGTGGATCAAGTCCGACACCTTCAATAATTTGTTGTGAATCCAAGCCCCTTACTTCAGCGTAAGAATCTAGTTCATTAAAAAATGCTACTCTCATTGCGAGATAAGTATTAGCAAAGAGTTTAATGGCTTCTGCTTCTGTAGGATTCGTATAAAGGATTGAAATATCTTTCTTAATTGCCCCTCCTGCTAGGAGTTCAGCGAATATCTTAGCTCTATCGGACTGCTCTCCTACTACTATTCTAGATGGGTAAAGATTGTCATACAGTGCCTTACCTTCTCTTAAAAACTCTGGTGAGAAGATGATGTTTTCTGTATCAAATTTTTCTTTGATGGATTCCGTATATCCTACTGGCACCGTAGACTTAATAATCATTACAGCATCTGGATTAATCGATAGCACATTTGCAATGACTGCTTCTACTGTTCTTGTATTGAAGTAGTTCTTATCAGGATCGTAGTTCGTTGGTGTTGAAATAATGACATATTCAGCTTCCCTGTATGCTTCATAATTATCAGTAGTTGCCCTCAAATTGAGATACTTAGTTGCTAGATACTCTTCAATCTCAGGATCGATGATTGGAGACGTTTTGTTGTTGATCAAGTCAACTTTTTCTTTTATAATATCGAGTGCTATTACTTCATTGTTTTGTGCTAAAAGTATGGCATTAGATAATCCAACATAACCAATTCCTGCGATAGTTATTTTCATTAATTCATCCCCCTATCTTGTACTCTCAGCTTTTGCCCAAAACGGTTTAGCTTTACCAGTTATTATTCGATAAACTCCAACCCACTGAGCGATTATTGTAACTGTATAATAGTAAATCAAAGTTATATATTTATTCTGTGACTTTGTAACTACTCGCAAAAAAGCTAATAAATAAAATATAGTTTGTCCTAAAAATGCAATTGAATAAACCCAAAATTCTCTGATCAGTAAAGCACTTGATACTAAAAGCAAAAGATGTGATATCCAAAGTAAATATCTACAAGTCCTGTGACCAAAATAAAAGTAAGAAAACCAACCATACTTGAAGACATTCAGAATCCTAATATCAGGTAAAATGTGCTTAAGAATAATCCGGTTCATTCTTACTTTTCGACCGAATTCATCTTCTATGACTTCTCCTGCTTTTTCATACGCGATTGCATCATGATTTGCTATTGCTCTTTTACCTTCAAGTGCATACATTGGAGGCATTGCACTATCATGACATTGAATAGGATTAAAATCGTAATAATCTTTTGTTCTACATGCATACAAAGCTCCATTTCCAGCAGTAATGGTTTGTATCCTTCCTTCAATTTCTCTTGCTGCTAAATCACTATCCCAGTAACTTGCTTCAGCGTTACTTACATCACTAGCTTCCTGATTCACTATGGAAAGTCGTCCAGAGACATATGCAATGTCATCTGAAGTAAAAGCAGCCATTAATTCTATAACAGCATTTTTATCCATCATTGAATTTGCATCCGTCATCACAAGATACTCTGTCACTACCGTTTTTTGTGCTTCATTCTGCGCATTAGTTTTTCCCATACGTGCTTTAACTTCATATAGTCTTATGTTATATCCAGAATGATCAGCAATAAATTTCTTAACTATTTCATTCGTTCTATCAGTGCTATTATCTGATGATATTAAAAACTCAATCTTCTCTTTGGGGTAATCAAGTTCAATGATATTATGGAGTTTTTCAAGAATTACTTTTTCTTCATTATGAGCTACAACCATAACTGTTACTGTTGGCTGATGGTTATAGTCCTTCAGAAGTGTTCTAGACTTATAAATCTTACCAATAATCTTTAACGATATTGGATATCCGACCATTGCCCAAACTATAATAAATGCGCTTACGTAAAAAAGTATTTTAAAGAGTAATTCCATTTTTCTCTTCTCCCCATAACATTTAATCTATCTTTTTCACTGGAACCCCAACATAAGTCCCAGGCCCAGTAATATCCTTAACCACCACAGCCCCTGCACCTACTTTGCAACCACTGCATATGTTCACGTTATTGCTTACAACACTGCCTATTCCTAACCACGTACCTTTTCCTATGCTTACACTTCCTGCAGCTCTTACCCCAGGAGAAATATGCACATAATCTTCAATCACACTATCGTG
>JAGXGG010000008.1 GCA_024636855.1 Ignavibacteriota bacterium | reverse complement strand
TATAGTATAGTAGTTGATAAAGATAAATTGAATTTCCCTTCATCAATCAAAGTAATTTACTCAGAAACAAACAAATCATTTATTGGAACTTCTATTTTTAATTCTGGTTCTATTAAATATGACAGTAAAACTAATGTAGAGAATAATTACAGAGAAGAAAATATTCATTTATTCCCTGATGTAAAAATATCACCCAATCCAAGTCAAAATAGAGAATTTAATTTAATAGTAAATTCAGTTTATAACATGAATATTAATTTAAGTCTTTATAATATAATTGGACAAAAAACATTAGATATAAGGAATAATATATTCATAAATGAAGGTGAAAATCAAATAGAATTTAACATACCAAACGAACTTCCAACGGGTCAATATTTTTTGAGAATTGAATCTGAAAGCGGTAACCAAGATGTTAAAATTCAGCTATAAATTAATATTCTTTTCTCCACCAATCGTAAATGTATCTAATTCTCTTTAGCTCGGTATGGCAAGTATAAGTATTCGCTTAACAACTATCAACTCTCCCTAAACTCATTAACTAAGTAGATAAACTCACTCATGATAATTGCAGTAGCTCCCCAAAGAGGTACGGTGTGATGCACATCCCAATAAGGGTATACGAAAGGTTTGCCATTATAAACTGTATTCTTAGTCTTTAGTTTTTCATCAGTGAGGAAACTCTCCAATGGTACATAGAATGCCTCTTCTACTTCATCAGGATTTAGCCTAAGGTCTACGCTATTAGGAATTCGCCCTATTAATGGTTGGATTATATTATTAGAAGGGGGTACGTATAGTCCAGACATTCTACCTACCAGCTCTATTCTACTACTACTAATTCCGACTTCTTCCTCTGTTTCTCGGAGTGCTGTTTGCTCGAAACTCTCGCCTTCGTCAGCTCTCCCACCAGGGAAAGAAATTTGCCCACTATGTTTGCGTAACTTAGTACTTCGGAGAGTGAACAAAAGCTCCATTTGTTCGTTTATGAGTAGGAGAACTGCACTCTTTTTAGCGTCAGTTCTTGGTATATTATTGTTCAATCGCTCCAAATCGCCGAAAGGTGCCATTTTGATGTGTGCTTTCGCACCTGGCAGATCAGATTTGAGTCGATTGTTCAGAAACTCGAAGAATTTTATTGGTTCGGTAATCATAATTATGTCTGTAAACGAAAATATATTCAAAATAGTGAAGCAAATACCAATTGGCAAAGTAACAACTTATGGCGCAATTGCCAAAGCTATTGGTTTACAATCTTCGGCAAGATATGTGGGCTGGGCACTCAATAGTACCAAATTGTCGTCAGATATACCTGCCCCCAGAGTGGTGAATAGATTGGGTGAGCTAACTGGTAAAATGCACTTCCCAACACCAACATACATGCATGAGATGCTCGAATCAGAGGGAGTGGTATTCATAGGAGATAGTGTAGATATGAAAAAACATTTGTGGATTCCACCATTAATTAATTAGGTGTGAATATCTTATGTTTTTTCTGTGAACTATTATTTGATTATATTTGTTTTTTAAAATTGAAACAGAAGATTAGGAAAAGAGGTAAAAGTGGATTTATTCGACAAAGCGTATAGTTTTCATGTGGCAGATGAAGCAAAAGAGAAAGGGATATATCCCTACTTTCGAGCTGTAGAAGAGAATGAAGGTCCAGTTGTAAGTATGGAAGGCCGTAAAGTTATTATGGCAGGCTCCAACAACTACCTCGGACTAACTGCTCATCCCGAAGTTAGGGAAGCCGCAATAAAAGCGATAGAAAAATACGGTACTGGTTGCTCGGGTTCTAGATACCTAACCGGTACACTAGATTTGCATATTGAGCTAGAGCATAGATTAGCAAAATATCTCGGCTTCGAGGAAGTATTGCTATTCAGTACAGGATACCAAACTGGTATTGGTACTATCTCTGCTTTGCCTACTAAAGGCGAATATATCATCATGGACAAGGAAAATCACGCTTGTCTAATTAATGGTGCTATGATGGCCAAAGGTGCATTTGTTGACCTTGTGCGTTACAAACACAATGATATGAATGACCTAGAAAGAGTACTAAGCAACTTACCTCTAGAAGCAGGTAAATTATTAGTTTCTGATGGTGTATTCTCAGTGACTGGAGAACTAGTTCACTTACCTGAGTTATTAGAAATAGCAAAAAAATATAATGCAAGAGTGTTGATAGATGATGCTCACGCTACTGGCGTGGTAGGAGTTGGCGGTCGTGGTACTTCTAGCCACTACGGACTAGTAGAAGAAACAGATATGATAATGGGTACATTCTCTAAGACATTTGCATCATTGGGTGGTTTCGTAGCTGGGCCGAGTAAGGTGATTGATTTTGTTAAACACACTTCACCTGCACTTATATTCAGTGCTAGCCCTACACCATCATCTTGTGCTGCTACATTAGCTGCGCTCAATGTATTGGAAAGAGAGCCAGAGAGAGTAACTAAATTAAAAGAAAATGCAGACTATATGCGAGCTGGATTCCACGAACTTGGATTTGAGATAATAGATAGCTTGACGGCTATTGTGCCAGTAATTGTAGGTGATGTCGAAAAATCACTAATGATGTGGAGACGTTTGTATGACGCAGGCGTATTCGTTAATGCGTTTATTCCTCCGGGAGTACCACCTAATATGAGTATGATGCGTACTAGCTATATGGCTACTCACGAAAAGCATCACCTAGACAAAATACTAGAAGTATTCGGTGAAGTCGGTAAAGAGTTTGGATTAGTAAAATAATAACCCAAGAATATTATAAAAGAATAAGGCAGAATATCGAATAGATGTTCTGCCTTTTTTATTAATTATTTATTTAGTTTGATGAAGTCTAATTGTAATAAAAAGTAAAAAAATAAATGCCAATAACTATCACGGATATAATTGAAGCTCACAAACGGATTTCTTTCAGAATAAATAGAACTCCTGTACTGACTAGCTCACAGATAAATTCACTAGTTGGAGCCAAGTTGTTCTTCAAATGCGAAAATTTCCAGAGAGTAGGAGCATTCAAATATCGAGGTGCTACGAATGCAATACTCTTACTACCGAAAGAGAAACTGGCAAAAGGAGTAGCAACTCATTCGTCGGGGAATCACGCACAAGCATTGGCTTTGGCAGCTCGTGAAATCGGAGTTCCTGCATATATTGTGATGCCAAGTAATTCTCCAAAAGTGAAGATAGATGCAGTTCGTGACTACGGTGCAGAAATCACTTTCTGTGAACCAAATTTGAAAGCTAGAGAATCAACCCTCAAGAGAATAGTAAGTGAAACGGGTGCCGAATTCGTACATCCTTATAATAGAGAAGAGATAATCGCTGGGCAAGGGACAGCGGCTCTTGAGCTCCTGAGCGACTATCCAGAGTTAGATGTAGTATTAGCTCCAGTAGGTGGAGGTGGGTTGCTATCAGGAACTGCGATTTGTAGTAAAGGAATAAACCCAAGTATTAAAGTTTATGCTGCTGAACCAAAAGGTGCTGATGATGCACATAGTTCTTTCTACTCGGATACTTTAGTTCCTTCTACTAATCCGAAAACAATATGTGATGGACTACTTACCTCACTTGGTGAATTGAACTACGGCTATATAAAGCAATATGTAGATGATATTCTACTAGTAGAAGATAATGAAATACTTAGCGCTATGAGGTTGATATACGAACGGATGAAAATAGTAGTAGAACCATCTTCTGCAGTAGTATTGGCTGCAGTTATAAGATATAAGAAACTCTTCGCTGATAAAAATGTCGGCCTTATAATTTCAGGTGGAAATGTCGATTTGCAATCATTTTTTGATAGTTATAAAGCTAAATTATAGTAAATCAGATATTTGCATTTGATTAAGATTAGGTAAATCTATAAATTAACATTTGGATAAATCTCTAAGTGCTAAAACTTTGCAATTAACTAAAAAACATTATATAATAATCTCTCTGATTTGGCTAGCTATAGCAGTTATCTTTGCGGCAGTTATTAGAAGTTCTTTTGTCTTTGGTATGGGTACTTGGTTTAACTATAAATACTTTCTGCATACTCATTCTCACTTGGCTTTCCTTGGTTGGATATTCAATATCATCTACTATTTCATGCTAAAGCAATACGATTTGCTAGAAAAGAAAAAATACGGATATTTATTTGTTGCCTTGAACGTTAGTGTAGTTGGCATGCTTCTTACTTTCCCATTCCAAGGTTATGCAATTGGTTCTATTATATTCTCTACAATGCATATACTACTCTCATATATATTCGCTGTATTCCTATATCGAGATACAAAAGGGGACAAGTCAATACATAGAAAATTCGCTATGGCTGCTGTTCTATTCATGGTGATTTCATCTATCGGGCCATTCTCATTAGCACCTATAATAGTTAATGGGATGAAAGATACTATATGGTACGATTTGGCAATTTATTTCTATATACATTTTCAGTATAATGGCTGGTTTGTATTGTCAATAGTAAGCCTTATAGCTTATAGTATAAAAGCAAAAGATGAAGATAATTGGCAGAGAGCATATAATCTGTTTGTGATTTCTACAGTTCTGAATTTTAGTCTTTCGACTTTATGGACAGACCCAGGGTGGGTGATTAACATTATTTCAGTGTTATCCTCACTGATGCAATTCCATGCTATATTTCTAATAAGCAAAGACATATTCGTACACCTTCGGACTAAAGATAGATTCAAATCTATGATAATGAAGGTGATTTTTGCTCTGTTCGTTCTTAAGATTTTCTTTGCTTTAGCTGGTTCAATACAAGAAGTTGCTATGTATGTTTACTACAATCGAAATTTGGTAATAGGGTATTTACATCTTGTATTCTTGGGTATAGTTACTCCATTCTTCTTTATGAAAATTGCAGATGATTTGGGATTAACTACTCAGTCATCACACAAAAGAATAATATTATTCTATCTAGTCGTGTTCCTGATAAGTGAATTGCTACTTACAATTACTGCAGTTGGATTTAATGGAGATTCTATCCTTCTAATTACGAAGCTAATTGTTTATACTACTTGGCTTTTGGCAGGTGTGACACTCCATATAAGCGATGTGTATAGAGCTGCCGCTCAGAAATTACCTAGTAATTGAATATCTATTATTTAGAGATATAAGTAAGGGCAATTTGTTTTATAAAGCCCAAAAAAAAGAGCCACCTTATTAGGCAGCTCTTCATGTAATCTATCATTGAGTATGATATTACTTAGCAGTAGGATTAACTTTAATCAATTCTACATCGAATATCAAGACTTCGTTCGGGCCAATAGCTCCAGAACCTTGAGCTCCATAAGCTAATGCTGGAGGGATAAAGAATCTAACTTTACCACCTTCTTTCATCAACTGAAGTCCTTCAGTCCAACCTGGTATAACACCATTAAGAGGGAAAGTTATAGGCTCACCTCTTTGTACAGAACTATCGAATACAGAACCATCAGTCAATGTACCGTGGTAGTGTACTTCTACTTTATCAGTAGCTACTGGGCTTTTGCCAGTACCAGCTTTCAATACATTGTATTGTAAACCGCTAGCAGTAGTTTGTACGCCTTCTTTCGTTTTATTAGCAGCCATAAACTCTTCTGCTTTCTTGATGTTTTTAGAAGCCGCTTCTTGTTGCTTTTTCATTCTTTTTTCTTGAATTTCAGATTGCAAAGTCATCAAAACTGATTGAATTTGTTCGTCTGTTAGCTTCGCAGCATCTTTGAATGAATCATCGATTCCTAGTTTGATTAGATCAGTATTCAACATAAGGTCATCAGTCTTTAGGTTTTTACCCCATTGATTACCGATAGCGTAAGCTAGTGAATCTTGTTTTGTTTTCAATTCTACTTGAGCGTTAGTATCGCTGCATGCAAGGCTAAAAAACACAAGTCCGATTACTAGTAGGTTAATTATTTTCATAAATATTCCTTTAAGATTTAATAAAATGTTATTTTCACTTTTTACAAGTTACAAACTTACATAAATAATGTCTTTTAACTAAAAAAGATTACGTATGAATAAAATATCTTCAATAAAAGTGAACAAAAATTATAAGATTGCCGTAATAACTACAAACTGGAACGAAATAATTACAGAAAAGTTACTTTCGGGTAGTATAGAAGCTCTAACTAAGCATGGTATTTCGGACGAAAACATAACGGTCGTAACTGTTGATGGAGCTTATGAGATAGCGTTAACTTGTAACGCTTTGGCAAAGTCAAAAAAGTATGATGGTATAGTAGCTCTTGGTTGTGTAATCAGAGGCGAAACACCACATTTTGATTTTGTGGCAGGTGATTGCTCTCGCGGTATTACGGATACTATGCTCGAAACAGGCGTCCCTATTGGTTTTGGGTTACTCACGACTGATACTTCCGAGCAAGCTTTTGCTCGTGCTGGTGGTGCTAAGGGTAATAAAGGTTACGAATCGGCAGAGACTACTTTGAAGATGATTACAATTTTAGAACAAATAAAAGGTTAGTAATATAAATAGTTGCTACTAAGGTTTAGAAAATAATAAAAGCGTGGTTGAATAATGTTTAGAATATTAACATTACTAATGGTTTCCTTATGTACAATTAACCTTTTTTCTCAAGAGATACAGCTCACTAATTGGGAGGCTTATACATCTATGTATAATGTCAACTCCCTTCATCAAGACGATAATAGAATCTATGCAGCTACAAGTGGCGGTGTATATTTTGCTGATCTGAATACCGATGAAATCGTACAATTCACCAATGTAACTGGTCTGAGTAGAATAGATGCCAAGTATATAGTCCATCAGAAAGAATCGGATAAAGTCTTTGTAGGATATAATGACGGAGTCTTCGATATATATGAAAATGGGGATTGGACAGCTATATACGATATACAAAATGCTGGTTTTGTAAAAGCAAATATCAATAGTATCCTACCATACGAAGATAAGCTATATATAGCCGGTGGGTTTGGTCTAGTTGTCTTCAACCACAAAGAAAATGTAACTATTGAGGACGTAAAGCGGTTCGGTGACCTAAACGTAGGTACAGAAGCACGCACTATAAAAATTCATGATAATAAGATTTGGCTAGCTACTTCAGCAGGTGTAGTCTATGCTGATTTAGATAATAGCTTAGCTAATCGCGATGATTGGAAATCAATCACTCCATCAGAGTCATTTTATGACGAAGATATACTAGATATAGAATGGGTTAACGACTCACTATACGCTACATCTGGTGACCGTATATACAGTTGGGATGGCGAGAATCTGCAATCAGTATTCGAATACTCAACTAAAGATATATTTGGCCTAGATTCTAAAAATGGTAAGCTTTACTTCTTCCGTGAGAGAGATATACGAGACTACCCAAGTGATATACGCTTGACAGAAGTAGACGACCCTATCAATGATATTCAATTCTCAGAGAATAGTGAAGATGTTTATTTAGCTACCAAATCGGGTCTAATAATAGCAAAGCAAGATACCAATCTTTCTATAGTACCAAATTCACCATTATCTAATGGTATTGCGCACATACATATTTCAAAGGACGGTTCTCTATGGATAGGCACAGGTAATTTCACTGGTAATGGTGTGATGAGTTTCAGAAATGGAGTTTGGGATTATTACAACAGAAGCACCAATCCAGAATTCGAAGCTAATAGCGTAGTAAATGTAAATGAACTAAAAGATGGTACTATAACTGCGAGTACCTATGGCGGGGGTTTGTACCTTATACCACCAGGGGGTGACGTAACAATCGAAAACATATCGGCTTCAAATAGTCCATTAGTAGGGACGGGTGGATCAGGTAATTTTGTAATTCCTGGTGATGTTTTCGAAGATGATTTTGGCAATATGTGGATAGTGAATTGGGGAAATGACGGTTCGGGCCCATTGTTTGTCGTTAGAACACCCACGGGCAATTACGAGACATTGTACAATTGTGCCGGCTCTACTAGACGTGTAATGTACAAATCAGCTGTTGATTTCAATGGAACTAAATGGGTAGCTTCCGCGGGTACCGATGTTACCTTCTCTGGTACTGAAGTAGCAGTAGGGCTAGCTTACTACAATGAAATGAGAACATTATCAGATAAATCCGATGATGTATGCGGTTTGTTTACAGTAAATAATTCTGGAATTATTAGTAACAACCAGCAAGCTCTTGCCTTTGATAAGGAAGGAACACTTTGGATAGGTACAATAGGCGGTGTAAATAGAATTATAAACCCTTCTGCTGTTATGAATAATAGCACTCCAATATTTGTGAATATCAGGTCACTTGCTAACTTAAACGTAAGGGAAATAGTTGTGGATGCTCTTGATAATAAGTGGATAGCAACTGCTAGTGGTTTGATTGTAGTTGATCCAGATGGGGAGAATGTATTACAAACTATAACAACTGATAATAGTCCTTTACCTACGAATAATCTATTTGCATTAGCTTATGATGAGAATTCAGGGAAAATGTATGTAGGCACAGACAAAGGTTTGTATAGTGTTCAAACTAACGCTGTAAAACCGATAGCTGAATATGATATGAAAGTATATCCACAGCCATTCGATACAAAGAAAAATAAATTGCTTACAATAGACGGTTTGGCTGAGAATTCAGATTTACGAATAGTTACTATCAATGGTGAGTTAGTAAGATCATTAAACGTTAATAGCCGTAAAACTACATGGGATGGTAAAAACGAACATGGCGAAGATGCTTCCCCAGGAGTTTATTTATTATATGCTGTGTCCTCCACTAATGAGAGCACTCAAGTAGTTAAGTTTGCGATTGTCAATAAATAGTATAGTAACTACTGAGCTAATACTACCACTGCTTTTAGTATTTGGCTCTCGCCTGAATTTTGATCTGTTGCCTCTATCATAACGATATAGGGGCCAATAGGCAATACAGCATTATTGTCATTTCGTCCATTCCAACTGAGTGTACCTGAGTCAGATACGAATTTGGATTTAGTTAGACTAACTGCCAAAGTCCCATTGGGATAGTAAATATCACAATCTAATAATGCATTATCGAAAGGTAGTTTAAACTCTATTAATACATATGGTTTCGATGAAGATGTTGGGGAAAATGGGTTTGGTACAATACTAATGTTATTATTAGATGTAGTATTATTGCTGTAACTGTTAATAGCTAGTGTTGTAGAGCCACTCTCATCTGTGCAAGTTTTCCAATTGCCACCATCGCTTGATTTTAGTGATGGCCTTACCTTTTCTAAGCTAATATTCTTAGTCGAATTTAGGTAGTCTTCGTGCCAAGTGTCTGAGTACTCTATAGAATCAATTAATAGCTTTTGCTCATTGTATATGTTTATAATATCTGTACTATTATTTAGATTGAATTTCTTTTTCGTAAAGAGCACTTTACCCCATTTCGATTCATCTATCAATTCATATACAGATTCATCGCAAACTATAACAGCATATTCATTTGGTGGTAAGTTGATATTTGTAATTATTTGATTGTATCTACCATTTTTCAAATCCAATTCATCAGCTATAGACCAATTTGAAATCTGAATATCGTCTTGCGAATTATTATATAGTTCTATAAACTCAATTCGTGTATCATCTACATCATACATTATTTCATTTATAAGAACATCACCAAACTGGGTGGATTTAGGTATGAATATATCAAACTTATTATTTCTTATATTTATATCCTCGTCCGATTGGATAATGACTTCCAATTTGTCTTCTACTAAAGGGACGTAGTCTATGATACTAAAGTCAATAAAGACTTCAATATCTGAAGCTGGAGGTATTGCATTAAGAGTCAAATCATCAATGAAGATGCCATTTACTAGTACGTCAATTTTACTTATGAGTGATTCTATGTTTCCTTTGTTTTCGATAACTAACCTCACTCCTCCAGGGTCTAGCGTAGCATCAATCAAAGCTAGGTCATAGTAAGCTGCTATACTGTTTATAGAAGTAGGAGTCCCAGTCTTTTCATTAGTACCCCAATTGGACTGTGAATTACTCGAATCGAAGTATTTTCTTCGTTCCAAGCTCTTTCCTTTTTCTCCCCATTTTGAATCATATTGAACAGAGTCTAACGTAATTCCGTTATTAGCAATAAGCACCAAATCATCAGTATTATTGAAAGTAGGTAGATCAGATTCTATTACTAAACTAGAGTCAATATTGTAAAGCTGTAATAATTCACTTTGTTTCTCGGTGATTACAATGAAACTGTAAGCAGGAATTTCGAGAGTTATAGGGTCGGTAGTTGTTGCATTATCTGTTACTGTGAAATTATCGAAAACTATATTCTCAGAACTAGTATTATATAGCTCTATCCACTCTGGCTCGGGTGAAGTCGGAGCGAATTGAATTTCATTGACTACTACATTGCTGTATAGCTGAGTAGCGATCAGAAATACTAAGTATCTAAATAAATTCTTGATAGTTCCTCGATGTTCGAATTCTCAACGAGTAAATTTAATAAAATTTCTAGATTTTTCTTATCATTTTCATCAAATCTCGATAATTTAGGGCTATCTATGTCCAACACTCCATACAGATCCCCATCCTTAGCTATGGGAATTACAATTTCCGATTTGGATTCGGCATCGCAAGCAATATGACCTGGGAATTCATCTACATTATCTACGACTAATGTTTCGTTAGTAGCGAATGAAGTTCCACAAACACCTTTGCCAAGTTGTAACCTAACGCAGGCGGGCTTCCCTTGGAATGGGCCTAATAATAGTTCTTTGCCTGTGAATACGTAGAACCCAACCCAATTCACATTCTCCATAGAGTTGAAAAGTAGTGCTGAAAAATTAGCAAAGTTAGTGATTACGTTAGTTTCACCCTCTAGTACATGTGGCAATTGTTTTATTAGCAAGTCGTACATTATTCTTAGATTGAGATTATGAATGAATACATTTTCAAAAATAAGAAATTTGACTTAGCTATCTGTCTAAATGGTGAGATTCCTAGTAAAGAAATATTCGATTTGCTAGATGGGATCCCACTTATTGCTGCCGATGGTGCTTACAACTCGCTGAATAAGCTTGATATACACCCAATGGCTATAGTTGGCGATATGGACTCTGTAGATTGTCTACATGATGATAACCAGACAAAATTTATAAAAATAGAAAGACAAGATACTAATGATTTTGAAAAGTGTATCCAGTATATATCTGGTAAAGGTTATAGCAATATACTGATAATCGGATTTACTGGTGGGTTGCTAGAGCACACAATGAATAATACTAGTGTTCTGATGAAATATACTTCCGAATTTGAGTTCACTATTTATCATCAGGGGAGATATTCTTTTTTAGTCGAGAATTCCTCAATATTTGAAGTTAGAGAAAATGAATTGGTGTCACTTATTCCTTACCCAATAGCTATGCTCACAACTAAGAATCTAAAGTGGGAACTAGACAAGGAATACCTCGAAATGGGCACACGTGAAGGTGCTAGAAATATAGCAAAAATGGATAGTTTTACTTTAGAGATTCACTCGGGTAAATGCTTTGTATTTATTGATTCTCGTCTTCCTCTTTGTCCGGAGAAAATATGATAGTATCATCTGTTGGACTAGTTAACTCGTCTCCCATTATCTTTACTGTCGCCATCTCATTAGTTAGCTGATGGTAGAATAAAATTTCAAGTAATGCATCATAAGATTTTTCCATTTCGTCGTCCCAAGTATAAAGTATTTCTCCTTCTCTGGGGTCATATTCTTCATTAGGTTTATCCGTTACTTTTTTGGTACCGTGCAATGAATCCGATTCGAACAGGCGTAATATTCTTGTCAAATCCTCTGGCTCTTCTTGGTGTCTCGTAACCCAAGCACCCATAACAAGTGGCATAGCGTATGTGTCAAACCAGTCTTCTGTTATATCCAAGGCAGTATCATCTACGAAGTTCTTTTTCCAGAGAATAGCTGAGTCAAACTCGGATAATATTTCATCTTTTTTATCAGATTTAGTCTCTACCAAATCTACGATTATATTGTATCTCTCTGCTAATAGTATCCTACCTATTGACATAATAAAATCATTAGATGTTGGCGTGCCACAGCTAGTTATAGTCTTTAATCCAGGTTTGAAAAAAGTAGAAGCGATACGGCTATAACCATTTACAGCATATACATTAGCAGGTACAATTCTATAATCAGAAATCTTGGTACCTCTACCATAGTCCATAGGTGTCAAAAATGCGACATCTACTCGATTATTCTCGAATAATTTGGCCACTTCACGTTCATTAGTTCTAATTAGTGATATACCGAACTCTTTGGAGACTGCTTCAGCGTTGAAGAACAGTTCTCTGTATATAGGATTATCTGGGATTGCAATTTTTATTTTCATAATTGTAACTATTTTTTATATATTGTGTTAGTGTATTAAGAGTTTGGAGTAAAGAAACTAAAATAAGTTCTTAAGGCTTCAAACAATACAATCCCTGTGCTGACGCTTACATTTAATGAATGTTTTACGCCAAACATAGGTATTTCTATAGCGCCGTCGCACTGCTCTAATACATCATTACTGATGCCAGTTAGTTCATTGCCGACTACTATTGAAAGAGGGAATTCGAATTTTTTTATAGTTGTATAGCTTCTGGCTTTATCTGTTAGCTCAAGTGCAAGTACCGTATGACCATTTGCTTTTGCTTCTTTTACAGCATCAACTGTGTCTTTGAAGTATTTCCAAGGAACTGATTTTTCGGAATCTAGTGCTGTTTTAGAGATTTCTTCGCGTGGTGGACATGGCGACATACCACAAAGAGCTATTTGATTAACAAGTGCAGAGTCACAAGTTCTAAATATAGAACCGACATTGTAGATAGAGCGAACATTATCTACAATAATATTGATAGGAAATCTATTGGCATTTATTGCTTGTTCGACAGTTTTCCGTTCTTTCAGCAGTTCTTCGTAGGTTAATTTTTTCATAATATAATTAAAATTGAAAATGAAAGTCATTACAAAGCTAACAGTTTTTATCGTTATTGCCCTATTTTCAATATTAGGACACTCTTCTGCTCAAACAGGTATTGATAATGCTGGGAGAGAATTTTATTTTGCTTTTATGCCTAACTGGCATGCAGGCAATGAAAATGATTCCCTCTATGTATTTGTATCTAGTAAGGTACCTACAAAAGGTGTAATAGAATGTACAAATAGATTTGGAGTGACTTCGAATGTTAATTTCACTATTAACAACCCAAATCAAGTAGAAACTATTTCATTTGAGCCATCTATCTATGAACTTTTAGGTCAAAATAATTCTGGGAGAATATTAAATAGTGGTGGTGATGCAGAACAAATTAGAGATATTACTTTTCGTTTAACTTCTGAAGACGATGTAACTGTTGTTATTCATAATGAAGCACGCTACACAAGTGATGCCTGCTTAGTTTATCCAGCTGATGCACTAGGTAAAAATTATTTCGTGTTTTCTTATGAATCCAACTTCTATTCTGATGTTTTTCAAAATCAAAATACACCATCACAATTCATAGTAGTAGGTACAGAAGACAATACAAATGTTACCATCGAGCCAACAACTAATACTTTGAGAAATGATAAAGATACACAGAACATAGTTCTTAATAAAGGCGAGGTTTATTTAGTACAAGCAAATGTTTCTGATAGTTTTGTGACTGACCCGAAATCAGATTTGACAGGGACAAGAGTTAGAACAGATAAAAAAGTAGCAGTTTTTGGTGGTCATCAACGAGCAAATATTCCCTTCACAGAATATGCATCTAGGGATTACTTATTATCTCAAATGATTCCTTTAGAGGCTTGGGGTAGAGATGTTTTCATAGTCCCTTTTTTTCAACCAGGAAATATTGATAATAAAGACAATGATATAACTAAAATTACTGTTGCTTACGATGACACTCAGATATATTTTGCGGGAGTCCCATTTACGAAATTGAATAGAGGGGAAAAAATCACTCAACCAATTATCGAACCTATATTCGTAAGCGCAGACAAACCAATTAGGGCTTCATTATATAAAAAGTCAAGTCAGGCAACAAATTCTCAAAATGGCTCTATTAATTCTAGTGATCCATTTATGGTTCTATTTCCACCAAAAAGTCAATTTTTAAGAGAATATAAATTCTTAAATGTAGATTTGGCAACTAATTATAATCAACATTATGTGAATATTATTGTTCCAACTGTATCTAGGAATAGTCTAAGATTAGACAATAATCCTGTAGTTGGTACATTCCAACCTATAAAAGGGATTGAGTACTCTTACGCGAATATTAAAGTAAGTGGTGGCTCTCACTTTATTACTGCTGATACTAATTTTGGAATCTGTGTCTATGGCTATGGGCAAACTAATTCTTATGGTTATGTTGGTGGTCTTGGATTAGAGGAATTAGATTGGAATCCACCAGCATTCGCTAGTACACCTCTAGATTGTGATAAGTTGAGTTTTTCATATAGCGAGATAAACAGGAAAGATAGTGGACTCGATTCGGTTATAGTAACTAATATTTCAAACCTCAATTATTTTGTAGTTGATTCTTCAAAAACAAATTACTCCGCACGTATTGAATTAATTGACAAATATCAGGATGGATTGCTTAATATTTATGCCATTGACTCATCGGGTTCTGTTAAAAGAGATACTTCTATTATAGAAGGTTTTACATTTACCTTAAGTCAAAATGATAACTACGAGTTTACTAATTCACAAGATACGGTTAGATTTGATACAACTCAATGTATGACGCTAATTATTACGAACTATGGCATAGTTCCCAAAGATATAAGTAAGCTTAAAATGAAAAGTGGTACTAAATTAGAATTAGTTAATAATAATACTATATTGAAACCAGGAGAATCAAAGGAAATTACTGTCTGTTTCGTTTCTGGATTTGAGCCTGGTTGGTTTGCTGATACTCTCTCATTAGAATTTGGTTGTTATACCGAAGATCTAGGCTCAGTGGCCTTTTTTCTGAGACCAGATGTAGATAAACCATCAACGAGTACAGCAATTAGAGACTGTGGTGATGCATTACTCTCAGCTAATGAAACAATAGAAACAGATTATGGTTTTGGTGATTATGAATTAATCAATTCAGAAAATCTAAATATCAATGTAGATGTCCAGGATGAAAGAGAAATCTCACTATATTTATCATTAATAGATAAATATAGTGATGGTATTTATGAAATAAAATTCCTAGATAGAGCTGGTAATGATACTTTGGTTTCTGGGATAGTCCAAGGGTTTACTGCTTCATTTGTCAGTGATTTGGGTGGTGATTTGATATCATATAACTTACATACTATAGGTGGCTCTAAATGTATGGACATAATGATAGAGAATTATGGCCTATTACCTATCACACTAGATAGGATAGAACTATCTGAAAAATTGAATTTCTTTATTCCTCAATCTCAGTTACCGTTCACAATCCCTGCTGATACAGCTTTACCTTTCAAAGTTTGCTTCTTTGGTGATGCACCGAGTGAAGAATTGTTAGAGGATGAGATGAAAATATTATTTAATTGTGATGAAAAGAATATCAAACTAGATGGTGAAGCTAAAGAAATAATAATCAATGCAAATTCTAGATGTGATTACGAGCTGATAATCTCAATTAATAATGTCCCTAAGTCACTATCTATAGATAATATATACCCTAATCCAGTAGTAGACCAACTGTCTATGCAACTCAGTATAGATAAAGATAGACCAATCAAAATCGACTTGGTAAATGAGTTGGGTATAAGCTATGAAGTCATGAGCGAACCCATGAACGAGGGTGTATATGATTTCCGCGTGGATTTAACTGGTGTACCATCGGGTAGCTACATACTTCAAATTATTTCAGAAGAAAAACGTTTATCGCAAAAAGTCGTTATAACGAAGTGAGAATAATTGCTTAATTTAGTAGGTTTGTGCAACTAAGAATGCAATTCTTCGTTATTTAATAACAATATCAAAATCTATATGAAAGGAAATAGTTCTATAATGAAAAAAACTATACTCGTTTTAAGCTTAGTGTCCGTTGGGGCATTCTTAGGTATGTTTATAAACACCGCCATTTCGGGTGATAATATATACGAACAACTCAAAAAATTCCAATATGTTTACAATGTAGCTTACCGCAACTATGTAATCGAAAAAACTCCTGAAGAACTAAATGAAGCAGCTATCAAAGGTATGCTAGAGGCATTAGACGTTCACTCTGTCTATATAAACAAAGAAGAAATGGAAAAAGTATCAGAAAATTTCTCTGGTGAGTTCGAAGGTATAGGTATTGAATTCGACATGGTCGATGACACAATTATTGTTGTCTCTCCTATCAAAGGAGGCCCAAGTGAGGAGCTTGGTATAATGGCAGGTGATAAAATAGTAAAAATAGATGACGAAGAAGCAGTTGGAATGAATCGCTCTGAAGTACCAAAAAAACTTAAAGGTCCGAAAGGAACAAAAGTCGCAGTTGATATCAAGCGTGAAGGTCAGAAAAAACTAATTCATTTTGATATAATCAGAGACAAAATTCCAATAGAAACTGTCGATGCTAATTATATGATAGATGATGAAATCGGCTATGTTACAATCAATAGATTCGCTGCTAATACTCACGCTGAGATGATAAAAGCTGTGAATGAGTTGAAAGCGCAAGGAATGAAAAAACTAATATTAGATTTGCGTGGTAACCCTGGTGGTTATCTAACTCAAGCATTCTATATGGCTGATGAATTCCTAAAAGGTGGTGATACTATCGTATACACTGAAGGTAGATTGCCAGAGTTTAGCGAGCTATTTGAATCATCGGAAAGAGGTTCATTAAAAGATATACCACTAATCGTCATGGTAGATGCAGGTAGTGCATCAGCTAGCGAAATCGTATCAGGAGCAATCCAAGATTTAGATAGAGGGTTGATAGTTGGTGAGACTTCTTACGGTAAAGGCCTAGTACAAAGACAATATGATTTGGGTGACGGTAGTGCATTTAGATTGACTATATCTTACTATTACACTCCTTCTGGTAGATCCATCCAACGTCCATTCAAAGACAAAGATGAGTATCGAAACTTAGTAGGAAGGTTAGAGCTAGACGAAGGTGCAAACTTGCAACATAGCTTAGAATCACTAAGTAAAGAAAAAGGAAAAGATAAGATTAACATGGATTCGATTCCCATTTTCTATACTAGTAAAGGAAGAAAAGTACTTGGTGGCGGTGGTATAACTCCCGATTATATAGTAAAAAGAGACACTAATAGATTGACAGAAACAGTAGTTGATATGCGTATGAAGAGAATATTCTACGATTTCACTTACGAATTTTTGAGAGGAGAAGCTGGAGCTAAATTCAAAGCTAAATACGAAGATAATTTCAAAGATTTTTACAAGAATTTCGAAATCACTGACGCTATGATAAAACGAGCTGTTGAGATATCAAAAGCTAAAGAAATAGATGTAAAAGATGAAGATATTGCGAAGGATAAAGACTTTCTAAAAGTAGCACTAAAAGCAACTATTGCTAAAATAGTATGGGATAGCAACAAACAAATGCAAGTTTCAAGCGTATTAGATAGACAGCTAAAGAAAGCAAAAACATTATTTAACGAAGCTATCAAAATATCGAGTTTGAAGTAACAAACAAAACAAAATATATTTAACTTGCGGCTTCCAATTTTTGCGAAGCCGTTTTTTATTTGAAACTAAGGAAAAAAGAAAATGAAAAAGATAATAATTACTCTACTAATGCTTGTAACTCTACCATTTAGCTCATACGCTGGGCCGAAGGACATAATGCAAGTTGGTGAGAAACTGAAATATGAAGTATCATTCTTAGGAGTGAAATTAGGTACTATCGAGATGACTACTACTGGTACTGAGACTTATAATGGGAAGAAAGTATATCTAGTACAATCTGATATCAATACTTATGATGGAATCCCTTTCGTTGATTTGAAAGCTACTTTCAATGCATGGTTTGACCAATCTATGAACCATTCTCATAAGTTCACATCTAATATGAAAAAAGATGATAATAAATGGGAATACCAACAGTTATTGATGGATTATGACAAAATGAATCTTAATTTGAAAGTATGGGAAAACAAAACTGTAACTGATGAGCAAGACATAAAGCTGAAAGCTAAGGTTAATGATGGTTCATCTCTATTCTTCTTAGCGAGACAATATACTACTCTAAAGCGATCTATTAAAGTCCCTACTGTGATTGACGGTCAACTATTCGAAACTAAGCTAAATTTTCGTGACAAAACTGAAAGTGTAGATATAGATAAAGTTGATTATCCTATCAGAACAAAGTACTTCGATGGACAAGCTGATTGGGAAGGCCTATACGGATTGAGTGGACGATTCGAAGGGTGGTTCAGCGATGATGAAGCCAGCGTACCTATATTAGCTAAGATGAATGTTTACGTAGGTAAAGTGAATATAGAGCTAATAGAATGGACACGCAAAGGTTGGACTCCTCCAAAGGGAAATTAATTTGTTAAAGCTTGTTCAATACTATGGCACAGTATTTGTACTTTGTAATATATAAAATTGAACAAGCAAATTAACAGAGATTTTTAAATGGAATTTAACAAAGATTTTACAATAATAGGCATAGACGGCGGTGGGACACACACTAGAGGTATATTACTAAGGGACGGAAAGATAGTCGCAGAGTCAAAAGCCGGTAGCACTAGAATAGGTGCTGTAGGCGTAGGTGAATCTTGCGAACGAACTCTCAACGTGATATTAGATTTGTGTGAGCAAGTAAGTATAGAGTCTAGCGAAGTAGATGCTGTTGTTGTCGGGCTAGCTGGTGTATGGTTAGAAGAAGAAAAGCAAAGATCAGCCCGATTGTTAAAAACATTGGGACGTGGTC
>JAGXGG010000069.1 GCA_024636855.1 Ignavibacteriota bacterium | reverse complement strand
GTCTTACTCTTTCTCCTTTCTTTTCTTCGTTTATAAAGTTCTCAAGTTAATTATTATTTCTAATATTATTTTACTTTACAAACATAGTATGACTCTGAAAAGGTATTAGAATCCAGGAGATTACCACGTCATTTCAGCATGCTGAAATTTCCTCGTAATGACATTCTTATTAAAACATGGATTCTTCTGCCACCTTCGGTGTCATCAGAATGACTTTTTACTTCGACTACGCTCAGCACAGGCTTACACTCCGTGTCCTCTGAGTGACTCCATAGACGGCCAAAACATCCCTGCCAAACTGAATGCAAGGACATGAATTAAGATCACACATCATCAAGAACAGCGTTTAAATAGAAATACTGAACGGTATTGGATGGCGGTCTAAATGGATTTATGTATAGTATTGTACTTATTCGTGGATTTAGTTATATTTGTTGTTATATTAGGATATACGGATATTCGTATATCAATATAGTTTGACATAAATATATAATTCTAGGAATAAAAGACATGAACGAAGCTCATTGGCATTTAGTGGTAAACCATTTACCAATCATTTTCCCTATAGTTGGTGTAATTGTGATGGTTACAGGAATTGTTTCTAAATCAGAGGCAGTAAAGCGCACTTCATTACTAATTTTTATTATTGGTGCTTTAGCAGCTATTGCAGCAATAAATACGGGCGAAGGAGCAGAAGAAATAGTGGAAAAAATTAGTGGTGTTTCTGAAAACTACATTGAAGCACACGAAGAATCGGCTGAAACTTTTTCCATTTTATCCTACATTCTAGGCGGACTTTCACTATTAGGCTTATGGGCAAGTTTTAAAAAGAAGTCGTTCTCAAATATTTTGAATACCATCACTTTGGTATTTGCACTTGTGGTTTTATTCTTTGGTAAAGAAACAGGTACAACAGGAGGAGAGATACGACATACCGAAATTAGAAGTGGAAATAATGATTCTAAAATTGATAATCAAAATACTGATGAAAAAGATGATGATTAAAGTATGTTAAAGACAGAAAAACAAGGATTATTCCAATTATTGAAAATTGCATTGCCATTTATTCTCATTACCACAATCTATTCCATACTTGTGCTTAGTCTTGAAGAATATTTTGGTGACCATATCTATAAAATATCAGGGCAAATAGGTTCAGTATTTGGTCTTGCGGTTGCTTTTTTCTTAGGTTTTAGAATGAACTCTGCTTACGACAGATGGTGGGAAGCAAGGAAAATATTTGGTGAATTAACCAACAACACAAGAAGCTTCGTGACAAAAATATATGCCTATTATGGTAATCCTGGAAATTTTATAGATATCGAGCAGGTGGAGTTAAACCCTATAGCTAAAAAATTGATTGGCTTGACAATATTATACATACAACAACTAAAGAATGAAATGCACGATAATTTTAAATCAACCTTTGGTAAACAAGATATAGAGTTATTCAAGGAATTTAAAATCAATTTAGACAACAAAATATCAAACGAAATACTAGTAGCTGTCACAAAATCTATTGAAGATGATTTTTCTTCAAAATCAAATATAGAAAAAAGTGATTTAATGAAGCAAATAAATCGTTTTTATGACATTCAGGGAAAAGCTGAGAGAATTAAAAACACACCTTTTTTGATGATTTACGCAGCATTTACCAAAATAATAGTGAGCTTTTATGTTATACTTATTCCACTCTTCATAGGAGATATAGATTTAGGAGGCGAAGAAAGTGGTTTTGAGTTTTTAGCAATTCCTATTATGGTAATTATAAGTTCAGCTTTTCTAACAATCAACAAATTGGCAAACCTATTTGCTGATCCATTTTCAGATAATAGCACTTCTGTTAATATTGATAAAATATGTAATACAATTGAACAAAATTGTATAGAAATAAAGGAAAAAATAAAATAAAAACTACGGTCAAGAAAGGCAATTAGGACTAATGTTAGATGCAAAGATAACACAATAAGATTGGAAGGTAACAAGTGGTATTGGAAATGCTAAAGAAGACCCTTAATCCGATAATTAATAATTTAAATAAATAAGAGAACTCATGGAATCAATAATTCAATTTGTACAAACCGAAAAAGATGAAACAATAGAACAACTCATTTTAGAAAAGATAGAGCAACTTTCTAAAAAATATGCCTGGCTCATAAGAGCAGATGTTTTTATCAAAGATGAAAAAGATAGTAACGGAAAGGGGAAAATATGTGAAATCAGACTTAGTTGTCCAGGTCCAAGAATATTCGCATCTTCTTCTGAAGATAGTTTTAAGGCATCAGTAGCTGAAACCATCCGAGATTTAGAAGTACAATTAGAAAAAAGAAAAAGCGAAATGAACACGCACTAATTTTCTATTTACGTCAAGGATAAGTTACAGGAAACATATCAAAACGCGATTAACTATTTCACCTTTGGTATTTTAGCAAGTACGGATGTATTAATATTTGTTGTTGGATTTACTTTTAAAGATATTGGAGGAAAAATTTTAGCAGGAATTACTCTTACATTTAAAAATACTTTTTGGGGATTGATAGATTTCAATCATCATCTACAACATTTCAGCATACTATTCGTTCGCAAGTCATGAATGCTGTTGTAGTTGAACTTACCAAAAAAGGGATTTATCGACCTGCAAATAGTATAGAAATTAATAATTATAAACTAAAGAATATGACAATGATAACAAAGAAAAAAATACTGGAATTATCTGAAATACATAGTGCATTTTGTGTTTCAATTTTTATACCCACTCATCGTGCTGGGAAAGAAACTATTAGTGGAAAAGATGCTTTAAATCTTAAAAACCAATTAAAAGATATTAAACTGAAACTTATTCAGAAAGGCATGAGTGTAAATGACGTGGAAAAGCTTGTAAAACCTGTCAACGAATTGATAAATGACAGCGACTTTTGGAGACAGCAATCAGATGGATTAGCAATTTTCCTGTCAGATAGTATATTTGAAAAATGTACTGTGCCGATTAATTTTGAACCATTTAACTACCTATCCAATGAATTTTATTTAAAACCATTAATACCTTTATTTAATGGTGATGGGTTATTTTACTTGCTTACTCTTAAAATGGATGAGGTTAAATTCTATGAGGGTACAAGATATAGTATAACAGAGGTTAAAGTAAATGATTTAATACCTTCCCAAATCGAAGATCGTGTTGGTTACGATTATGAACAAAAAAGTTTACAATTTAGAACACAACAGGGAAACAAAGGAGAAGGTATGTTTCATGGTCATGGAGATAGCGAATCTGATTTGAAAAACGAATTAATGAGGTATTTCAGGGAAATAGACAAGGGATTAATGACTATTTTGCATGAAGATCAGAAACCTCCGTTAGTAGTTTGTTGCTTAGATTTTCATTTCCCGATTTATAAGGAAGTGAATTCATACCAAAATCTTTTTCTTCAGCATATTTCAGGTAATCCAGCTGACAAGGATGTTTTCTTATTGCATGAGGAGGCTTGGGAGTTATTGCAACCTTACTTTAATAATACCCGACAAGAGAAAGTTAATCAATTTTCAAATTTTATAGGAAAAGGAAGAACTTCATCAGACATTAATGAAATTTTACCTGCTGCACTTGAAGGAAATGTAGATACACTTTTTCTGGAAAACAGATCAGATATTTTTGGAGTCTTTAATCCCTCAACCCAAGAAATAAACATTAAGGATACACATCAATTCCCAAATGTTTCTTTAATGAACCTTGCAGCAATAAAGGTTTTAATAAATGGAGGAAATGTATATTTTTTAGAAAAAGAAGATATGCCTGATGTTTCCTCTAAAATAAATGCGCTCTTTAGATATTAAGGAAACTTAAACGCTGGTACATAGTAGTCGGACTTAAAAGGGGACATGCAGAAGGATTTCAGGATTTAAATTCAAAACATTTGATGAAGCACATTTATGACCAGCTATAAAAAAAATAGTTTAACACTTAAAGGAGCAATTGCTCTTGGTACCGGTGTTATGATTGGCGCTGGTATATTTGCTCTTTTAGGTCAAGTGGCTGAATTATCTGGAACTTGGTTTCCATACATCTTTATTGTCGGCGCAATTATTTCGGCTTTCAGTGCTTATTCCTATATCAAGGTATCCAATGCATATCCATCTGCCGGTGGCATAGCCATGATTTTAATGAAAGCCTATGGAAAGACAACACTCACTGCAGCAGCTTCGGTTTTGATGGCTCTTTCTATGATTATCAATGAAAGTTTGGTAGCCAGAACATTTGGTTCCTATACCATGCAGCTTTTTGATTTGGAAAATAATGTATAATGGGTGCCAGCTTTAGGCGTCTCCTTGTTGATACTGGCATACATTATTAACATATCGGGAAATAAGATTATCGGGAAGACCTCACAATTCATGGCAATCGTGAAAATAGTGGGAATTCTTGTTTTTGCACTTGGAGGCTTGTGGGCTGCCAATTTCAGTTTAGTTGATTTAATACCCGCCACAGCTGAAGTAAATAGCTATTCAGCAGTAAATTATATTGAAGCTATTGCACTTTCTATTTTGGCCTATAAAGGATTTACAACGATTACCAATAGTGGGGGAGAAATCATCAAACCACACAAAAATGTGGGAAGATCCATTATTATTTCTTTACTCATTTGTACTGTAGTTTATTTTTTAGTTGCCATTGCCGTAAACGCCAGTCTTTCAATTCCTGAAATAGTCAAAGCAAAAGATTACTCCCTGGCGGAAGCAGCAAGACCTGCCTTTGGAAATTATGGGCTTTATTTTACAGTGGGAATAGCAATCGTTGCTACCATCTCAGGTATAATTGCAAGTATTTTTGCTGTATCACGCATGACGGCTATGCTAACGGATATGAAGCTTATTCCGCACAGCCACTTCGGAATGTCAGGAAGTGTTCAAAAACACATGTTACTCTATATTGTAGTCATTGCCATTACTTTAACTATTTTCTTCGATTTATCGAGTATTGCTTCCATTGGAGCAATTTTCTATTTAGTGATGGACATGATTGTTCATTGGGGTGTTTTCAAATATTTACGAAAAGATGTCCAAGCGAATCCAATTATCTTAATATCAGCATTATTACTTGACTTCATTGTATTAATTGCTTTTTTGTGGGTCAAAGCCAGTTCTGATATCTTCGTAGTAATTGTTTCAATAACCGGAATTGCCATAGTTTTTGTCGGAGAGAGATGGTTTTTATATTGGAAAGAAAATGAAAAAGGGTAGTAAATTTAACAGAAAAAAATTGAAATTTGATTACAGGTAAGAGAGAAGTAGTCCAAAATGGAACTTGCCAAATTGAATATGAAGTAAAGCTAAAGAGATGAAATAATAAATAGTTATCACCAAGCTAAATAAACATCACGTTGGAAACCAAAATGGACGGAATGAAAGAGGAGCAGGAAAATGCTATTGAGTATTACAATAAGATTTCGGGCATCTATGATTTTATCTCGAATTGGTATTATAAAAACTCAAGAGAATATGCTATTGATAAACTTGATTTAAACAAGGGACAAACTGTTTTGAATGTGCCCTGTGGCACTGGAGTGAATTTTAAATATTTTCAACGCTATTTAGAAAATTCCGGACTAATCATCGGAATTGATTTATCCAACGGGATGCTCAACCAAGCAAAACTGAAAAAAGAAAAAAACGGGTGGACAAATATTGATTTAGAATTAGAGAACGCAACTAAAGTAAATCAAAATTGGTTTAAGGAATTTTCGGAGCGGAAAAAACAAATTAAAATTGATGCTATTTTTTGCGACCTTGGACTTTCAGGCTTACCAGAATGGCATAATATAATAGACAATATGATTTCAATATTAAGCCCAAACGGAAAAATTGTGATTTTGTAATTGCTATCTTAGTTCTAATTGCTAATCAAAGAAAGAAATCTGATAAACTTCTGTACAATGTATTGCCTATTTCAATAGCTAAACGATTGAAGAAAAAGGAACATCCAATATCTGACCATTTTGATCAAGCATCGATTATATTTATCGATATAGTTGGCTTTACCGCTATGTCCAAAGATTCTGACCCTACAGATATAGTACAAGCATTGAACAAGGTATTTACTCACTATGATTCAATAGCAAGTAAACATGGATTAGAGAAGATAAAAACAATCGGTGATTGCTATATGGCAGCGGCTGGGATCCCTGTAATCCAAAAAGATAATACCCTAAGAGCAGCAAGAATGGCGATAGAAGTAAGAGACTATATGGTAGATTATTTTACCGACCACGGATTCAAACTAGATGTAAGAATTGGTTTAGATTGTGGTCCAGTAGTAGCTGGAGTAATAGGAGAAAAAAAATTCATTTATGACATGTGGTCTGATGCAGTGAACACTGCTAGCCGTATGGAATCATCATCAATAGCTGGTCAAGTTCACGTCTCCGAACGCTTCAAAGATGCAGTCACTGAATACGAGCAATTCGACTACGTAGAGCGCGGTGAAATAGAGATAAAAGGCAAGGGCAAAATGAAGACGTTCTTTATGGGGAGTAGAATCCCTTTACACAGTCTTTAGATTCAGCTTTTTGTTGAATACGTGCCACATAGACTCGTTGAAGTCCATATCCTTCATTATGAAGTGTGTGTTTTGGTGGTTGCGTAAGTCAAGAGAATCCACATCATCAGAGCTACCAGACATAAAGATTATATTGGTGTCCTCTGGAAGTGTACTTAATACCTTGATAGTGTCGTTCCCTTTCGAATCGGGTAGGTTGATGTCTGAGATAAGTATATCGCATGGGTTGTCTTCCATATATTCTAACGCAGAGTGGACGTTGCCGAATACCTGTATAGTATATTCGAACTCGAGTATAACTTTAAGGTGCAGTCGCACTGCACTTGACATTATACTATCATCTTCTATTAGAATTATATTAACCATATATTTATGCTTACCAAGGTATTATTAACTATCATTAATAAGGGCAATATATGTGCCAAACAAATAACAAACTAAATCTACTTGAATATTACCCGTAATCGTAGGATTACTAGGACAACTAGCCTTCGTTTACCAAATCCATTAGGTATTGGCCATACTCTGTTTTTATCAAATCTGTAGCCAATTTCTCTAATTGATTCTTATTGATGAAGCCCTTTTTGTAGGCGATTTCCTCTAGACATGCTATATAGAACCCTTGTCTATTCTGAACCGTACGAACGAAATCACTAGCGTTCATAAGATTGTCGCAAGTTCCAGTATCTAGCCAAGCGAACCCACGACCGAGCAGTTCCACTTTCAGTCGCTTTTGACGGAGGTATTCGTTGTTGACGGCTGTTATCTCGATCTCGCCACGAGCAGATGGCTTGACGTTCTTTGCGATTTCTATTACGCTATTGTCATAGAAATATAACCCAGGTACAGCATAGTTTGACTTAGGAATTTCTGGTTTTTCTTCTATGGAAACTGCGACATTGTTCTCGTCAAATTCCACTACTCCGTAAGCAGAAGGTTCTTTCACGTAGTAACCGAATATAGTAGCTCCTAGCTCTATCTCGGCGGCTTTCTTGAGTATGCCCGTGAATCCTTGACCATAGAATATATTATCGCCCAGTATTAGGCAAACATCATCATCGCCGATGAATTCCTCACCAACTATGAATGCGTCCGCTAATCCACGAGGTGTGTCTTGAATTTTATACTCGAAACGGACACCCAAATCGGAGCCGTCACCAAGTAGAGATTTGTACAATTCTATAAACTCTGGGTTAGAAATAACCAATATTTCCTTTATCCCAGCGAGCATTAATACCGAAATCGGATAGTAAATCATTGGTTTATCATATATTGGCAATAGCTGTTTACTAACAGCCTTGGTAGCCGGATATAGCCGAGTACCACTGCCTCCTGCGAGTACTATCCCTTTCATATTCTAACCTTTTATTACTTCACAAATCTTGTCTATTTCCTCATCAGTCAGATAAGGATGCATAGGAAGACTAAAAATTTTCGTGCCAACTTTTTCGCATACCGGCATATCGCCTTCTTTGTATCCTAGATACGAGTAAGCAGTTTGTAAATGAAGTGGGATTGGGTAGTAAACAGCCGTAGGAATGCCTTGCTCTTGCAATTTGTTACGAAGTTCATCGCGGTTTTCACTATCCTTAGCAAGTACAGAATACTGAGCCCAACAAGAGTAATAACCACTAGCCACGAAAGGAGTAACAACTGAATTACCCAAAGTAGCTGTGTAGCGAGAAGCCACATTATTACGCTTTACTAACTCACCTTCGAATAGTTCCATTTTAGCAATCAAAATCGCTGCTTGGATAGAATCCATACGAGCGTTCAGCCCTATACGAACATTGTCATATCGCTCAGTAGCGCTCATACCGTGCACTCGGATAGATAGTAATTTCGTTTTCAATTCATCATCATTAGTGAAGACAGCACCACCGTCACCGTAGCAACCTAGCGGCTTGGCTGGGAAGAACGAAGTAGCCGCAGCATCACCAAATGCACATGCACGCTTGCCATCTAGTGAACCACCGAACCCTTGAGCTGCATCTTCCAATAGCTTCAATCCGTGTCGCTCTGCAATAGCTTCTATCTTGTGCAATTCCGCCGGCAAACCAAATAGGTCAACAGGAATGATTGCTTTAAGGTTTAGCTTGCCTTCCGCTTTTACTCTTTCTATTTCTTTTTCTAATTTGACGGGGTCTATGTTGTACGTCTTCTCGTCTATGTCAACGAAGACAGGAGTAGCACCAACTAAGCTAATAACTTCGGCAGTAGCCACGAACGAAAAAGGAGTAGTGAATACCGCATCGCCTGGGCCTATTCCCCATGCCATAAGAGGCATAATAAGCGCGTCAGTTCCACTAGAACAAGCGATAGCATGTTTGACCCCAACGAACTCAGCTAGCTTTGCTTCTAGCTCCTCTATTTCGGGACCGAACACATAACGACCGTGCTCCAAAACACCATCTATTCCTTTGTTTACTTGATCTTTGATAAGAGCGTATTGACTTTTTAAATCTATGAATTGCATTGTTTTTACTTTTTTAGTTTATAATTTGAAGTAAATTAACAAAAATGTGATTAATGGTGAGAAGTTGGGGTGGAATTTATTTGAGGCAAGAAGAATTTCCATGTAGTATAAAAAATGAATCGTATTTAGTTATATTAGAAATTAGATTTTAACTTAATCAGAATAAGATAATGCATACTCCCATTTTCAAAGATTTTGACTTTGATATTCTCAATAATTTTGAATTCGAAGAAAGCAGTGTAAGAGAAGAAATAATTAATCCAATTATAAAAGGGTTACATTATAAAGCTTTTGGTAGAAATAGAATCATTCGCGAAAAAGCAGTTACTCACCCATTTATTCAAATCGGCTCAGGTAAAAGAGAGATTACTAATTACCCAGATTATGTATTCGAAGTTAATGGGAAATATACTTGGGTATTAGATGCTAAAGAACCAAACCAAGATATAAAATCTGGAAAGAATAAAGAGCAAGCATACTTTTATGCGATTCATCCAGAAATAAGAGTCGATTACTATGGTCTATGCAATGGTAGAGAATTTGTACTTTATCACATATCAAAAGACGAACCTGTTTTATATTTTCATATAAATGAGATTGATAACTATTGGCACGATATAAAACAATTTCTTTCTCCTGATGCTTTCGTTCAAGCAGAGATTCTCGAAAATTATAAGCCAGTAGTCAAAGAAACTACTATTGACTACGATACTATAATTTTACCAAAGGAAATTGAAGTTAGGAAACAAGCTGCAAAACGACATTTTGGAGTACATGGGTATTTCACAAAACAGGCTTGGAATGTAGTACAACATTACATTACGAATTTCACTAAAAGAGGTGATTTGGTTCTAGACCCATTCGGTGGTGGAGGAAGTACTGTTATTGAATCTTTGATGTTAAATAGAAAAGCTATTCATATTGATTTGAACCCACTTTCTGTATTTATAACCAAATCCCTAATAACACCAGTATCAATACAGGAATTAAATGATACTTTTGAAAATATTAAAAAGCAATATTTAGGCAAAATTCCGATTACAGAAAATGAAATTCGGGCAGCATTAAAAATATACCCTTACCCTAAAGGTATTAAGCTTTCAAAAGATGCTGATGTAGAGACAATTGAGGAACTATTTACTGATAAGCAATTAGCCCAACTTGGTTTTTTAAAGTATTTGATAATGAAAGTGAAGGATGAAAATATTAGAAATTCACTACTATTATCATTTTCAAGTACCATCACAAAAATAAATAAAACTTATCATGCTTCTAGTTCAAGAGGAGATAACGCTGGTAATGCGGCGGCATTTGCATATTATAGATATAGGATAGCTAAAGAAGGTGTTGATTTAGATCTAATGAATTCTTTTGAAGGTAAATTAAAAAAACTAATAGCGGCAAAACAAGAAATGTCTGTTGCTATTAATAGCCAGACAATTGACAATGCAGAAGTTTATAAAGGAGACGCAACAAATCTAGATAAAATCAAAGCTGAATCTATTGATTATATTTATACAGACCCACCTTATGGAAGCAAAATTGCATATTTAGATCTATCTGCTATGTGGAACGGTTGGTTAGATCTAGATGTAACAGAAGAAGATTTTAAAAAAGAAGCAATTGAAGGTGGATCTCTTAAGAAAACTTCAAATGAATATGGGGATTTATTAAAATTAAGCATCAATGAATGTTTCAGAGTTTTGAAATATAATAGATGGATGAGTTTTGTATTTGCTCACAAAGACCCTAAGTATTGGCATTTAATTGTCCAAACTGCGGAAAAAGCTGGTTTCGAATATGCTGGTGCAGTAAAACAAAGTAATGGACAATCTAGTTTCAAGAAAAGACAAAATCCGTTTTCGGTTCTTTCAGGTCAATTAATAATTAATTTTAGAAAAGTAAAAACACCACAATCAATACAAAGAACAAATCTTGGAACTGAGGTTTACGAAATCATTATCGAAACAATTGAGTCAGTAATTGCAGAGAACGATGGGGCAACATTAGAACAAATAAATGATAGACTGATAATGTCAGGATTAGAGTTAGGATTCCTTGATATACTAAGTAAAGAATATAAAGATTTGACACCTATTCTTACTAATAATTTTGATTATCATAAAGAAACAGAAACTTTTCATATACTTGAAAATCGTAAATTTAAAACCAATATTCCGTTGGATTTGAGAATTAGATATTTCTTATTGTCTTATTTGAAAAGAAAAGAGAATCAGAATCAATTCCCTACAACAGATGATATTATTTTAGATGTTATGCCATTATTGAAGAATGGAATTACACCTGAAAATCAAACCATTTTAAAGGTTCTCGAGAGAATTGGAGAAAAAATAGATGATAATCGATGGAAGATTAGAAAAGGTGGTCAACAGCATTTGTTTGATTAATAAAATTAACTTTTTAGGCTTCCTGTTGGATACAAAATATAACCTTGTAGATATCCTTGATCCAGATCGTTAATCGAGTTTCCAACTTGATTATTAAAACCAATGTTGACAGAACCTGTTGGTTGTATTTTTAAAAATTTACTGAACTGTTCATTGGTAGTTAATTGCTGTAATGAATTTACTTTTGGTAAACTAATCATTACAGGTATAGCAATTTGCCCTTTATCAAGTTTTTCAACTATAATTGGATTTATTCTTCCTAACAATTCTCTAATATCGTTCTTTAAGTCTTGTTCTATATGTGCAGTTTTGTTATTTGAAACATCTGCTAAAGAAGATGAGAATGCTGCTTCTCTTAAAGTATTAACTTTTTCATACAAAGAATTTCTATATCCTATTACTTCTTTAATTGTATAGTTTTTGCTTTGACTTGTTGAAGAATCATATTTATCATGATGTTTCAGACACAACCAAACTAAATTATCAATCTTATTATTGCTAGGATCATTATCCAAATGAGCAATTTGTCCAGACTTTTCATTGTAATCGTGATCAATTCCAAAACAAAGACAACACCGCCTTGCACTTTGAGTCAATAACTCAACTTGAATATTATCTGGTACTTTTTTTCTTGCCATAATTTCTATTAATTCTGAATCTAAACATCCCCCCAATATACCACATCCCAATCACTCCAACAAACCCTACTTCCCCACCACTTGTACAATCGCTTTCTCCACCTCAGTTGTAGGTAGGTTGCAGACCTTGTCCTTGCATACATAGATAGTAGTACCGGTGGTTAGTCGTCCTTCGAGTAGTGGTAAATTTTCTTCTGTGCCACCCACGTATAGGCAATTAGGTAGATAGTGCTTTTGCATTTTGTTAGCTAGTTTCGTGGCATCTTTTCCGACTATAGCTACTTCGAATACTCCTTGCTCTATTTTACCTTGGAGTAAAGCCCAGTTGCTGTGGTATGTAGGGCTTTTGCGTACAGCTACGGATATACCCATTAGCATTTTCTTTGATTTTTCTATGTAGTCTTCTTTGTAGAGTATATGTCCCAAATCGAAGAGCAGATTCGCCATTACCGAGTTGGAAGCAGGGATTACGTTGTCTTGTAGCTCCATCGTTTTGGCTGATAACTCATTGTCTTCGGAGTGAGTGTAGTGGTAGAACTTGGTCTCTTTATCTTCTAAATTGTTGATAGTGTATTCGGTTATTTTGGCTGAGTAATCTAGCCATTTTTTATCGAACGTGATTTGGTATAGGTCTAGCAATGCCTTAGCTAGCAGGGTATAGTCGTCCAAGAAAGCAGGGATTGTCACCTTGCCTTCCTTGTATATTCGCTTCAAACTACCATCTTTGCTGAGCATATTTTTAGTTAGGAAATCAGCGTTTTTGATTGCCAAATCTAAGAACCTCTTATCGCTGAAAGCACTGTATGCATCACACAATCCGCTTAGCATTAGTGCATTCCATGAGGTGATAACTTTATCATCTAAGCTCGGTCTTATCTTGTTTTTCCGTGCTTCGAATAGCTTACTCTTAGCTGATTGCAGTAGCTTTTGGGTGTCATCGTAATCCAGTTCATTTTTGAGAGCGTAGTTCTCGAGAGTTATCTTGGTGTGAAGTATATTCTTCTCTTCTTCCCAATTTCCGGGTTCGGTTAGTCCGTAATAATCTGCCACCAATTTGAATTCTTTTTCAGTTAGAACTTTCTTGATTTCGCTATATTCCCATACATAGAACTTGCCTTCTTCGCCTTCGCTATCAGCGTTCAGAGAGGAGTAGAACCCAAACTTTTCATTCATCAACTCTCGCTCTACGAAGTCCACAGTCTGATAAACTATATCTTTGAATACTCCGTAATGCTCAGTCTTGTAGGCATTGGAATAAGTGCTGATTAGCTGTCCATTATCATAGAGCATTTTCTCGAAATGTGGAATCTTCCAATTCATATCCGTAGCATAGCGAGCGAAACCACCCCCCAATTGATCATAAGTGCCGCTGAGAGCGATTCGCTCCAAAGTGAACATCGTATTGTCATAAGCTGATTCACTTCCCGTCAGATAGCTGTATTGCAGTAAAAAGTCCCATACAGATGGCATTGGGAACTTCGGTGCTCCCGTCAAGCCACCGAACTGCTCATCTATTCTATTGTGCATAGTCTCGTAGAAGTCCTCATAGCCAATTATTTCCGAGTGTTTATCATTCAAGAAATCTAGGTTCTGTGTTGCTATTCCTTCGTTTAGTGCTTCCGCATTTTGGACTAGTTTCTCATATTCATTTTTGTATAGGTGGCTTATCTGTTCCATTAGTCCCACCCAATTCTCTTTGGGGAAATATGTACCAGCGAAAAACGGACGACCATCAGGCAAAGCAAATGCGTTGAGTGGCCAACCGCCACGTCCATTTTGCAAAATAGATGCCGCCATATATAGATTGTCAATGTCCGGTCGCTCCTCTCTATCTACTTTGATAGCAACAAAGTGCTCGTTCATTACCTTCGCCACTTCTGGGTCGGAGAATGATTCGTGCTCCATAACGTGGCACCAATGGCAAGCAGCATAACCAATGCTAATGATAATTGGCTTGTTCTCTCTGGCTGCTTTTTCCAATGCTTCAGCACCCCATGGGTACCAATTTACAGGATTGTGAGCATGTTCTAGTAAGTATGGACTACTTTCGTCTATTAGTTTATTCGTGTACATATATTTTTCTTTGTTTGGTTTATCTTCGGCACATCCTGCGACGAAAGACAAATGAATTAGCAATAAAGTGTATAGGATTATTTTCATTTTACAACTTAGCGAAAGTAGGAAGGAATAGGAAAAAGGCAAGGGCAAATAATATAAAAGATGTGCTTCCATTTTTCAATTAAATCATTTATTTACTTAATAAAAGGGACTTAGTGTTAGAAAATGACTACCTTGGTGAATGGAAAATATGTTAAAACCAAATAAACTTATAAAAAGCACGAATCAGCTTATAATTGGATTGAAAAATAGCGATGAAAAATCGTTTGTATATCTTTATAAAAATTACTCAACAAAGTTATTTGGAGTTGCTCTTAGTATAACTCATAATACTGAAATTGCAGAAGATGTTCTACAAGAAACTTTTTTAAAAGTATTTACAAACATTGAAAGATATGATAGGACTAAAGGAACATTCTTTACTTGGATGCTAAACATCTGTAGGAATGGATCGATCGATAAAATACGATATGGGAGCGATAGAATAATAATTAGCTTTGACACTATAGAATTTGATGAAAGCTCTAAGACTGATCCACATATTGATTTAGTAAACAAAGAATTATGGCGTTTATTAAAAAGTTTAAGTACAGACCATAAACAAGTATTAGAATTATCTTATTATTATGGGTATTCACACCGACAAATATCTAAAAAATTGAATATACCATTTGGCACAGTCAAATCTAAAATCCGTATAGCAGTTAGAGAATTAAGAAAAATTTATTCTTAACTTGCAATCAAAAATAAATACAGAAATGAAAATAAAAAGATTTACTATACAAGGCCACGATGGTTATGAGATGTCAGCTGAGCTAGATTTACCAGAAGATGGCTACCCAAAATACTTTTGCCTATACGTACCTTGTTTTACTTGCACTAAAAACCTAAGAGTTGTTAAGCATTTATCAAAACAATTAGTTTCAAATGGTATAGCACTATTACGCTTTGATTTCCCAGGGCTGGGCGATTCGGAAGGGGACTTTGCTGAGACAACCTACTCTACTAATCTCAAAAATATTCGATTGGCAGCCAAGTGGTTGGAAGAAAACTACGAAGCACCAAAGCTCGGTATAGGTCACTCTATGGGTGGTTCTGCGATGATGAAGTTTGCTATGGAGTACGATCCAATGGAAATATTAGTCACAATAGCTGCTCCTTCAACTCCCGATCATCTCTGCCACGTACTAGACCGCAATGTAAAGGAAGCAGAGGAAAAAGGTGCATCCAAACGAACAATAGGTGGTATAGAGTTTACTCTAACTAAAGACTTCTTCGACGACCTAACTACTAATGGTAAAGACTATGACTTGTCTAAGTTGAAAAAACCTATACTGGTACTCCACTCGCCTGACGATGACACTGTTTCACTAGACGAAGCTCGTAAGATATTAGCACAAGTCCGCGGACACCGCAGCTATATAATGCTCAACAACTATGGGCACCTGATTATGGATGAGGGTAATGCTATCAAAACTGCCGACATAATCTACAATTGGGCGAAGATGTATTTGGGGTAAAAAAATCTGACTAATTCTATTAGTCAGATTAAGTTTAAACAAGTGTAGGAGTCTAGTTTTCATACCAATAAGCTGTCATTACTTCATCGGGGATGTCATAAGGATTACTCTTTTACAAATTTCACTATATACTCATCGTTCATTAAAATAAAGTATGGGCCTGTTATAAGGTTGTTCAAATTAATTCTGTTCTCATTCTCGCCTGTACTAACTACTTTTCCAAGTAAATTATATATTTTATAATTATTTATTTCGCTGTTAAACTCAATTATATTGTTTAATATTTGATAATCATATTTTTCTTTAAACTCACTTTCTACACTTGAAATAGTTGATTTATCGAATACTAATACGCCGTTTTGTCTTATAATTATGTATTCTTTCTCAGTTTCTACTAAATCAATATTGTCAAAGTAATCATATTTAACTCCATTTTCTTCTTGCTTCTTTGTTATATTATAATAAATAAAATCATTATTATGCTGTATTGTAAATTCACTTCCTAATATCGCTAAATTACCGTTACTTAGCTTTTTTATCTTTGTGGGGTTTTCCCAATTGATGCCATTATAAATATCATTATTTGTTAAATAATCTATCGAGTAATTCCATTGTTTACTTTCTGTGTTGTATATACTTAAACCCTCTAAATAATTTGATTCTTTTCTAGGGGATACACTTATATAAATTAAATTATCAATAATATCAATTGAAGAAGGCATTAACCTATATTCTTTTTTAGAATATGATTTCAAATCGAAGACCTCTACTTCATTATTTTCATTTACTTTCAATAATCCTCCTTTCAACGGATTATCTTGATTCTCCCTAAACCAGAGATTATTTTGATTATCTATTACTGAAGAAAAATTAAAACTAAATTTTGATTCGCTATTTCTTTCGTCTATTATCCTTGTTATAATTCCAGACTTATACTCAAGTAACTCATTGAAAGGTTCAATATAAGCAATTGGTGTACCTTGCAGAGTATCTCTAGATAATACATCGGCAGAAGTAGAACCAATAAGTAATGAATTGCCCCTTACAGTAAGATTATGCAATTGTCTGTATTTGTCAGATCTGGGTTTAAAGTCATATTCATCAGCTAAGGAATATTCCTTATAATTATCAGATATATTAATCAGCTTATTATCATTGATAACATATAACTCATTCTCAAAAACTGCCATATCCTTTATATCAGTCAATCCTTTTCCATTCATTTCCTTACTTTTGTATAAAACTTCAAACTTATTATTCTCTTTATCGAAAATTTGAATAGAATAATATCCAATTGATTCTATACCTAACAAATAAATCTGTCCATTCTGATATTCGACATCTCTAATTGTATAGTTATTATTTGGTTTATGAAAAGTATAATCTTGTGCTATAGTAGTTCCGACAATAATAATAAAAGCGATAAATAACATTAGGAGTTTTTTATAAAAGTACATTTTTTTACCTATTCGTTTAATATTCAAAATATGTTTACTAAAATTCTTTTTATAAGCTATTCAAACTGAATGCTACTTCTTATACCAATATGCTCTTACTACTTCATCGGGGATTTCTGTTTTTTCCACTGTCATAGTTTCTGTATCTATAATCATAATTTCACCTCTAGCAATATCATATTGCCCTCGGTTATTGGGATTTAAAAAAGTAGCGAATTTACTATCAGGAGTCCAACTGAAACACTCTGAAGAAAAGGAAGAGTCATCCGTGGTTGACTGTATTATTTTGGTTAGCTTTTTATCTTGTATTTTATATAAATAGACATTCCAAAATCTATCAGCAATTAATAATTTTTTCCCATCGGGAGAGTACTGAACAATTCTAAGAGACAAAGTGTCAATATTCATTGCCGCCCCTATTGATTGTTTATCCACGTCATATTCAATTAGTGCATACATTTTCATATCATCACTATATTTTAGTGCAAGTATTCTTTTTGCTGTTGGATGCCAATCGATGAAAGCGGAAATCTTTTCTGAGCTTATTAATTGTTTATTTGTACCATCTGAATTTATTAAATAATTGTCATAACCGGTACCTCCGAACTTTATGTAAAATAGCATATTATTTGTATTTGATAACTTCGCTCTTAATACGCTCGAACTCTCAATTGTAATAATATCACTACCATCTAAATTAGAAGTATAAATAGGTCCAATATCTTGAAAAACACTCCCATCTAATAACAATCTATTAGATTTTTCAAGATACTTTATATTATAATCTGCAAGTCTATTACCAAATGGTTTAGTAGAGTCACCAGTTTTCAAATCATACAAATAGTGATTAGCAATACTCTTATCATCCACTTCAGCCTTACTAATTAGAATTTTATTATCAATTACGGGAGAATTGACATACGAATAGCCACCAACAATTTCTATAATCTCTTTTGTTTTTACATTGTAAGTATTGACTCCCATTTCAAAGGTATCATCTTTTCCTTTAGTGTAAGCATATATAATACTATAATCTCCAAGATCACTTATAATCTTCTTATCATCAAGAGACACTGGATCGTCGCTGCATGCGATGAAAGCTATGCTTAGTAGTATGATTGTAATTAACTTTTTCATATTATTTTATTCCTAAGTTATTTAGTGAAGTTTGTATTCCTAATGTTATATTATTTCTGTCAGAAGTGTAATCTCTATTCTGATTTGTATATCGCAAATTACTTACTCCATATTCGAAATATGTACTAAACTTATCCGAAAGATTCAGAACGATACCTGCAGAATATCTATCTGTAACCCCGAATTTGTTAAGTCCTAAAGATGCTTTCAAGTATGGTGACGCGAAATTATCCAATACAGGATAGCTAACTATTGTAGAACCATAAAAAGAGGATGTGTTTGTGTATTGTTCTATATCTCTGATAGGTATTATCCCTTGGTACTCTCGATAATTAAGAAAGTATGTCTCTTGGTAATAATCTATACCAAATGCCAAAAAGTCTAATAGCTGATACTTAATTCCAATATTAAAGTTCTCAAATTGACTTGCATATTCATTGTTTAATTTTGTGTTGTAGGACGCTAAATTACTCATTGCCCCAACGTTTATTATTACATTGCTATATATAGGATTTTGTGGTTCATCTATGTATATTTGTTGCTTATACCCTATATCTGATTGGGGTATATTTATCACACCGATGTTGTTATCAGTTAAGAAGTTAGAAAGAGTGACTTGATTCTTCTGATTCTTTTTTATTTGTTGATTATCACTACTATTTTCAATCTCATTAGCGTATTTAATTGAGATATCATTTGAGTGTACTTCTACTATTTCTAATTTAGTAATTTGATGTGGGTTTCTGATTGAATTTACTGTTTCAGTGTTACTGCTATTTTGTTCGGTGATAGTCCCAATGTCATCTTTTATATTACTTTCTGCTACTATTGAACTCTCAAACTTACTAGCTGTACTTACATTATCTACTTCTATAAATGGGCTTGTAATAAGCATCATTGTCATAAATAATGGTATTAGTTGGAAACTAAATAATTTTGCTGATGTTCCTGTGGTGCCTACTACTGAGCCAGTGCTAATAGTCACACCTGCTTTATTGAACACGCTAGCCATTAATTGTTCTGATGGTTTTATACTCTCAGCAATGTTGGCAATCTCTTTATCTATGAGTGTAATATCTTTATATTCACCACGAACAGATTCATCTTCTAGCAATTCCCAAAATTCAGAATCTTCCGAATCTTTGGACTTTATACCGTATAGATATTCTATTAATAATTTTCGACTTTCGTTTTTCATTTTAATTCTTTCAAGTATGGTTCTAATAATGATATTAATTGTTCTTTGGCTCGGACAACCCTCGACTGTGCACCCGATAGAGTGATATTCAAGTGTTCACCTACTTCCTTGAATGTCATATTCTCTATTTCTTTCAAAATGAATGCTTCTCGATATTTTTCATCTAACAAATCAATTGATAATCGAATCTGTTCTTTCAATTCCTTTTCTTCTAGATAATCATTATCCATAGTTAGTAGGTTTTCATACACTTCGCTAAACTCGATTTTGCTTTGCCTTAGCTTATTCAAGCAATGATTTTTTGCGGATCTAAGTAGATATGATTTGATATTTACGGATTCAGGTGATTTATCAGTGTTCGTGAAATACTTAACAAATACTTCTTGGAATACATCTTCTGCATCTGCTTGATTTTTCAAGTAGAAGTAGCAGAATTTGTAAACTGAAGTTGAGTATCTATGATATATCTCTGTGTATGCAATATCAGCATTCTTTTTATTCGAATTTATAAGAACAAATAATTCATCATCAGTATATTTATCAATTGACTTTCCCAATTTCATTCCAATATTCTGATTGTTATATATATACTACACATTAATATCAGAATTTACTCAAAAAACTTTATATTTTATAATAAATGAATAGTAGTTCTTATATAGACCTTAACAAAGCGAAGATGTATTTGGGGTAAGGAAAATAAAATCTTTCCTATAAATTATCATATTTAATTCCTTATATTAGGTGTCTTATTCATTACATTTTGATATAATTATAGAAAAATTAAGTAACATAGACCTAATAAAGGGGCTCAAAGCAAAGGATAGAAATTGCTATAACAATCTGTACAAAAATTACTCTCCTAAGCTGTATGGTATTGCTTTGCATATAACCCAGAAAACAGATATAGCAGAAGATGTACTACAAGAGACCTTCATCAAAGTATTCAAACATGTAAATAGATTTGATGATTCCAAAGGTACTTTCTTCACTTGGATGCTTAATATATGCCGTAACGCTGCTATCGATAAAATCCGATATGGCAAAGAAAGTAAAAAAATCCAATTCGACTCTCTAAACGTAGATATAGTATCAGAGACAAATCCCGAAATAGAGTTAGCAAATGCTGAACTATGGAGATGCTTGGATAGTCTAGAAAATGACCATAAGGAAATACTAAAACTTTCTTATTATTATGGATATTCTCATTCAGAAATAGCAAAGAAATTGAATATGCCTTTTGGTTCTGTAAAGTCAAAAATAAGAATAGCTATAAGAGAGTTAAGAAAAATTTATCCATGATCAACGTAAAAGAATATATAGAATCTGGTACATTAGAGGATTATCTATCAGGCACACTTTCTGAAACGGAAAGACAAGAAGTAGAGACGATCGCTGATGAATACCCTGAGATAGCACAAGAATTAGCATCAATAAGCATGAGCTTATCAGTGATGGCTGATATAGGTGCTGAACAACCCGCTTCGTATATGGAAGAGCGTATATGGAATGATATACTAGCTACAAATTTTGATGAGTTCGAATCTACTGAAGATATCATAACACCTGTAATCCCTAAGACCTCAAAACTCCCTTATATACTGACTATTGGAATGGCAATAGTTGCCTTCGTTACTATCTACTATATGATAATAGCAAACAATAAAATTGAACAAATAGAACAAGCAAATATTGAGTTGAAATCGGAATATGATATTCTAAAATATGACTTTGATTCTCTAAGTACGCTTTCTAGTATATATGATATAGAAAATACTAAATATTACGTTATGAAACCTAATCGAAGAAATACGATTAATTCTATAGTAATAATTGTGTGGGATAAATCTAACAACAAAATTTATCTAGACGTAAAAAGTTTACCTAATTCGGACACTGGGAAGAAGTATAACTTATGGGGCATTACACAGATTGGAAGACAAATAAACCTAGGTAGCTTCGTTCACAAAGGTAAAAGCCAAATTGTAGAGTTAGATGGAATAAAAGATGCTGTTCGATACATACTTACACAAGAAAAGGAATCAGGCGTTAGCTATCCTACGATGTCAAAAGTTTATACTACAGCAGACTTATATTAATTATCAGTTTATTATTGTTTCGACTTATTTTAGGCAATGCAAATTAAAAGTATAGTTACAAAAGAACTAGTCATAGGACTGATAAACAAAGACTGAAAAGCATATGATTATCTGTATGATAATTTTTTTCTCAAAGTTGTATGGTATTGCTTTGCATATACCTCAAAAGCAAGATATAGCCGAAGATGAGTTGCAAGAAACCTTCATAAAAGTTTATAAGCATATAGATAAATTCGACGAGTCGCGAGGCATTTTCTTCACTTGGATGCTCAATATATGTCGTAATGGATTTAAAAACATCCCCATATTTGATGTTTCCGGTAGAACAATTAAGAGTATTTCAACCCTCAATAACAGTGTTGATATATCTGACTTAACATCAGGTAAGTACTTTATTGAATTAAAAAGTAGTCAATATACTTATAATAGCAGCTTTGTGAAATAGGTTAATACTAAGGTTAATTAGTTGATACTATAGCCATTGCCACTAAAAAGGTGACTACATCCATTTATGATAGAGTTTTTTGTTTATATTTGTTTTTTTAAAACTCTCAAGTGATAATAGAATTACCCAAAAAACTATATATATTATACTCTTCATAGTTTCATGTATTATCCTAGCAATGAATATAAATTGGTATATGCCATTCTTTGCTGATGATTCACTTATCACTATTCGTTATGCCCAGCGGCTGATTGATGGTCACGGGCTAACTTGGACAGATGGAATCAGAGTAGAAGGATATTCCAATTTGCTCTGGGTTCTTATACTTGCCTTCTTTGGAAAGTTAGGCGCCAATATGATTTTAGTAGCAAGAGTAATTGGTGTACTCGTTACTGTTACTAATATATATTTGCTTATCCAATATGCTAAGAGTAGATATAGTGATGCTCCTTTAGTCCTCTCTTTAGTTTTGTTCTTCTTCTCTGTTTCCAGTGGTGTTGCAGTCTGGGCCATTGGAGGTCTTGAAAATTCGCTTGCCAGTATGCTGGCTTTACATTCTATTATTAGATATTTGGACTATAAGAAATGTGGAGAAACGAAGTATCTTTGGCTTTCTTCTATTACATTAGGATTACTTTGTATCACACGCCCTGATGGAGTTTTGCTTTCTATAATGATTGGAATATATCATCTTATATCTAATAAAAGTGAACTACGTAAAGCATTTATTTCGCTTTCAAAACTCGCTGTATTCCCAATAATTCTATACTTTGGTCAATTGATTTTTAGAATTGCATACTATGGAGAGCTAGTACCTAACACTGCTCATGTGAAAGTAAGTCCATCTTTCTATCATGCTTTCACAGGTATTATGTACACTCTTAGATTTTTTAAATCTAATTTTTCCATGTTTGTAATTGCTGCCGCTTCCCTGACATATCTTATATACAAAAAGAAAAGCATAAGCTTATTATATTTGATAATCTTAGGTATTTGGGCATCTTATATCTCATTTATTGGGGGTGACTTTTTCTTCGCATTCCGACATCATTTATTTACTATCATAGTATTTATGTTAGTTATCATAGATGGTTTTGGTACTTTTTTGTCAAATAATATATTGAGTACTAAGAAGAAATGTCTCGCTTTAGTATTACTTACACCACTTCTAGTGTTCTTTGTTTATCAGCAGATAACTGATGATAATAATACTCGTTCAAGACAATCACTTTGGGTATTCAATCTTCAAACTCTTGGTGAGAAATTAAAGAGTACTTTTGGAGACGAACAACCATTAATAGCAATTGATCCTGCGGGTTCGTTACCATATTTCACTATGTTTCCCGCACTTGATATGCTAGGACTGAATGACTATCATATACCTCGGAACAAGCCAAAGAAAGCAGGTAGAGGGTTCATTGGTCATGAACTTGGTGACCCAGAATATGTGATGGATAACGAGCCAGACATAATACAATTCCACTTGGGGAATAGAGAACCTATTCATAATATCGATACTATGCTATCTGAGAATAATAGATTTCTTGATCGATATATAGATGTGAGTATATATGTCCCAGCTGAATATGAGTTTAAAGGGGTTTTATACTTTGACAAGTATAGCAAGAAAGTAGGGATAGATAGTTCATTTGGTAAGTTAGAAATTCCATCATATCTATTCAGATCTGATAGCGAAGTATATAATATATTCGAAGGAAAAGAATTAGTAACTCCATTAGAGCCGAACAAACCATTTAGCTTTGTAGTTCCTTACTCAATTAACCCAACGCTGATAAGAACTATTCCGAGCGGATTAGACGTAGAATCCACTAGAAACAGGTCAACTGGTTTGACAAGATTATCAATAACTAATCCTGGTGATAGTACTGTTATTTTCAAGAAAGTAATAGTTTTGCAATAAGTTAGAATTTATAAGTAATAACGCTATCTGTCGATTTCAAATCTATCTGATTCGAAATACTTTCCAGTAATTCATACATATCCTCATCTGAGCGATTAGTCTTGAATTTTAGACTAATTTGATAAGTTCCGATAAGCCGATTCATTTCGTATACTAGCATTTCTTTATCATTGTTATAACTACCCTCTGAGATTATATAGTGGTCTATATCATTTGGAAGAATTTTGATAAAACCAATATCTTCAATATCAACAGTTAGTTCTTCATGTTCGAAGGTGTATTTACAAGAGCTAGACATCGTCTTGTCTGATAGTTCCATAGGTTCAACTTCGATTCTATCCAATTCCCATCCAAGTAGATTTGCGATTTGAACAATCTTAACATCGCTGCAAGCATCAGTAGCCTCTGACTCAACAGGTTCTTGTGCTGACAAATAAATAAATGCGAAGAATATTAGTACGAATAGAGTTTTCATAATTTGTTCTCTATAAAGATTATTACTCGTTGACTATGTATTAAACTAGTAAATCTAGGTGAGAATAACAAACAAAATTATTTCGTTTAAAGTAGCAACAATTCCTCAATTTTATTCTATTTCTATTAATAATTCTTTTACTCTCGAAACCACTTCTCAACTTACTGTAATATGAGCTTATTATGCTTACTTACCTTAGAATAATTAATAGAATCAAAATAAAAAAACAAGTGATACATAAGTAAAATTTATGATAGCCATAACAAACATTAATATAGCTTATATTAAAGTGCCTTTAGAATCATTGTAACATACCATTAACTCGTTCTTATCGAGCTTTTTTGATTAGAGTATTATATCAATTCATTCCTTCTCAAATGTAAAATAGGGTATTATTGTTGAAAATAATAAATAACACCAATCCGTTAATCACTCTAAATAAATACGACTTTTAATATCCTATATCAATTTGAGCTCATAGATAGAAGATAATAAAACAATATTTACAGTTCCTAAAGTAAAAGAAATAATTATAATTAAATAAAGGTGAGTTAGTATGTTAAAATTAAATAACAAGTTTTATGCGTTGATTATGTTAGCGTTAAGCTTTTTTTTAGTAGTTAGTTGTGGTGACGATGATGATACAACACCTACTGGCCCAGAAGGTAAATCAATTACAACTATTGCTTCTGAGAATAGTGATTTGAGTACATTGGTTGAGGCATTAAAGTTAGCTGGTCTAGATGGTACATTAAATACAAGTGGTACATACACT
>JAGXGG010000068.1 GCA_024636855.1 Ignavibacteriota bacterium | reverse complement strand
TGGTAAAGGGATTGTTTTTTGAATTAACGAACATAGTTTACTATTTTTCGAATATTATATTTTAATAATTGAAATTATTTAGGAGTTAGGTGTGAAGAAAATTTTAGTAATAGCATTACTGACATTTACGATGGGAATTAGCGAAGTTGCAACTGGAGAGGAACAAGATTCAATAGTTGGTAGGTGGATGAAGGAACTAAATATAGAAGCCTTGAAAGATTATGATATTCTAGATATCGAATTTACTAAAGAGGGAAAGTATTATGCAATTACGGTATTAGAGGATACCAGAAAAGATACTTTAATTGGAGATTATACATTTGAAAAAGATATAATAACATTTAAAGATGATGAGTGTAAAGAAGTAGTAGGTAAATATAAGTTAGAATTTAAAGATAATGGTGTTGACTTTCAATTAATTGATGATGATTGCAACAGAAGTTATATAATAGAAGGTTTTTTTGATAAGTATAAAGCTACTTTATATGACTAAACTCAAGGACTTGTATGAGCAAGCAATCCACTTGGAGGCGAGGAGAGTATTCTTGCCTTTTTTTATCGTAAAAAGTGGACTACAATAAAAGTAAAAAACCCAGATAGAGGTTATCTATATGGGTTTAAGAGTTTACTAGGGGGTGAATATGTCATTGCGAGGACTGAAAAGACTGTGCTGAGCGAAGTCGAAGTATGGCAGTCTCTAGAAAAGAAGCATAATGAAAGAGATTACAGCGCTTCGCTCGTAATGACAGGTTTTCTCGCTCCTCGTAATGACATTAGAGTCGATTAGAATACGTTAAAGCTATTCGCAGTAGGCGTTTCAGTAGAGTAATCGTAGAATCCGTTGCCAGTTTTTCTACCATAATTACCTGAAGCCACTATTTTCTTAAGCAATGGACACGGTCTATACTTCGGATCAGCCAAATCTGTGTGCAATACTTCTAGTATAGCAAGGCAAGTATCTAAACCGATGAAGTCAGCTAAAAGCAATGGACCCATTGGGTGAGAGAAGCCAAGCTTAGCAACTGTATCGATACCATCAACTGTTCCCACACCTTCCATTAGTGCAAAACATGCTTCATTGATAAACGGAAGTAGGATGCGATTAGCAATGAAGCCAGGGAAATCATTCGCTAAGACAGGTGTTTTACCAATTTTGACAGTCATAGCATGTATCGTGTCATATACTTCATCACTAGTTTTAAGTCCACGGATTAGCTCTACTAATTTCATCACAGGCACAGGATTCATAAAGTGCATACCTACTACTTTTTCGGGTCTAGAAGTAGCCGCAGCTATTTCAGTGATAGATATTGTCGAAGTATTAGAAGCGAGAATTGCATCCTTGTTGATGATATTGTCTAGATTATTGAATATTTTGAATTTCAGATCTTTGTTTTCAGTTACTGCTTCTATTACTAGTTGTACATCTGCCCCATCTTCTTGCTTAGTAGTACCAGTTATTTTAGAAAGAGTGCTGTCCATTTGTTCTTGAGTGATTCTTTCTTTAGAGACCATTCTAGATAGGTTCTTGTTGATAGTTGCAAGCCCTTTATCAAGTCCCTCTTGATTAATATCGCACAAGATTACTTCATATCCAGTCGCTGCTAGTACGTGAGCAATACCGTTGCCCATTTGACCAGCTCCGAGTACCATTACGTTATTTATATTCATCTCTTATCCTTATATATTTTAATTAGTTATTTCTTTTACTTGACAAATAGAATAGACAACAATTGATTCACTTTTTCCGATTGAGTCTTGCTTCTCGTTTGTTGTCGCTTTTATGTTAACCCTATTGTTTGGCAAACCTAGTAATTTTGCCACTGAGCTTCTGATATCTTCTTTTATCGGTGAGAGTTTTGGCTTTTCTAAGACGATTGTGTTATCGGAGTTAACTAGTTCGTACCCTTTTGATTTGAGTAAGTCCATCGTATATGCAAGCATTACTTTGCTATCTAGATTTTTATTAGCCGAATCTGTGTCAGGGAAGTGCTCACCAATGTCACCCTCTCCTATTGCACCTAAAATAGCATCGATAATTGCATGAAGAAGTACATCTCCATCACTATGAGCTAAGGTGCCTATAGATGACTCTATATTCAAACCACCCAATATTAGAGATTCGCCATCGACTAATCTATGTAAATCGTAACCAAAACCAATCATTTTGCTATTTTACATTCATGATAAAATACAATTTAAAAAAATATGTTTGAAATTGATAGTAATACCATTTCGGTAAGTCAACTTACACAGAAAATCAAAACTGTCCTTGAAGGAGATTTCTCGCGAATCGAAGTAACCGGGGAAATATCGAATTTCACAGCTGCATCATCAGGACACAAGTATTTTACACTGAAAGATAGTAATGCTCAGATATCAGGGGTTATGTGGCGTTCTACTAGTGTGTCCTTCCCTATCGAAAATGGAATGAAAGTAAATGTAAAAGGTTCAATTTCTGTTTATCCTCCTCGTGGAAGCTACCAACTTGTAGTTACCTCGATGCGACCTCAAGGAGTTGGAGACTTATATTTAGCTTATGAAAAGTTGAAACAGGATTTGCTTGAGTTAGGTTATTTCTCAGCTGAGAATAAGAAGAAATGGCCATTAATTCCACAAAGAATCGGGGTATCTACTTCACCTACTGGTGCAGCAATTCAAGATATTCTTTCGACTTTGGAACGAAGAGCACCTTTTGCTGAGATCTATTTATATCCAGTAATGGTTCAAGGTAATGGCTCGGAAAAAGAAATAGCAAATGCAATTAATGAATTAGATAAATTAGAGTTAGATGTAATGATTATCGGTCGTGGTGGTGGTTCAATCGAAGATTTGTGGTCTTATAACACTCGTGAGGTTGCGGATGCTATACATAACGCTAAAACTCCAATAGTAGCTGGAGTTGGTCACGAAACAGACACAACAATAGCCGATTTGGTAGCCGACCACAGAGCTCCTACACCTACTGGAGCAGCTGAGATTGTTTCGATTAATACTATTGATATTATCAGACAGACTTTAGATGAGAATCAGATTACAATGACTAGCCTAATTAATAATTCAATTTACAATTTCAAAAAGGATTTGAATAGCTATTTTGATAGATTAAAATCATCTGGGATAAAAAACAGTGTAGATTTAATCAAGTTAAATATCGATAATTCTGAGAAGCAACTTCGCAGACAAATGCTGTTGAATTTACAGAATAAAAAAACTCAATTACAAAATTTTGAAAATGTATTGACAAAGATGAACCCTGCTTTACCACTTGAAAAAGGGTACGCAATGATTATCAAGAATGATGAAAGGGTAAAATCCAGCGATAAACTCTCGAAAGGCGATACGATAAAAATAATAAGAAATAACAACAAAAATACAGCAATAATAGAGAATTAAAATGTCTAAGAAATTTGAATTAGAAAAACAGATGAATTCGTTAGATTCTATAATTACTAACTTAGAATCCGATGAATTAACACTAGAAAAACAATTATTAGAGTACGAGAATGGTATGAAAATAATTAAAGAATGTAGAGACTACATTGAAAAAACTGAACAGAAGATAATAGATTTATCAAAGTAATTATTAATCTATTCCTTTTACAAGATCAGGTGGCAAGTAAGGATTTTCTAATATTTCTTTATATACTTGCCATTTTTTATTAGTATTTGTGCCAGCTTTTTTATCAATATTACTCTCAACAAGCTTTTTACCAGCTGTATAATTAATAATATACGACCTATATCTTCTTATAAAATCTAACCTTCTATAAGAACTACTCTCACTTTCAAGTCCATATTTTTGAATATACTCGAGAGCTACTTCAATTGAAATCTTTTTATCGATATAATCACGAGCAATCGTGATTTGTACTTCATCTAATTTATCCAATAACTCTAATAATTCGAAGTATTCCTTAAGTGTTTGATATGAGTAATTATACTTTCCGGTAATCTCATTTCTAATAAACTCAATCTTTTTATCACCAGGGAATACTAAATCATTTCCATATACAGCAGTCCCTTCTGCAAGAAATGAAACAGGTGAAAATAAAGTATAGATACTAAACTCAACAAATCCACTATCTTGATAATACATTTTCTCTCTCAAAGAGTAATAAACATGGTGACCCGGATAAGATTCATGAGCAGCTAAATCAAGAACTCGTTCTAAATGAACATCTGATTGAGTATTAACTTGTATCAAAGACTTATAGTGACCTTGATACCAATTATATGCACTCCAAGGGGCTCCATCTACATATTCGATACGAACAGACTCACTATCTGGTAGATGTATGAATTTATTTGTTATTCTTTTAGTTTCTTTTACTGATTTTCGGAATGCTTCGTCAATTTTTGAATATTTAATTTTAAATTTATCACGATAACTAGCTAACTTAACGGGTAATGGTTCATCACCCACTAAGTGATTATCCAACTCAACTAATAAAGAATCAAAATAACTATATTCTTTCACATTTGGAGTAAATTGATAGATACTCTCACATTCATCAATAAAAGATATTTCTTCTTCATTTAGGACTTTCAATCTAGTAATTACAGCATTTACAATCCCACTTTGATATTTCTTTCTGAATTCCAATGATTTGGAATCCACTTCTATAGCCGAAATATCAATTGACAGTGATTCAAATGATTGTAATAATTCATCAATATTAAACTTTTGGGTTGAATCTATTGTGATATCTCCAATATACGAATCAACCAAATCCTCATCTAATGTACCAGCCATTAGAGTAAGCTCGACTAAACGTTCTCCTGTCTTATCAAGTTGTGATTTATATAAATCACTACAAGATACTATTAAAAATAAAAATAATAATACTGTATATTTCATAAATTAACGTGTTATTGAACATTTGATTAAAGTTTTACCTACTTGTCCACCTTTTAGAATTAAATCAATCTCTTGCTCGACTTCTAAAAGATTAATTTCTTTTACCATTTTGTTTAAGCAATCAGGTTTCCATTCATTACTTAACTTTTTCCATAATTCTTTCTTTAAATCTAAACCTCTTTCTGCAGAATCAATACCAATAAGACTCACCCCTCTTTGTAAAAAAGGAAAAAGATTAATATTTAAATCAGAAGATTCCACTAGACCTAATACACAAACTATTCCATGATAATCAGTTGATCTGAATACAGTAGATAGAGTATTACCCCCAACTGAGTCTATCGCTCCTACCCAACGACGAGAGAGTAGTGGTTTTCCAGAAGTATCAAAAACTTCATCCCTCGAAATTACTTCATCAGCACCTATTGATTTAAGAAAATCTGTTCTATCAAGCTTCCCAGTTGATGCTATTACTTTGTATCCAAGTT
>JAGXGG010000067.1 GCA_024636855.1 Ignavibacteriota bacterium | reverse complement strand
TTTAGATTTCGACAGACAAAAAATAATAGGGAATTATATAGTAGATTTTTATATTAAAAAACTAGGAATTGTAATTGAGATAGATGGTGTAAGCCACAATGAAAAAATTGAAGAAGATGAGATAAGGGACAACTACTTAAATAGTCTTGGTTTGACAGTTTTTAGATATGCTGACCTGGATGTGAAATCCAATTTGGATAATGTTATTCTAGATTTGAAGAATCGTATAATGGTGGAGTTTGTGGATATGTGAATACCCCGTCAGACACACTGCGTGAGTCTGCCACCCCTTTTCTCGAAAAGGGGAATTTTACCACTTAGGAAGCGTAAGAACAGTGATAGCTGACTACAAAAAATCAGACCCTCCAAGTAATTCACCGAAAGGTGCTAAGTATGAGCCGTAAACCCATTAAAATTATCTCAATTTAGTAGGCCGTTTATCCTCATCTCTAATAGTAGTTATTAGAGATTGTATTACTCTTTCTATTTGCTCCTTTGTAGATATATCAGTGATCTCCCCATGGGTGTTAACTTTCCCTTTGGCGCCTTGTATTAGCAGTCTAGACTCATTTGGTAGTATGGTCTCAATTGTTGTCAAAATCAAACTCAGCGACTCGTAGGCCTTCTCTCCTGAGGCTGCAGCTATTATCATAGCAACTGGCTTTTGAGAGAAAACAGTAGTTGATACGCACCATTCTATAGCATTTTTTAGACTACCCGGAATACTAAAAACATATTCGGGAGTACAGAATATTACTCCATCAGCATTTTCAATTTGTTTTCTGAATTCTATTACATTTATAGACGTCTGTTCATCTGTTATAGCTGGATTGAAATGAGGTAATTTCTCTATTCCTTCGTATATTTCTAATTCAAGTATATTTTCTAAATTTGATTTAATATGATTTAGAATATGGTGGCTAGTAGAATTTGGTTTTGTACTGCCTGATATTGCTAGTATTTTCATGCTTTTACTTAATAATTAAGTTTTAGGAGATTAATTCTAAATAATGAAATGCTGAGAAAGTCTCAACGAGAAACAATCAAATTTCGTATATTTGTTATAATATACAATGAATTAAGCGCATCAAATATGAAAATTTTAATCTATATAGTAATTCTATCTCTCTCTATAGTTAACATTCAAATTGCTTTAGCTCAGAATGTACTTATTTCGAATACTGGTCAACCCAATGAACCATCTATTATGATGGACTATAAAAATCCCAATATACTCGTTGCAGGAGCTAACCTAAATTATGTCTTTACATCTAATGATGGAGGGCTAACTTGGAATTTGAAAACTATGAATTCAACTTATGGAGTGTGGGGAGACCCTGTTATAGATGTTGATACTGAAGGAAACTTTTACTTCTTTCATCTTTCGAATATGGCAGGTGGAAATTGGATAGACAGGATAGTATGTCAAAAATCTAAGGACGAGGGTGATACTTGGTCTAATGGTTCTTACACCGGATTGGACGGGAAGAAAGCACAAGATAAACAATGGAGTGCGATAGATAGAACTAATAATAATATCTATCTAACTTGGACTGAATTCGATAAATATGGAAGTAGTAATACAGCAGATAGCAGCCGAATATTATTCTCTAAATCTTTGGATCGTGGTGAATCATGGTCTGAACCTAAGAAAATAAATCAAATTTCAGGTGATTGTATTGATGATGATAATACTGTCGAGGGAGCAGTTCCTGCTGTAGGTCCAAATGGAGAAATATATGTGTCATGGGCTAGTGCCAGAGGAATTGTATTCAATCGCTCTACAGATGAGGGAGAAACATGGTTAACTGAAGACATCTTCGTTGATTCATTAACTGGTGGCTGGGCTTATGATATACCAGGTCTTCTACGAGCTAACGGTTTACCAGTAACTAAGTGTGATCTTAGCGGCGGTAGTAACCACGGCACAATATATATCAATTGGTCAGATCAGAAAAATGGAGTTGATAATACTGATATATGGCTTAAAAAATCAACAGATGGTGGTGATACTTGGTCACAATCAATTAAAGTCAATGATGATGATTCTGAGAAACATCAGTTTTTAACTTGGATGGATATTGACCAAACAAATGGAAATTTATTTTTCGTGTTCTATGATCGAAGAAACTATGATGATATAAAAACAGATGTATATATGGCGATATCTACCGATGGTGGAACAACTTTCAATAATACTCGGATAAGTGAGCCACCTTTTATACCTAATGACGGAGTTTTTTTCGGAGACTATACTAATATAGTAGCTCATAATAATATAGTTCGTCCAATTTGGACTAGATTTGATCCTGGGAAATTAAGTATATGGACTAATGTAACCCCATTGGATGATATAATTAGTTCTGTAGAAACTGAAATGGAAGCTAATCCAAATGATACTCGACTTTACCCTAATCCAACTCCTAATGTAAGTTATGTCTCATTCAAACTACATGAGCAGTCGAGTATAAAGTTAGAACTGTTCGATGAAAAAGGGACATTGATAAAAACTATAATTGATAATGAAGATATGGGATATGGTGCTCATATCATACCTATTAATCTGAATACACTTAATCTTTCTTCAGGTTCATATTATTATGTATTGTCAATTAATGGGAAAGTGGAGACATTAAAAACTATTCTTTTGAAGTAAATTATGATTACACTAATTAAAGAACTATGGGAATTTGGGAAAAGTCCTTATGAAGTAGAATACACTAACTACAATTTTAAAGAAAAGGTTAAACTACTATTTAAAGTTCTATTGCTTGATTTCGGATTAGTTTTAATTCTTTCACCATTACTAATATATCTTTATGAAAATGTAATCACTGAGACTGTTAGCCCAATTGATTTCCTAAATATTAAGGATTCAATTCTTTGGGGAGTGCTCATTTTACCTGTAATTGAAGAATTAATTTTCAGACTTCCTCTCGTCTACAAACACAATTTCATCGCTATATTTTTAAATAAAATAACTAAAGGTAAATTCAGAAATTTTTGGATTAGATTCTATAAATATATTTTCTATACTTCTGTTATATTATTTGGTCTGCTTCATTTCTTAAACTTAGAAGATTACAGAGTTATAGCAATATTACTTATTCCAATACTTACAATTTCACAATTATTTGGAGGGTTTCTATTGGGATTTCTTCGAATTAAAATTGGACTGATTTGGTCAATCATAGCTCATAGCTCATTTAATCTTACTTTATTCCTGATTGCTTTTATATTCTTTCATAATATTGATTTAGTAAATATATCTAACGATAAAATTGAAATGTTTAAGATCACAAATCTAGAATTTAAAGAGAAAGATTATTATTATTTCGATAAATTAGAATACAACGATACTTTATTCTTTATAATTGCACATAATTATAATTTAGAAACAATTCTAGATACATTAGATATAGATAACTCAAAGCTAGATACTAAAGCAAAAGTCAATCTAGAATTTAGAAGTAAAAAGGGGTTAACAAGAGATGAGTTAATAGATATTCTTGTGAAAGAATCTATATTAGAAAAATAGTTTATTCTACATTAATACAACCTAACAGTGTTCAAGTATAAAATTAGAGTTGAACGTTGAAATGGGGAAATTGATAGATATAAATTTGAAAATGAACAACTATCAAATCAAAAACAACCTAATAGAAACAAGATAGGTAAAAATGAAATTTACTAAAGAACAACTACTTCAAGCAAAAACGAGAAGAGACCTAAAAAACATTGCAAATGAGAACGGGATTCCTATTTCTAAGGCATTAAATAAGTTGAAATACGAATCTACACTGGCTCAGTTGCAATCTGAATTCGTTGACTTACAAAAGTGGATTGCTAAAAATAAAATGAGAGTTGCCATATTGTTCGAGGGAAGAGATGCTTCAGGTAAAGGTGGTTCTATAAAGAGATTCAAAGAACATTTGAATCCTAGAACATCGAGGGTTGTTGCACTAACTAAACCTACAGAAGTAGAGCAAGGACAATGGTATTTCCGTCGTTATATTAAGGTATTACCTAACCCTGGAGAAGTCGTTTTCTTTGACCGTAGTTGGTATAATAGAGCTGTAGTAGAGCCAGTTATGGGCTTTTGTAGTAAAGAGCAATATAATAAATTCATGATGCAAGTACCCGAATTCGAGCATCTACTATACGAAGATAATCATAAAATAATAAAGTTTTGGTTCTCTGTTTCAAAAGGTGAGCAAGCGGAGAGATTTGATTCTAGATTAAGTGATCCATTGAAAAATTGGAAATTTAGTCCAGTGGATATGAAAGGACAAGAGCTATGGGATGACTACACGCATTATAAAGAACAGATGTTTAGTAAAACTCACACTAATTTCAGTCCATGGATAATAGTGAAGGCAAATGACAAGAAACAAGCTAGACTAGAAAGTATGAGATACATACTATCTCAATTCGATTATGAAGGCAAAGGTAATTCAGGTATATCATTGCTCCCAGATCCAAATGTGGTGATGCGTTTTAACAGAAGTGTAATTCAATTAGATGTATAGGAAAGGATAAAATATGAGTAAAATAGATTTAACAGAAGAAGACGTGGAATTATTAAACTCTAAAGATGGTTTGATGTCACTTCTGAGAAGAAAAAAAATCAACTTGAAGAAATCACTCGAAGAAGTTAAATATTCAGTTGCTTTCAAAGAGAAGCAAGAAGATATGATAAAACTACAAAATTGGGTGATAAAGAATGACAAGAAAATTGTTATCCTTTTCGAAGGGCGAGATGCTGCCGGTAAAGGCGGTGCAATAAGGAGAGTCACAGAACACATAAACCCTAGACACTTCAGAATAGTTGCTTTGAATATACCTACTGAAGATGAAAGGAAACAGTGGTTTTTCCAAAGATATATTAATAAATTGCCTAAACCAGGTGAGATGGTACTTTTTGACAGAAGCTGGTATAATAGAGCTGTGGTAGAACCAGTTAATGGCTTCTGCACAGACAAGGAGTATGAAATCTTCATGGGGCAAGTAAACGAATTTGAGAAAATGCTAGTAGAATCAGACACATTTCTCATCAAAATATACTTCTCTATAACCAAAGAAGAACAAGGGCAAAGGTTTGAGGACATTAGGAAAAATCCATCAAAGAGATGGAAGCTGACAGAAGTAGATGAGAACTCGCGCAATCTATGGGATGAATATACTACTTACAAGAAAACAATGTTTGAGAAGACTGATACAGATCATGCTCCTTGGAAAATAGTAGATGCTAACAACAAGCCAGAAGCAAGGCTAGAAGTTATTAATCATATACTAGAAAAAATTCCCTATAAGGAATAGAAGAGCGAGATAGTAACCTCAACTATATATAATGGAAAATATTCAAGTGATTTTAACTTAAGGTATTAGTACGTTTTCGTACCACGTATTAGGATGGTGCCATATTCAGTAACTAGATTATCAACTTTTTGGAAGCCAGCTTCTTTGAGCATTATCCAATAATCATTCTCTGAGAATGTGTTGCCATTTTCGGTATGTAATTTCAAATTGAGGGAGTAAACTACGCTATGTACTGGAGAAGTTCTGTTATTATTAATAAAATTCTCGTGTATTATCAATCGTCCGCCCTTATTCAAGGAGTTAAAGCATTTACGCATTATATCCATGTTTTCCCATATCGTAAACTCTTCAAACAAGAAAGAAGCATAAATCAAATCAAAACCAGATTCGAATTCATCATCTTTTACTTTTCCTGTTATGAACCTATAATTATTAGTATTTAGTTTGGCTAATTCCATATACTTTTCGGTAATAGGTATTACCTTTTGGTAGTCCATCAAAACTACTTCCATTTCTGGATTACGTTTCATAAACTCAATACTGTACATTCCAGAACCACAACCCAAATCCATCATTTTGTTTACATTCTTAAGGGTAATTGCTTTAGATACACCCTCAGCTTCGTGATTGTAAGAGCGATGTAAAGATTCAACATAAGCTTCTACAAACTCATCAGATCTTTCTTCATATAAGTTCTTATAAATAGATTTTCCAGTTCGTACAACTTCGGTTAATTTACCCCAACTTTCCCAATTTAAGTTCATGTGGAGTAGAGACCCAAGATAATCTGGGCTAGATTTATCTAAAAATCGTAAACTATCAGAGGTGTTTTTGTAATGATCTCGATATTTGGTGGTAAACTCGAGGGCAGTTAATGAGTTAAGCAGTCTTTCGGTAGTGTCTACATCCGTTTGTAATTCGAATGCCACATCTTTAGCGGTAAGTTCACGGCTGCCTAATAGAGAAAACACTCCTAACTCAATTGACGTTAGAAGTATTTTACTTTGTCTAAAAGCACTTGCTACAGTTAGTATATGTGCTTCTGAGAATTTACTTTTATCTACTTTCTTCATTCCCTTCCTGAAAAAGTTACCCCTAGGGCTTTTAATTTGCTTAAAGCGTTTTACAAGTATAAGCAATTAAATATAAAAATATAACATAAAAAAAGAAATTAGTATATTTTGTAACTATTAATACTTATTTCATTACATCTTCTACTTTATTTACCTTTATTTGTAGGTTATTTCCATTAGTCCCTGATTGAAATACAACTCTATCTAATAATCTTCTCCAATTACTTATGTAATCTTTTAGTGTCTTTAACCTATTTTCTGCTAAAGTTTTATTAGTGGCATTCACTACGAATAAAAATTCTGTATTTCTATTGAATCGCATAGATATTTTCATATTGTTCAAGGCTTCTTTGCCTTTGGCTGTCAAATCAGTACTATTAGCACCGAATATATCTAAATCTTCTACTAGTACACCAGGAGCTAATCCTTTGACTTCGAATGTCTGGCTTATTTCACTATATCCTTCATTAGATTTTGGAGTAAAAGTCGTTTCTGTTCTATATACATTATCACCAGTAAAAGTAACTGCATAAGTCTCATTTGCTTGGAATAATTGCTCGAATGTACCAGTACCTTCTTTTGATTTCACTACAAATTTATTGCCTACTTTAGGTTGAAATTCAATTTCAATACTGATTGGTTGTTTGGTATTAACGTCTATTACTTTCGCTTTTACCATTACCTGTTGCCCAATATCACCTGTTTGAGCGTTAATTCCAATTATTGCAAACAAAAGTACTGCTATTACCGTTATAGATTTCATAAAAAGTCCTAAGTTAGTTTTGACACAAAAAGTTTTTAAAGATATAAAAAATAATTTTTCTATGAAATTAATACGGTTATTTTTTCTTATTGTTCTGTCTTCAATGATATATGCACAGAATACTCCAGATTATCAGTTGAATAAACCTCTAACAACCGAAAACCTTGATCGATTGGATTCAATGATAAAAGCAAATGCTCCAGATGCTGGCGCTCTGAGTGCTATGATGCAAGTATCAAACACTTTTCTCAGAGTTGGTAAGGCAATCAACGCATTTACCTGGATGGAGAGATACACTCATTTGTTTCCTACACAAGAGAAAGCTCTATTAGATAATCTAAAGCAATACGAGAATATAGCACTAACACAGTACCCAGATTCTGTGAACCGTGCTCTATATGAGAGCTATGCTATTAAATATGCTCCTTCTGAAGACGCTTATGTCGCCTTTACCAGATATATTTCAGATGATATAAACTATGGTAGATGGCAAAATGTATTCAACGAAATTAAACGATTTGCTCCTGCCTTTCCTAATAAACAACAGCATTTTCTTGATTTGATAGAAATAATAGCAAGAAAAGATGAAGGATTACGAGTAAATAATCTTGGCAATAATATCAACACTTTTGTAAATGAATGGGATCCAAACCCAACTTCCGAAGGAACTCAAATCTATTTTTCTGGGAATCCGCGAAGTGGTGGACTTGGTGGTGATGATGTATGGGTTTCATCTCTTGTAGATGGTGTATGGCAAACTCCTAAGAACCTTGGTAACAAAGTAAATGGCGAGCGAGATGAGACAATTGATAATATATCGGCTGATGGTAATACTCTAATGTTATCGGGTGATTTCATGGGTACATTTGGAAAATTTGATATATACTCTATTGATAAGGTGGGAGATGATTGGGGTGATTTGTATCATTACCCTTATCCTATAAACACTGAACATGTAGATGAAGGTGGTAATATAACTGCCGACAGGAAGGCTCTTCTCTTCACTTCCGATAGACCTGGAGGAATTGGTGAATTTGTTCCACTAAATACTTATGCCAATGGTTCTATAATGGGTAATATGGATGTATATGTTTGCTTCATGACTGATTCAGGCTGGAGTGATCCTGTGAATCTAGGTAAAACAATCAATACTCCTTATGCAGAAAGATCACCTTATCTACATCCAGACGGCAAATCTCTTTATTTTAGCTCCGATGGACACGCTGGGCTGGGTGGATTAGACGTATTCAAATCTGTTAGATTAGATGATACTTGGACTAATTGGTCTAAGCCTGTGAATCTAGGTAAAGAGATAAATACAATACTAAATGATTGGGGTTACAAAGTTGGTATAACCGGGGACAGTGCATTTTTCTCTGGTTTCGCTAGGACTAATGGCTATGGGCAATGGGATTTATACTCTATAACACTACCGAAAGATGCTCGACCTGATCCTATAGTAATGGTCAGTGGTACTATCTCAGATAACAGAGGAAACAAACTAGAAGCAGAGGTTGTTTGGGAAGATCTAACAACTGGGAAAGCATTAGGAACAACGAAAAGCAATATGATGAGTGGACACTACTTTATTGCTTTACCAGTAGGGAGAAACTACGGTTATTTTGTAAAAAAAGACGGATACTATCCAACTTCTAATAGTATAGATTTGAGAAAAAGTAAGGACGGCGATAGTCGAAAAGTTGATATTGAGTTAGTCTCGATAAATGATATGAAAAGCAAAGCTAGCTCTATCATTGTCAATAATATATTTTTTGACTTTGATTCAGCTGTCCTCAAAAAGGAATCTACATCAGAGCTTAAGAGATTAGTTGATTTTGTGAAGCAAAATAGTATCAATAAGCTTAAAATAATAGGCCATACAGACAAAGTAGGAACTGACGAGTATAACAAAAAACTCTCTCTCAATCGGGCGATAGCAGTGAAAAATCATCTAATAGAAATACTACCACAACTAAAGATTACAACTCTAGGAAAAGGGGATACCGAGCCAATTGATAATAAAGATGATTCGAAAAATAGACGAGTAGAGATAATAGTGGAGTAAGGGTTAGTTTACTATTATTGAGAACTGGCAAAAAAAAGACGCATTTTGCAATGCGTCTCTAATATTCTAATTTGATTCTTTATTTAGCCTTCACCAAACCCATTTCTATAAGCTTTTCAGCAATCTGGACAGCGTTTGTAGCTGCTCCTTTTCGAAGGTTATCAGCCACTACCCACATATATGCTGAGTTTGGAGCTGAAGGGTCTTTACGTAGTCGACCTACGAAGACGGGATCTTTGTCGTTAGCTTCTTGAGGAGTTGGGTAATCGCCTTCTTTCCAATTATCTAAGACAACCATATTTTTAGCCGTCATTAGTATATTACGGAGATGGTCGATTGAGAAATCTCTTTCCGTCTCAAAGTTTACCGATTCTGCATGACCGCCTACTATAGGCAATCTCACACAAGTTACAGCTATATTCAGCTCTGGTAAACCTAGAATTTTACGACTCTCTTTTATCATCTTATTTTCTTCATTCGTAAAGCCATTGCTTTCGAATGGGTGGAATAAAGTGTTGAAAGCGATAGGTTTTTCATCGCTATAATTTCCAACTAGTTCATTTTCTAGTTTATCTAGTCCTTTCTGTCCTGCACCTGTTATAGATTGATATGTAGAGCATATTACTCTCTTCAAGCCATAGTTCTCGTGTATAGCTTTCAGAGGTAACATCAACTGAATAGTAGAGCAATTCGGATTTGCTATTATTCCCTTGTGCCCTTTAAGTGCCTCTGGATTTACTTCTGGTACTACTAGTGGAGTATTATCGTCCATTCTCCAAGCACTACTATTGTCTATAACTGTGCAACCAGCGGCTGCCGCTATAGGAGCATATTTCTTACTAGTGTCCCCACCAGCTGAGAATAGAGCTATATCAATCCCATCGAAAGAATCTTCTGTTAGCTCTTGTATTGTTATTTCTTTACCATTGTAAACTAACTTTTGCCCAGCCGATCTGGCTGATGCGAAAAGTGATAGTTCTTTGATTGGCAAATGGCGTTCGTGGAGTACCGTCAACATTTTGCGTCCGACTAATCCACTAGCACCTACTATGGCAATATTATACTCTTTCATTTCACTCATAGTACTTGATTTTCGAATTTTGGAGTCGTATGAGCTGTTATATTCATAGTTTGTCCAGTCTCACCGTCTATATTCAAATGAACATAAGCTACTCTCAAATCATCTTCCGCTACTTGGAATTTGTGAGCCGTTTGCAATTGGAAGCGTTTGATAGCTATATCTTTGCGCATACCCAATACACTATCATAAGGACCAGTCATCCCAACGTCAGTGATGTAACCAGTACCATGAGGCAATATCTGAGCATCAGCAGTCTGTACGTGAGTGTGAGTCCCTATTACAGCACTTACTTTACCATCTAGGTACCAACCCATTGATATTTTCTCTGCAGTAGCTTCTGCATGGAAATCTACTATTGTGATGTTCGTATCAGATTTCATTTTATCAATAGCAAAGTCTGCCGAGTTGAACGGACAGTCAATAGTTGACATGAAAGTTCTACCTTGCAACTGAAGTACTCCGACTTTTACGCCATTTTCTGCAGTGAAAGTAGTGAATCCGTAACCAGCATTACCAGCAGGGTAGTTCATAGGGCGGATAACACGACGGTCTTTGCCAAGCAAAGGACGTGATTTCCAATTTTCCCAGATGTGGTTACCTGTAGTGATAACGTGTACTCCAGCATCGAAAAGCTTATTAGCTTCTTCTTCATTTATGCCTTTGCCTTCCCATACGTTTTCGCCATTTACGATTATTGCATTAGCAGAATGTTTTTCTTTTATAGCTGGAAGTTCTGCTATTAGGTTGTTCAAGCCGATTTCTCCGACTACATCACCTACAAATATTAGACTTATATCTTTGCTCAATTTCAAAATTTCTTATTTTGTGATTAGAATTAAACAAATTTACAAAATAAAACATCTAATATTAAATGAAGATTTATACTAAAACTGGCGATGATGGAACTACGGGACTTTTTAATGGTAAAAGAGTTAGCAAAGCCGCACTCAGAGTAGAAGCATACGGAACAGTAGATGAGCTGAACACAGTAGTGGGGTTAGCATATTCATTCGAGTGCCCAGAACCCGTGAAAACTGAATTAAAGCATATTATGAATATTCTCTTCACCGTAGGGGCTGACCTAGCTACACCGATTGATCAATTCATCAAATCGCAAGCAATAGAACGAACCAGCGAAACCGAAATAACTCGACTAGAAGATGCAATTGACAGATACGACGAAGACCTGGAGCCATTAAAGAATTTCATTCTACCAGGTGGGCATCACTCAGCTGCATTCTTGCATAATGCACGTACAGTTTGCCGCCGAGCTGAGCGACTAACAGTAGAACTAGCTAACGCAGAAGAAATAAACACAATAGTAATTAAATATCTGAATAGACTATCAGATTACTTCTTCGCAGCTGCCCGCTACGTGAATCATCTGACAGGCGTAGAAGATGTTATATGGAAAGGGAAGTGAGGTATTACTATAGATTTGAAGATTATATGAAGATTCAAGTTGTTTAAATCCTATCTCTTATGGAGAAAAAGCAAAATTTGGAGTTATCAGAATAAAAGATTTCGATTATAATATTGATTTCATTATGTTTGGTTAGTAAAACGCAAAAGGAAACAAGAATATGAATTTTGAAAAAAATGGATGGATAATAGCCGGTCTACTTTGAGGAGGATTTATGTTAATTACTATGACCTATGCAGCGGCATTGCTAAGGGGTGAGGACGTAACTAGGCAAGCATTAAAGAAGCAGAAAGCTGAAGTTGGGTAATCTGAATGAATGAGTTTTTAAAGACTGAGTTGATAAAAGAGCATCAAAATGAGTCAATAACTAATATCCTTATTACTGTTTTTACAGTCTTTTCTGGGTTTATGTTAGCTATGATGAATAGAAGGAATGACAATTTTGAATGGTATGTACTCGGATGGATAATACTAATGATTGTCAACGCAAAAAGAATAAACAAGAATAATAAAAGGGTAAGAGAAAAAAAAAGAGAAGTTAGTATTTAGCGATGACGGAGTTGAATGCTTTGAAGTCGAACAATCCTTTAAATTTAATAAAGAGAATCTACCAATTGGGATTAAAGTAAGTAAAGATAAAATTGAAATTCTGACAAATGAATATAAAATTTTATTATTGTCACTAGAGGAATACTCTCAATCTGACTTTGTACATTTGTCTATAAGAAAGCAATTCAGAGCTTTTATGAAGCAGTATAATATTACAGATTTCGATTTAAATAAGAATATAAACTAATTAACACTAGTTACATAACCTAAACAAACTGCCCTGCTGCCCAGCCAGAAGCCCAAGCCCAAGCAAAATTATATCCGCCAAGCCAACCGTTCACATCTACTGCTTCACCGATTATATATAGCCCTTTGTGCTTTCTAGTTTCCATAGTCTTCGATGAGAGTTCATCTGGATGAACTCCGCCTAGGGTTATCTCTGCTTTGCTGTATCCTTCGTCACCAGTTATCGCTATAGTCCATTTGTCTAACAATCCTAGTAGTCTCTCGAATTGTGGGTCGTCTAACTGCTTAGGTGAGCAATCGAATCCGTGATATGTTGCCCATTCTGTAGCGAATCTGGAAGACAAGAATTCGGAGAGTAAATTCTTTATGAGTACACCTGAGCGTCTTTCCTTAGTGAAGAAAGCAGGTAAATCTAAATCTGGTTCTAATCGTATATGGAATTCTTTACTGTCATTTAGGTAATTCGATATTTGTAATATAGCAGGACCACTCATACCTTTGTGAGTGAACAACACTGCCTCTTTGAAGCTAATATCATCTGTATATACTTCGGCATTAAATGAGATACCACGCAGCGATTTGAAGTCAAGATTTTTGTTATAGTCTAACAATAATGGTACTAATCCAGGACGAGGAGGGTTTAATTTTAAGCCAAATTGTTCGGCTATTCTGTATGAGAAATCAGTAGCTCCACGGCTAGGAAATGAAAGCCCACCGGTAGCTATTACAACTGACTCACAGCTGAAATCACCCTGATTAGTAAGTACGAAATATCGCCCGTCATCTGACTTTTTTATATCACCGACTTTCGTGCTAGTCTGTATCTCTAATCCATATTTATCAGCTTCGGATTGGAGCAAAGCTACTATTTCTCTCGAGGAATTCTTACAAAATAGCTGCCCAAGAGTCTTTTCGTAGTAGTCAATCTTGTATTGCTCCACCAAATCTATGAAATCGTTTGGAGTATAACGTGAAAGAGCAGATTTATGAAAATGGGGATTGGACGAAGTGTAGTTAGAAGGTCCAGCATTGATATTAGTGAAATTGCATCTACCACCACCTGAGATAAGTATCTTAGTTCCTATCATTCGGTTGTGTTCTATCAATATAGTGTTCCGACCAGCTTTTGCTGCTTCGATGCCACATTGCAGTCCAGCTGCGCCGCCACCTATTATAACTACGTCTTTTCTAATCATACATGTTTATTTGCTATATAATAAAAAAGCCGACTTTACAGCCGGCTTGATTTAAGTCTTTTTAGATGCTTACTTGTTGTTGAAGATAGGAGATTCTTTCACGGAGCCATAGCCAGATATAGATATCTCAGGATCATCAACAGAATTAGTTTTCATCTTCACCCAGCAATTCATATAACCAGGAGCAGTAGGAGTTACCTTAGCTACTAATTCAAAGGATTCACCAGGTTTTAGTGTTTTATTACCACTAAGGTTTAGTTTCATATCCGCTGGACTTTTAGTAACATTGCTAATAATTAAAGGCTTATTACTAGTATTTTTGATAGAAATCTTAGAAGATTCTTCTTTACCAACTTCCATTTGATTGAATGCGAAGAACTCAGGAGAAAGTGTAACCGCTTTCTGTACGTCAGCTGAAAGTCTGAAAATAGTAGTACTATTTGCAGGGTCATTTGAAGAAATACGTATAGTCTTAGAGTTAACACCCGCTCTACTACCCACGTTGAATGATACATCTATCGTTGCAACTTCACCTGGAGCTAACTTATCTTTGTCCAATGGTGCCGTTGTACAGCCACAAGATGGCTTTACATTGGTAATTAAAAGCTGCTCATTACCCGTATTTTTGATCTTTACTTTTGTCTTAAGTGGGCTATCTTTAGGGCCTACTTTTCCCCAATCATAGCTATTACCACCTACTACTTCTAGCTTAGGCTGTGCATAAGCCACTGATGCTATCATCAAAACTGAAAGCATAGTTAGAATTAATTTTTTCATCATTTACCTCTTTTTGTACAATTATATTTACTAAATTAATAAAATAATTCTATCTCATAACGTAATTTCTTTAAAATTAGTATGAATTCAATCGTTATTGATAGAGAATCGTTTACAAATCAAATTTAATTATTATCAAATCAATTTTACTAATAATATTAACTGTTTTTTCTGTTCAAAGTTACATTATGGTAGCAAAACCTACTATTACACCAGAAAAATCTTTGACGGACACTGTAGATTTGGGTATCACGTATAAATCTGACACACAATTTCGTCGATTGCGTGCTAATTTTATTATCAATAATGATACTGATAAGCGCCTTAGAATAACTGACCAAAACCAGACCTCAGCAATTTTTGCAATTGATGGTAGTGGGGATCAGACTTTCCGTCAGTTTATAGACGATTTTAATCCATTCCCAATTGTTGTCAGTCCTACAAAACAAGTAGATACAGTATTTGTTCAGTACTTATTCCCCGGTGTAATTAATGAAGTTGTGAATGTAAATAAGTGCAAGTATATATGTGGGTTGCTTGATGATGATGATAACATGGTAGTACAAGACACTTTTACAATAATAGCTAGGAAAACTAATAAGTTTGTTGGTGCTTACGAAGAGAGGATAAACTTCGATTCTGTTTATATAGGTAATCAATTCCAAGTATCAAAAAAATGGTATATTCGAAACGTTTGGAATACACCACAACGATTATTCAAAGATGAGTATAAGCTAATAAGCTCAGCTATAACCGGTATTGAGATTACTCCTCAGCGGCTAGGGAATGATATAGTATTAGCCCCTGATAGAGAATCTATAGAGTGGAGTTTCAGTTACAACCCATTGGATACTAAGCAAGATGAAGCAATTTATAAACTTTATTTTTACCCTTTCGAATCCGAAGGAAATACTGATAAGATAGATTCGGTTCAAACTAGAATCACGGGTACGGGGGTCACACAGAAATTAAAAGTAATAAGAGTATTATCAGGGCATATTTTTACTTTCTCGGATAATAAAAACTCTATAAACCTAGGGAATTTAAGACCGGGTGAGAAGGAAATAGTATCATTCGTAGTGCAAAATGAGGGTAATTTCCCTATTGGTAATAAAGAAGAAAGTTTTTCGAATAATAGAGATGATATTATTACTCTTCTAAATGGTATCAACTCTAAGAAACATTTATACCAGACTCAAGCAGATACTATTGATATAGAGTTCACTGCTGGCAGTGGAGGTAATATCAGTTTCCAATATCTTTTCAAAAGTGATCTAATGGATCGTAAAATAGCCGGTGCGCAACATGCTAATTCACTTTTTGAAGTGAATTTCACCGGTACCGTAAGACAGCCAATTGTCTTGCTCAACAAAGATTCTATTGATTTTGGCTCAGTTACCATCTCAACTGATGTAAACTGTAATAGCTTTGTTTCGAAGAATATTCAGATTAAGAATATAGGTAATGAAACGCTTAGTATATTCAATATTATTCCAAAAGATGACGCGAATTACACAGTTTCTTATGTGAAAAGTGAATTAGCGCCACTAGATACTTCTATTATAACAATTTCATATAAGCCAGATATCCCTGGGAATCACAGAAGTGAGTTGCTGATAATAACGAATGCGACGATTCCTTTTGATACGAGTTATGTAGAGTTGATAGGTAGCGGAGTTCCTCAGGCTGATATTATTCTGAAGATAGATTCTGTTAGCTCGTTCCCTGGTACTGAAGTACTAATGCCAATTATTGTAGAGAAAGAGAAAATAATAAACGCTAATAATTATACAGATGTACTCCGTTATAATAGGACTTTGCTCCAATTTATTGAGCCAATTTTCATGAATACTGCAAGTTCTTCAGCTTCTATTGATACTAGGTTCAGATTGAACCAAGATGGCCACTTAGAAGTAAATATAAAAAGACAATCTGAGGAAAATTTCTTGGAGTCAGATACTTTGGTAATACTTAAGTTTGCGACTTTCTTAGGGAATGCAAAATATACAAGTATAGACTTCACAGATTCGAAATTTAGTAACAGAAATTGTGACAGATTGTTCGAGATAAAACCACAACGTGGTATATATGAGATAGACTCCGTTTGTGGGTTGGATTTCAAAATATATGATGCTCAAGGTGTCAATGTAGAATATATAAGTCCCAATCCTGTTGTGTCAAGTTCAATCATAACAATATACACTCCTGTTGAGATGTCACTTGATTTGCAGATAGTAAATACCCTAGGTGAAATGGAAATAAATATGATGAACACTCAACTGAAGCAGGGAAGTAACGAAATAGAAATAGACTTTTCTGGCTTATCGAGTGGTGTGTATAATATAATGCTAGTCAAAGATAGAATAATAACGAATAGGACAATAATTATAAATAGATGATAAGGATAATACTCATATTCATATTTGCTTTTCCTTCTCTGATTCTTTCGCAGGGATTTGATTGGCAAGTCAGCTCTCGTCATCCTTATAATATAACGGATAAGTATATAGGTGTTGCCAGTAGCGTGTCTTATGGCTATCATACTGGCAATTTCCCCTTTTTAGAAAAAGACATTGTTTGTTGCAATTATGATGTGGGCGATGGTCTAGGTGTTCAGTTCGGTTTAGCCGGTGAGTATTGGTACGATCATGATTTGGCTTTTACCGCTTCTTTGCTTTATTCTCAAGTAAACTCGAATTTCAGAGCAGAAACTAGTGTCATCAAAAAAACTGACCCTGATTTACCGGGGTTTAATTGGACTACGGCTTACGAAAGCGATATTTCTCTTGGTTTTATAACTCTAGATATGGCTGTGAAAAAAAGAATCTACGATAAACTTAGTTTGCGTGCAGGAATGGATTTTAATTTTAATATAAACTCAAGCGAAACTCACCGTAATCTTGTAGTTTCACCAAATAATATACCATTTTCTGATGGTACTTTTGAAAAAGAACTAACTAATGGTAGAATAGGGGAGCTCTCAAGTTTTGTATTAGGTGTCAGTATTGGCGCCAGTTATGACGTTGACTTAGGTATAGAAAGATACGGCGAAATAAGTGCTATCAGTAGCTATACTGTCAATAGCTACATATCGAATAATAGCTGGCAAAATCTACAAACCAAACTTATGATAAAAGCATATCTTGGAGTTAGATAACTGCACTCTGAAGTATAGTCAGAGTTCCTTCTTCACTATTCATTTCCGCTTCTATACCAATTGGAATAGTAAATTGGGTAGATGTATGTCCGAATAATAATCCATAGAATACTGGGTAATCCATACCTGCGAATATATAATTATAGACTTCTAACTCGCTTCTATCCCAGGTAGACTGTGAGCTACCAGCTGAGCAATCATCACATTTACCTATTACAACACCATTTAGTTTGTTTAACATCCCAGCCATTCTCATCTGAGTTAACATTCGCTCCAAACGGTACGGAGCTTCTCCCACATCTTCTATGAATAGTATTTTAGCCTCTGTATCTATTTGGTAGGCGGTACCTATAAGTGATGTTATTAGCGAAAGATTACCTCCGACTAATTCGCCTTTGGACTTACCATCGTTAATTACAATAGTTGGATTAGCCGACCTAATATCACTAGATATTGGATTCTTAATTTCACCAAAAGCAGAGCTATTATATAGCATATTTTGAAAAGAAGTAAATGTTATTTCATCAAAATCAGAAAGCATAACAGGGGAATGGAAGGTAACTAGTCCTGTTTTCTTATTTATCCCAGTCAAAAGTGCTGTTATATCACTATAACCGCAAATTATCTTCGGATTTCTTTTTATCAACTCATAGTCTAATTTATCCAATAATTCAGCTGAGCCAAATCCACCTCTAATACAGAAAATAGCTTTTATAGACTTATCTGCAAAAGCTTGGTGTAGATCATCTACTCGCTCTTCAACGGTCCTAGTTTTATAACCTGATGCTGTTTTTACTATGCTCTTTGGCATAATAGTATTAAGTCCCAGTTTGTCACATATTTCCTGAGCACGATAAACGTCCATCAAATCAGTTACATTAGAAGCAGGTGATACCAATGCAACTTTATCACCTTTTTCCAGTCTTTTTGGTCTAATAATTGACTGCTTATTCGTCTGTGATAATAGATTATTACCACCTTTCAGTAAAAATACTGATGATAGTGCCGTTATTTTTAATAAATTTCGTCTATTCATTGTTTATTTTCAGAATATTATAATAATTGTGTAAATTAAAGAAAAAAGTAATATAAAAATTGATTGATACCGAAAACATATTTATGTTCCAACCAGAATACGAAGAGGATAGCCCTTTTGGTATAGACCCTAATTTTGATCTGAGCTACTTGCTACAGAAAGCTGAAGATTATTTGCAGGACTATAATGAGGAACTAATAACTAAGGCATTTTGGTATTGCTACGACAACCATAAAGGGATGGTGCGTAAATCGGGTAAGCCGTTCTATACGCATCCTCTTAATGTATCAATAGTTTTGCTTGAAGAATTCCCTATTTATGATTCTCAAACTGTAGCTGCTTGCCTTTTGCATGATACTATGGAAGATGTGGATAGCGTGACTTGGGATAGTATAAAAGATGCTTTCAGTCTAGAAGTAGCTCGCATGGTGGATGGTGTAACTAAGATAAGCCACAAGGAAGTAAGCCAAACTGAAAACAAAGCTGCTTCATATAGGAAGCTGTTTTTGGCTTTGGTAAGGGACATTAGAGTTATCCTTATTAAACTCGCGGATAGATTACACAATATAAGGACTCTGCACTACCTCCCTCCTAATAAACAAAAATATATAGCCGAAGAAACACTTAATTTCTATACTATGCTTGCACATAGGTTAGGGTTACTAAAAATAAAAATTGAACTTGAGAATCTTTCATTCTATTACCTAGATAGAGAATCTTATGAAGATTTGAAAGGTAGATTGACCCAAAAGCGTAGGGAATTTCTAGGATATATAACTTCATTCCTTGGCACTATAGAAACTAGTTTGAATCAACACGAAATAGATCATACTCTAACAATATATCATAAACACGAATACGAGATATTCAATATGATACAAGAGGGTAAATCACTATCAGATATAGATAATTTCTACTCTATAAATCTTATTATAAATTCAAATGATATTTCCGATTGTTATCGCGCACACGGGATAATAGCTAATACCTTCGATTCGATAAAGTTTTTGGATTATATTTCTAAACCCAAATTCGATTGGTACAAATCTCTACATACAGAGATAATAGGCCCAGACGGTAAAAAAATAGAACTCTCTATACGCACTCAAGAAATGGAGGCGATAGCAGAGGATGGATTTGCTTCCAAATTCTCACTAAAAAATAAGCGAAAAGCACTCAACATAACCCGCGAAGATACAGAAGAGTGGGGCGAGTGGATGCAAGAAATGATAGAAGAATACCCTGATAATGCTATACAGATAATCTGGAATTCGATAAAAGTAAATCTATTCGATGTAGATGTAGTAGTTTATAACAAAAAAGGCGACCCTGTCTCATTACCAGATGGCTCGACAGTGCTAGACTTCGCATTTTCCAAATCATACGAAGACGGTTTGCACTGTATTTCTGCTAAGATAAATGGGGTGATAAAAGACCTTAGTTATGAGTTAAGATATGGGGATCAGGTAGAGATAATAACTTCTGATAGCGTAAAACCAGAGCCAAAATGGCAACAGAATGTAGTTACTTTCAAAGCTGTTATTTCCCTATTCCATTATTTCAAGGATAATCCATTCGTAGAAATCTCAGAAAAGAAGGACCAACATTCATTTATAAAGATGAAGATAATAGGCGAAGATAGAGAAGGTATGCTAAAGCAAATAACAGAAGCTATAGGTAAAAACAGTATGCACGAACTACATATCAGTGCCCAAGAAGAAGATTTCGAGGGAGTCTTCACTCTGAAATTAAAAGAAGACGATGACGTAAATAATATCTTCCTAAAAATCCTAAATATACAAGGTATCAAGAGTGTTAACCTACTCGATGATTGATTCATCAGATTATTTGAATTAAGAATTATAGAGATGTGTCAAATACGTCTCCCCCCCCTAATATACCACACTTCACTCAGTGGGAACGTAGCGTCCGAAGAATCCAGGAGAAATAAGAATTCCACAAAATTCCCCTCTCGAGGGGTGGACTGCGGAGCAGGACGGGGTGGTAATACACTTGCATTATTCCACTGATAATACTATATTTATTAATGTTAATGCAAAGCAACCCATAAAAACTTCGTCATTTATGAGACGTTTTTACTGTTCATGTGTCTATATAGAATAGGGGCTTTACAAATTTGGAAAAACTATTATGAAAAAATATATCATACTTCTATTTATTGTACTTAACAGTAACCTATCTGCTGGTGAATTATTCAATGATACACTCCCAATTGCAGGGAAAGTTTACTATAATTGGTATTTTGGAGGTGGAGCACAAAGTAATTCATCTAACAAATATTATGGAATTGGTATGTCATTCAATACTTTAGATAAAGAACCAATATTTTTAGGAAATACTAATCTTGGTGGAGGCGAAAATACATCTACTATTTCTGATAGATTGGGCAATTACCTTCTTCATTCCAATGGGGAAGAACTTCAGGGTAGGAAGTTTGATATACTCGATGACATGTTTGGTTTACATATCTCACAGACAGAAGGAATTGTAATAGCACCATTAAAAGGAGATAAGTTTATTGCTTTTTCTTGTGTCTTTACTAATGGTTCAATAAACAAAAAATATAATCCTCCTCTAAATTTAGATGACACTACAGGTTTAGTTTATTCTATATTTGAATATGATTTAGAAAATGATAAAATTAAATACGATATACAAAGACAGCAACTAGATGAAACATATCATTCAGAAGCAATTCAATTAACATATAGTGCTATTACTAATAATTATATTTTAGTAGGTGCCGATTCAAAAGGTATAATAAAAGCATTTGAATTTGATTTAGATGGTAAATTTCTAAGAAAAAAAGCTCAAACATTCTTTGAATTAGATGCGAATACTAATGGAAGAGAAATTAAAATAAATCAAATGGGAGATAAAATTGCTGTTAGTTCACAAGAAGGTTTTTACAAGTTACCTAGTGAATCGGAGGCTAAATATCACAAGTCTAAACTCTATACTTGTGACTTTGATGCAACAACTTTAAATTTCAAAAATTATAAAGAGTTAATATTAGATGAGTATTACTTAAGGGATATGGAATTTTCTTCAAATTCTAATTTTTTATATTTATTTACTTTTGAAAATCCGATTAGTTCTGGTACTAAAGAATCTATTCTTAGATATGACACTAGAAAAGAAGTTTTAATTACTATAATTAAAACACTAGTTCCATTGAGTAAAGATTATGATTCTTATACAACAACTGGACTAACTTTTGGTAATATATCGCAACTTAGAATAGCACCAAATAATAAAATATACATCTGTAGAAACCACGCAAACCACATATCATCCATTGAAAATCCTAATAGTGAGTTAAATCCAAATTATAGGTTTGACCCGCTTTATTTTGGATTAAATAAAGGAAAGCCAGTATATGGAAGTATTGATTTACCCCAATTCATATCCGCGTCATTCGCACCAGTGTATGTACGGAGTGAGATTATATTATGTGAAGGAGAAAAATTGGAGTTATTTGCAAAGACACAGTTACCTGACACGAGTGCTACATATAACTGGACTGGTCCAAAAAACTACAAGTCAAATGAACAATTCCCAAGTATCAAAAATATTCAACTAGACCAAGCAGGTCTATATATAGTGACTGTCAGAAGTGGTCAAGAAACATACACGGCAGAGACATTTGTTCGAGTAAAACCAACTCCTAAACCTACTATAGAAGCATATCCCAAAGCATTTTTATGTAATGATGGTGTTATAGTAATAAGGTTGAAAGAACAATTTGCTTCATATCTTTGGTCAACTGGTGATACTACTGAATATATAACAGTTACAAAAAGTGGAATGTATGGAGTAACAGTTACTAATGATGTTGGTTGTGAATCTTATGTAGAGTTGAATGTTGGATTTGGAAAGGATTATGTATTAGCAATTGAAGGCGATACAATTAAATGTAAGGGAGAATCCGTAACACTCACAAGCACTGATGAATATCCAGAATACAAGTGGTCTAATGGAGAGACTACAAAATCAATTACTGTTATTAACCCAACAAGATATACCTTAACAGTTAAAACAGAAGAAGGATGTACAGTATCAAGAACAATAGAAGTGAAAGACCATCCTCAGGTTAGAGTAGAATTAGACCCATCACCAACAACAATATGCAGCGGTGACTCAACTTTACTTCAATCACGCTACGATCTTCCTTATTATAGATACGAGTGGAACACAGGAGCTACAACAAAGAGCATCTATGTTAGCCAAAGCGGCAATTATAAGCTTATAATAACTGACACAAAAACTGGCTGTATGGACAGCACTGAAATAGCAATCAAAGTAGAAGATAATTTGAAACCTACTATAACAGGAAGCAACATCTGCTCAGGTGAATCAGCAACACTAACTGCTTTACCAAATGACCCAAGCTATACATACAAATGGAGTAACGGAGAAGAAACACCAGTTATAGTAGTAAACCAAGCTGCAACATATTCAGTTACTGTTAGCAAAGCAGGATGTGTAGGAACAGCTGAATTTACTGTAAACGAAAGCCCAATACCAACGTTTGAAATATTGGGTGAGAATATAATCTGTAATAATGAAACTGCAACACTATCATCTAGCGAAGATTTCGACGAATACTTATGGTCAACAAACGAGATAACTGAAGAAATAGAAGTAACAGAAGCAGGCACATATACACTAACCGTTACAGATGAGAATGGGTGTAGTGCAACAGAGTCATTCACAGTAGAGAAGTATGAAGTGAGTTTTGATATAAGCAAAGGAAGTATAGATTTTGGGAAGGTTTATATTACAGAAACCAAAACAGATAATACAACAATCACAAACAATAGTGGGTTTAATATAAAGTTAGATAATGGTCAAACGATTGCTGATGGACAATCATATCCATACAACTATGATTTTGTACCTACACAATTAGGCCCATTCAGCAATAGCATTGATATTAGCATAATAGAGCCGTGCGACACTGTAATTACAATCCCAATAACAGCAACTGTATATGCTCGTACAACTATCAGCACAACTGACATATACACTCAAATCGGACAAACAGAAACTGTTCCAGTTTACCTAGAATGTGAAGCTGACCTACCAGCACAAGAGTACACAATAACTACCGAAATAGACAGAACAGCTTTCTTTACAAATGATAGTTATACTATAAATCAAACTCAAGCTATCAACCAATCAAGAACTAACATTCACAACCTGAAAGGTACGATACTATTATCTAGTTCTTTAGAATACGACATCACGTTCCCTAACTACTCATTTACCAATCCTTACATAGAAGTAATCGAACAGCCTGGGAAGATATATATCGACTCTGTTTGTGTTTTTCCACTTAGGAACATAACAACATTCGACCCAACAACGCTGTCTATAAACCCCAACCCAGCAAGTGAGCAGATGAACATAGATATCACCACTGGTATGCAGGGTGCTATGAAGCTGGAGCTAGTTGCTACTGACGGAAGGGTGATATACACGGACGAGTGGATGCAATCTACAAGAACTAAGCAGATGCAGATAAACATACTTTCTATACCTAGTGGCTTGTATCAGGTACGATTGATTACTCCTTATGACGCTATTACGAAGAGTGTTATTGTGGTGGAGTAAGTGCATTATTTTAATTAGTATTGCCGTTGGCTTTAGCCAACGGATGATTTGTTAACTAACTCACTTTGGACTTTAGTCCCATAATATTGAACTGCTACGCAGTTCTCCTGGACTCTTCGCTACGCTCAGAGTGACGTATAGGCAAGAGGTTAGGCGATTTCGAGACGTATTCACTTCGGCGGCGCTCAGCAAAGGCAATACGTCTACACACTTCTTAAAAATAAATAATCCGTGTAATCCAGTAATCTATTTAATTCGTGATTCTGATAATAAGAGACAACCTAGTCCTTGCTGTTACAACAGCTACTAACATTGAACTGCTACGCAGTTCTCTTGGACTCTTCGCTACGCTCAGAGTGAGGTACTTACAAGGAGTTGTGAGCTTAGGAATAAAAAAAGCCCATCAATCAAAAGATTAATGGGCTTAAATTTATTTTTCTTTTTACTTCCTATTGTGGAGGAGGCATATTGCTCGGAGGAGTCAATGGTCTTTCTATTTTAATACCTTCAGTTGCTGCCTTACCATCATCTACAGATGTAGTAGCACCAACGAAGAATAAATTAGTTATTAATGATAAAGCCATCAATGCAAAAGCAAGTCCAACAGTTAATTTCGTTAAGAAATCCGCAGCTCTTCTAGATCCTAGAACTGAGTTGAACTGACCACCAAGACCAGCCATACCAGATATCATATCACCTTTACCAGGTTGCAGCAGAACTACAAAAGTTAGTAGTACAGATATAAATATAGCTAATATTATCAAAAAAGTAAACATGTTTTCTATTCCATTTTTTATTCAGAACTTCAAACTTAATTAATTTTACAATTTCAATCAAGAATTATTTTATATTTTACACAAAATAATAGTCAATTGATACGTGCTATTTGTTATATTTGAACTCTATGAAAATCATAAACCTATATATTCTAAGATCACATATCGGACCATTTCTTTTTGGATTTTCGACAGTTGTGTTTATTTTTCTAATGCAATTTATTATAAATTCATTAGATAAGCTCTTGGGCAAAGGGATAGAATCTTCGGTTATAGTTCATGCCATAGTGCTTAATATACCTTGGATGGTAGTCCTTGCTGCACCTATGGGTATTTTATTTGCTACTCTTATGGCTTTCGGGGCTATGTCGGCCAACTACGAAATAGCAATTATAAAATCTTCAGGAACTTCACTTTACTCTATGATGGTACCTGCAATTGGTTTAGGATTTGTATTATCGTTAACTCTTTTTTGGTTCAATGACTATATATTACCGGAGTCAAACCACCAAGCAAAAGTGCTAATGAACGATATTCAGAGGAAGAAGCCCACTTTCGCAATTCAACCAGGAGAATTTTCTCCTAGTATGGGTGGGAATATCATACTATCTAGGGCAGTGGATTCTGTAACAGGTAGATTGCATGATGTTACTATATATGATTATTCTCGGACTACTCAACAGAATATAATATCTGCTGATAGTGGTCAGATTGGCTTCTCTAATGATTATTCTCATCTTATTATTAATCTATTCTCAGGTGAGATTCATCAACGAAATAACAATGATGTCAAAGATTATAAGATAATTAACTTCAAAGAGTATCAGATTAAGATGGAAGCATCGGGTTTTGATTTTAATCGTACCGATGTTAACCTTATTTCGAGGGGAGACCGCGAGATGAGAATAAGTGATATGCAAGAAGTAGTTGATGCTAATAAATCCGAAGCGAGTTTTGCCCAGAAAATCATCGATTCAATTGCAAACCAGCATCTAGACTATGTACTCACGGGTTTAGAGTATAGAGATAAAAATAAAGATACCTCTAGTATGAACGCATTTGAAATAGATACCAACCAACGTAGTATTCTTTCAAGGGTGCAAAAGAACGTAAATTTCTTATCATCTGATTTTAAAACAAATGCCTATACAATAGAGAATCGTGAGAATAATATTAGAAAATATGATGTAGAAATTTGGAAAAAGTACTCTATACCATTGGCTTGTTTTGTATTTGTATTTGTTGGGGTTCCGCTAGGTATTAGAACTAAGGGTGGGAATTTCGGTATAAGTGCTGCTATTAGTTTAGGGTTCTATATTATCTATTGGGGTTGTCTAATAGCTGGAGAAAAGCTTGCAGATAAAGGCATAATTACGCCTTTGCTCGGTATGTTTTTCGCCGATATTCTTATTTTCTTAGTGGGAGTAGTTCTAATGGTGAGAATCAATAATGAAATGTTTCTCTTTAGAAATTTATTCAGAAAAGAGAAATAGCAAAATCGTGTAATTCGTTCAAATCTATTTCATCAGACTTTATAGTCAATGTGTTATTAGAGTGAACAAATCCATACTCAGTTATTTTGGAATCAAAGTTTTCTATTATTTTAATTGCATTCGCAGAAATAATAGGTGAAACAAGAAATCCAAAATTTGTCGCTAGTATAACAGGATAATCGAATTCCGAATCCTTAGAAATTATAGAGACTCCAGTATTATCAATGCCTCTATAAACTAGTCTTATGTTCTTTTTCTCAGCCAAATCTATCATTCCTGGGAAAAGCATTTTAAACCCATTGTTAGCAAGAGCACTTGCACTAGAGTATGGTATTTGATTTATGGGTTTGGCCATTTTATTTAGTTCTGGGTCTGAACTATATATCTGATTTACTTTAGTAACGATTTCTATCACATCGGAATCAAAGGCATTAGCAAAGACTGTTGCGCTTAGGTTAGAACTCTCAAATCCCATAGTAGTCGTGTTATTTTCTGAATCAGAGGCAATGAACCCTTGAGTAATGATTACATCTGATTTGAACTCCTTTTTCTGTATTTTCGATATACTATTATCCAAATTTATCTTAGCATTCCCATAATTTGAATCTGTTTTAATTAGAGTTCTTGCCTCAACGAATTCGTTGTTAATTTGAAGCGAATTAAACAGGCAATGAACAAAGTAAGAAGAGACTAATTCACCAAAACTGAGAATTTCGTCCAATACTTTGGGAGGGAATTCACCGCTAATGGATATTCCTTTAGCTCTTTTTGTAAGAATTATTTCCACTTTATCCAAATATGTGAAAAATTCTACACATTCTGAGTCTGATAAAACAGAAGAAAATTCTCTAAAAAAGCTAAAAGGAGAGTTATTTTCGTCAAAATTAGAGTTAGAATCAAAGTTTTTTAGAGAAGAACTTAGTTTCCCAAAAGCTGAGATGACTAGCAAAATAGGGCGTTTAGAGTTAATTATTGTGTTAGCAAAGTCTATAATATTACTAATATTAGATAAAGCAGTGCCACCAATTTTAATTATTTTCATTTTATATTATTTTTATTTAAGTTGGATACTGATGCTTAATACATATCATAAAAAGATTATGTAAAAGCGATGCGTGTGTAATAATTCGTAACAAATCTAATTAAAATTTGTTACTTTGTAAGTCGCTGAATAGAAAAAAATAATAATAATATGTTAAACTAATATTAATAGGTGGTAATATGCGTAAAAGCTTACTACAGAAATTGACAACCGGCTTCATAGCGTTAGTACTAGTGCTAATAGCTCTGCCGTCTGGTAGTCAGGCAGTAGCCAAAAATGATAGTCAACTTACAGCTGGTGATTATTTGCAACCTAAGGCTGGTGAAGCACTGAAAGTGTATAGACCTTATGCACCGCAAGTAAACTTCACGAACACTGGTGCTGCTGATGCATCAAAAATTAACTTCCGTATGGTTGTTAAAAATTCTGAGGGAGTAGAAGTATATAATAATGTTGCTACTCTTGATCTTATCGAAGGTAATACTACTAAGGTAGTTACTTTCCCTAAGTTGGTTATCACTAATTCTGGTGAATACTCAACTTCTGCTTGGGTAGAAACTTCTGAATATGACAGAATGGCTAGCCAAACAGCAACTTCTACAATAGAAGTTGAAAGAGGATTAGCGGGTACTTTTGTTATTGGTTCTGCTGATGAAGTTGAAGGCAAAAACAACAAGACTCAAGCTGTTAACTTCCCTACAGTAGATTCATTGATGAATGCACTGTATAGAGAAGGTATTTCTGCAGATGTTGAATTTAGATTCACTGATGCTGAATACGTACTTAATGCACCTAATACACTTGCTCCAGCTTGGGACATGTCTGCGAAAATTATCGGTGTTGGTCCAACTAACGATCCTAATGATGAAGATGGTATCTACAGAATATCAATGCGTCCAGCTAATAATAGAATAGCTGTTCGTGGTGGTGTTAAATTCAAAATGAATGCAGCTTCTGGTATCGGTATCAGATTTGGTCACGAATTACAACCTTCTAATCAAAATGCAGTAATTATCAGTTTCCCAGAAAGAGAATATGCTCGTACTGCTGGTTATATCACTTTTGATGGTGGTTCACAAAAATGTTTTGAATTCGAACTAAATACAACAAATACACTTTTTGGTGCAGCTGTTTATTTACAAAGAGGTTCTTCGAACATAACTATTAAAAATTGTTTGATAACTAATAATTCACCTCAAATCAATAACAGTGTATCTATACCAACAGCAAAGTTTGGTGAAAATAATGGTTTCACTTATGATAGAGATGTATTTAGAAGTCAAGCTGGTCAGGATATTAGTTATTCAGCTGGTATTATTTCAAGATCTACACTAATTGAAGCAACTACTTTTATTGGTGATTTGAGAGACACACTTGAAAATCACAACAATACATTTGTTGGAAATGATATTTCTAATTTTGGTATTGGTATTATTGATATCGGATTAGGTGTACTAAGACATGATTATAGCTCAGACCCTAACGTTTTAGATACATTGAAAGCATTTTATAATTATGATAACATAATTACAGATAATAGAATCTGGGGCGCTGCAAGAACAGGTATCTTCGTTGGTTATACACAAGATCAGATGATTGAAAGAAATTTAATTTGGAATGTATCTGCTCCAGCTGGTACTACGGCTAGTGGTATAGAAGCAGGTGGTAATTTTGCTTCTAATTCGAAAGGTTATCATAACCTAAGATTAAGTATCCTAGGTAATAGAATAACTAATTTAACATCTAATACTAATGTAACAGGTATTAGAGTAGAACAAGATAGAACAATCTATGAAACAGGTGAAAATCCAATTATATTCCCTCGTACTAATGAAAGATCACGTATAGCAAATAACTTCATATGGGGATTGAATATATCAAATGGTAATGCTACTAGAGCTGGTATTCATCTATTAACTGAAAGGGATGGTGATCTAGTAACTCCAGATGTGTTATCTTATGTATCTCGAGAAGATGATATTGTTAATAACACTATATTAATAGGTTCAACTGGTGTTGCTAACACAGGTATGACTGTTGGGATTGGTGTCCAAAATACTCGTGGTACTAATATAGTTAATAATGCTATTTCAATTGTTGACCCTAATGTTGGTGCTACTTCTATGATAGCTGCTGCATTATTAGTTCAAGGTAATTTTACTGATGATGGTATTAATGTAGACAGAAATGTTTATTGGACTGGTCAGGATGTTGCAAATCTAGACTTTACTAACCTAGATTTACTAAGATATATTGAACAAGACGAAGATAAAGCTATAGTTTCTATGGGTTATCGTTTAGAGTATGCTAATTTGAATCAAATTCAAGCGGCTACAAATACTCAAAACAACTCTTTATATGGTAATTTCCCAGCTGATCATGAATTATACCAAAGAAGTGGAATCGAACCATTATTGTATAGAGTAAAAGTTAACCCAACTCCATTGAACTCAGTTTTAAATAACCGTGGTCAAAATATTGATTGGTTAAAAACTGACTTTGAAGGTGATATTCGTGGTGCTGCAGGTCAAAGATATGATATCGGCGCTGATGAATTTATTGGTAGATTACATGTATTCGATATAGCTCCAGTTACATTATTATCTCCTAGATCTTACAGAGATATTACTACTCAATTCTCTGATGCTGAGTATATAATGGGTGAATCTCCATTCGAAGTAACTGCTAATGTTAGAAACAATGGTTCTATTCAATATGCAGGTGTTAAAGTATTTGTGAAAATATATCTAGAAGATGAAAATGGTCTTTTCTCTGGTGCTCCTGTACTAGAAAAAGATGTTTTAGTTACTATTCCTGCAACTGACAATGCTGTCTTTGACTTTGGTCTTGCCGATGGTTTAGATGGCGACGACTGGAATCCAATGTCTTATGATGACCTAATCGGTAGAGGGTCTACACAGTACACTGGTAATATCCCTGCTAAGTTTGCTGAAATGTCAGCTAACGTAACTCCTAGATATAAAATAGATATTCTTGTAGGTTCTGACCTTGAGAATATCAATAATAAGTATTCTAAGAATGTAAGATTCTACTTGAAGAAAACAAATAGACATATCATAGTATCTTCAGTTAATACAACTGCAGATCCACTAGCTGGTGTTGCAAATGCTACTGCTGGTAAACTAAACTATGAAGCAATTCTTGAAGGTTTCTCAACTGTTGGATTTAGTGTTGAATCTTTAGATACTAATAATTTAGTTTATGATTATGATATCTTTGATAGAGGAAGCTGGGAACCAAGAGCTGTAAATTATAAATTGTATAATTTCATGTTCTATTCTGAAGCTTACAATGTTCTTCCTACTAGATTTGAGAAAATGGATATCTATACATACCTAAACACTGGTACTGAAAGATTGAAAAATAACTTAGTTGTTTCTACTGAAGAGTGGAGCAAATTGAACACTGATGAAGATTTCCAAAACATCGTACTTAGAGCAAACTATGTAAATAGTAATCCTTTGGGAACAGGCGCTAGCTATGGAGGTAATTCTATTATTGGTGAAACAATAAGTAAAGATTTTGTTATTCCAATAACAAGACCTATTCACTACTTAACCTTCCCTCTTAATGTACCTTCATTCTACCTGAATGACCCACTACCTTATCCAGCTGTAGTTACTACTCGTAACTATGGTAGTGATACTAAGCCACTTGTTGGGCTTTCTTACCCTGCTTACTTATTTAACTTAGCCTCTCCTTTAGATAATCAAGTATTTGGAACTACTAATATTACTATTACTTATAATATTATCCATAATACAGTTGATTGGAGACATTTCGGTGATATCGAAACTATCATCAGAGGTACAATTGATCACCTTGAAAGAAATGATGCATCTATCGTTCCAGTTGAATTAGCTGATTTCAATGCTACACAAAACAAAAAATCTGTAGTATTAGATTGGGCAACTGCAACTGAAAATGGTACAACTAAATTTATCGTAGAAAGAGCTGATGCAACAGGTAATGTTGTAACTGGTAACTTTAACTCTACTGGTATCGAAGTTGCTGCTGTTGGTAAATCTACAGAAATGAATTACTATTCACCTGTAGTAGATAGTAAAGTAGAATACGGTAACACTTATGCTTACAAATTAAGAACAATTGATTTTGATGGTTCTTCAGAAGCAATCAATCAAGTTAGAATAATAGAAATCAAACCTGAAGGTAACTTCAACTTTGCTGGAATCACTCAGAATCCTGCTTCTACTACAACTGACTTATTGTTTGATAATGGAAATAACTCTCCATTAACTTTAGAAGTTGTTGATATCAATGGTAATGTACTAATCACTGAAACTTTAAATGGTTCTAAATATTCATTGAATGTTTCTAACTTAGTTTCTGGTACATATACTGTAGTATTAAGAAGTGAGTCTGGTATTCAAACTAGACAACTAAGCGTAGTTAAATAATCTAATTATTTAAATACAGTTAAAATATAAAGACCCGCTATGAGAATAGCGGGTCTTTTTTTGTTTATTAATGTAACTGAATTAGAAAAATATGGTAGAATATTCTGTTACTATCAATAGCAAAATCTATAAGGAAGTCACATCATAGTATATATCAAAATACGCCTAAATATCTAGTAATGCTGCCAATATATGACCATACCTATTGTTTACTAATTAAAATGTTACAGAATCACCAATAGCAAAGTAAGAATGTAACAAATAGCTGTAAAATAAAGGAGTTACGAGGGCTAAACATAGTTAATAATCTGTAACATATTTTCTTAATCGTGGTTATTGCTATTAAGAAAAGATATTAAACTAATCACTAACTATATAAAAAGGTGTTAAAATGAAAAAGCATTTTATACAAAAACTAACAACTAGCTTCTTTGCTATTGTTTTCGCTCTAATAGCTT
>JAGXGG010000066.1 GCA_024636855.1 Ignavibacteriota bacterium | reverse complement strand
CGGCAGCGTCAGATGTGTATAAGAGACAGCGCAATGACCATGTAGTAGTATATACTGCACACCCCAACAAGAATCCAAAAGACTTTTATAAGAATGCTTATGCTAGTGAGTTTGTATTTGTACATAGAGGTAGTGGCAAGCTATTAACAGATTATGGAGTTATTAATTTCATAGCTGGCGACCAGATTGTTATCCCAATGGGCACTGTGCACCAAATGGTGTTCGATAATCTGAAAGATAACAAATTGTTCATTGTAGAATCTGCTTCTTCTTTTGAAATTCCTAAACACTACCGCAACCAATACGGTCAGTGTAGCGAAGACGCTCCATATTGTGAGCGTGATTTCAAAATCCCTACTGAGCTAAACGTTCATGATGAGAAAGGCGAATTCACAATTAGATTGAAAGCTGGGAAAAAGATGTATGAATATGTTCATCCTTATCATCCATTCGATATAGTAGGTTGGGACGGTTATCACTATCCTTGGGCATTCAACATTCGTGATTATCATCCTAAAGTTGGTCGTATTCACTTACCACCACCGATTCATTTGCTATATAACACTGAGCATTTCGTACTGTGCAATTTTAATCCTCGTCCATTCGATTGGTATCCGGATGCTATACCTGCGCCTTATTTCCATACTAATGTAGATAGTGCAGAAATGTTGTACTACGTAGAGGGCGATTTTATGTCACGTACAGGAGTAGTCGAAGGCTCTATTACTCTACACCCGATTGGATTGCCACATGGCCCTCAACCAGGTAGAACTGAAGCATCAATAGGAACGAAATTCACAGATGAATATGCAATAATGCTAGATACATTTGGGGCATTGTACCCAACTTATAATGTAAACGATTGTGAAGACGAAGAATATTACAGAAGTTGGTTGGAAAATAGGGATAAATAGGTAATACCCATGAAATACTATGTAAATGGACAGAAGAAAGAACCTTTCTTCATGAAAAGAAAAAATCGAGTAATAGCTTTAGCTATTGCTTGTGTACCTTACGCTATTTATGCTATAATGGCAGTAGATTTTCTTTGAGCATTGACAGAGTCAATTTGGATAATTACTGTTTATCTTATTGTTGAAGTTTACATGTTGTATTCTCCTAAGTCGGACTTTGTAACAAGTCTAGAAATCACTAATAAAGACATCAGTGTAGAATCTTTTTATGGAAGACAAAGTCAAATAATTCCAATAGAAAATATTAAAAAGATAGATAAAACTCTGACAGAATTTTCAGTTCACAAAAAAGATGGCAACGGAATAACTATACCAATAACTATATTCTCATACAATGATATACAGTCCATAAAAGCAGATTTAGAAGAGATAATAACGAAATTAGAACATTCCGAAAGTCCATCTTATGTATAACCATTTGCAACTTATAGCACCAAAATTCGTCTAATCGCCTATGGATGATCACAGAAAGTATTTAGACCCCAAAGCAACTGCCGAGCTAAAGGGCATAGACCTAAAAGCACGAATGGTAGTCGAAGGATTCATAACGGGATTGCACAAATCACCGTATCACGGCTTCAGTGTGGAGTTTGCCGAGCATCGCCCATACAGAGCTGGCGATGAAGTAAAGAACATAGACTGGAAGGTTTATGGGCGTTCCAATCGCTATTACGTCAAGCAATACGAAGAAGAAACAAATCTCCGTGCGACTATACTTGTTGATATTTCTGCTTCCATGGGATTTGCTTCCGAAGGTCATATCCCGAAGGTAGAGTATGCGTCATATTTAGCTGCATCGCTAGGATATATGATGATGAAGCAACGCGATTCTGTAGGCTTGGCACTATATGACAAAGAGGTGAAGACTTACTTGCCGTCTAAATCAAAACCTTCATACTTGAACCTAATATTAAAGTCATTAGAAAGCATAGAGACAACTGATGAAACTCATACTGCATCAGCTCTAGACCAATTAGCGGACCAGATAAAAAGACGTGGGTTGATAATAATAATATCAGACCTATTCGATGATATAGAATCGATAAGTTCGGCGCTGAAACACTTTCGCCACAAAGAGAACGAGGTGATTCTATTCCAACTACTAGACCCGCGTGAGCTCGATTTCGATTTCGGTCGTTCAGCTAAGTTCATAGACCTAGAATCCAAAGAAGAAATGGTAACAAACAGTCATCAGCTAAAAGAGTCTTACCAAAATGCAATGCAAGATTTCATAGGTAAAATAAAGAATGTATGCTATAGCCAAAACGTTGACTACAATCTAGTAGTAACATCTGACCCATTTGACAAAGCTCTCCGCGAGTTCTTATCTAAGAGAGCCAAAGTATAGATATAATCTATATTATTTGAGTAGAAGTCAGATGCAATTCGTATCTTCCTACACACTAGCAGCTCCCCCGAATCCACTGTCAAATCAACTATCTCCAAATTCATGTTGTTTTGTAGTCTAATTAAGGTTAAATTTCGTGTTTATTTATATAATTTTTCAAGAATAAATATGATAAAAGTCTCGAGATTTATAACTTTAGATAACTTTATAACTAAGCAAGAAAATTTCCACCCTGGTGCTTCCGGTGAGTTCACCTCTTTTATGCATGATCTGACTTTCGCTGTTCGATTAATAGCAAGGGAAGTTCGTAGAGCAGGTATCAATGATATAATCGGTCTGACAGACGAAATTAATGTTCATGGTGAGCAAGTGAAAAAGCTCGATATGATTGCTAATGAGATTATCATAAAATCTATGAATCACACAGGCAAACTAGCTGTGATGGCTTCCGAAGAAAACGAAGAATTAATCCAAATACCAAGCAAGTATCCGAAAGGAAAATACGTGCTAGTATTTGATCCTCTAGATGGCTCATCTAATATAGATGTGAATGTTACAATCGGAACAATATTTGGATTGTACAAAAGGGTTTCAACGGGTGAAGCTGATTGTAATGCTGATGATGTATTACAACCAGGTTACAAGCAAATAGCTGCAGGATATGCGCTTTACGGCAGTAGTACAGTGTTCGTTTACACGACTGGTAATGGTGTGAATGCCTTTACTTACGACCCTACAGTTGGCGAATTTATTCTTTCTTATGAGGGTATTACAATTCCTGACAGAGGTAAGTATTATTCTACTAACGAAGGAAATACTTATAAGTGGTCTCCTGAGTTCAAAAAATATATAAATTATCTTAAAGAAAAATCTTATGACGGTTTTAGACCCTACTCAGCTAGATATATAGGTTCTGGTGTTGCTGATATTCACCGTACATTACTTTACGGAGGTATATTTGCTTATCCCGCAGATATTAACAATCCGAAAGGTAAATTGCGTTTAGTTTACGAATGTAATCCTTTGGCTATGCTAGTAGAGCAAGCTGGTGGGTTAGCTACAAATGGAAAAGATAGAATATTGGATCTCCAACCTGAGAATATACACGAGCGAAGCCCACTATTTTTGGGTAGCAAATATGATGTAGAGGAATGTATGGCATTCCTAAATGGCACAAAATAGAAAATGTTTAAAAAGAAGAAATTAGCAGAAAAAAACATCCCTGAAGAGCAGTCCAGAAGCGCGGATATGGGGTTTATGGATCACTTGGGCGAGCTGAGAAAACGGCTTGTCTATATAGTACTTAGTATACTTGGTGGTGCAGCAGTAGCTGGTTATTATATAGACCCGATTATGAATGGGATACTATTGAAACCAGCAATAGACTCGGGTTTGGATTTACAAAACCTTAGGGTATTCGGTATGCCGATGCTCTATTTCAAAGTAGTACTAATAGCTGGTGTGATTATAGCAATACCTTTCATCTTGTATCAACTATGGAAGTTTGTGGAGCCAGCACTATACTTAGCAGAGCGAGGTTGGGCAAAGCGAATAACATTTTTTACTACACTATGCTTTGTATGTGGTATTTGCTTTGCATATTTCGTGATGATACCATCTATGTTGAAATTTTCAGCAGATTTCGGTAGTATCAATGTTAAGAATTTGATTGATATAAATGAGTATTGGGGATTTATATTACTGATGATATTAGCTGCGGGTATCTTTTTCGAGATGCCAATGGTTGCATTTGTTTTAGCAAGATTCGGAATGTTAACACCTAGATTTCTTCGCAAATATAGAAGACATGCAATCGTCATAATATTAATTATTGCTGCTATATTGACTCCGAGCCCTGATCCGTTCAATCAGCTTGTAGTAGCAATACCAATTTATGTTTTATACGAGATAAGTATTATAATAGCTGCTGTCTCGATAAAAAAATATTATCAGAAAGATGAGACCATAGATTAAATGAGCTTACAAATCATTAGCACTCCGATAAAGGATGAACTAGAAGAATTCGATAAGTACTTCAAGAGTTTGATGAAAACCGATGTAGCTCTCCTTGATCTAGTATTAAGATATTTGACTAAGAAAAAAGGCAAGAGAATACGCCCTATCTTAGTTTTCCTGACTGCTCATATTCTAGGTGAGATTAATGAACGCACTTTTCAAGGTGCAGCTATGGTGGAGCTACTTCACACAGCTACTCTAGTGCACGACGACGTTGTAGACAGAGCTGAAACTAGACGTGGGCTACTATCTATTAATGCTAAGTGGAATAACAAAATTGCTGTTCTAGTAGGTGATTTCCTACTTTCTAAAGGATTGATTATAGCTACTGAAAATCAAGAGTATGGTTTCCTAGATATAACAAGTAATGCCGTTCGTAGAATGAGCGAAGGTGAACTACAAGCCATAGAAGTAATCAAGAAAAGAGAAATAACTGAAGAAATTTATTACAGAATAATCTCAGATAAAACGGCAGCACTGATCTCTACTTGCACTCAAATAGGCGCTATTAGTGTAACAGAAGACAAAGAGCTAATCCGCAAGATGAAAGAATTCGGCGAGAATATCGGGATGGCTTTCCAACTAAAAGATGATCTATTCGATTATCTAGCAGAAAGCAGTCTAATAGGTAAGCCTGTAGGCAATGATATAAGAGAGAAAAAGGTAACTTTACCACTTATACATGCATTCGAAAATAGCGAGAAAAGCGAAGCCAAGAAAATAAAGAAAATGATAAAAAAGGGTGACCTTTCTAACAAAGATGTGAAATACATAATTGATTTTACTAAACAGTACAAGGGTATAGAATACACTATAAACGTTTCAAATATTTACAAACAAAAAGCGCTAGATATACTCGATGATTTACCGACTACTTCGGATAGACAAACATTGATAGATTTAGCAGAATTTGTGATAAACAGAGAAAATTAATTATTTTTGATAATTAGAAAATTTAAAAAGAGCAGCAAAAAATGGATAAATTAGTAATCGAAGGCGGAACGAGATTAAAAGGAAGAGTAAAAGTTTCAGGTGCAAAAAACGGCTGTTTGGCTATTATGCCAGCATGTTTGCTCGCTCCGGGAGTATATAATCTTAGCAATACACCTAATCTAACAGATGTATGGAGTATGTCGCGATTACTAAATGCTATGGGAGCTCACTCAGAGTTGAATGGCGATAATTTATTTCTTGATACAAGAGAAGTTAATAGCTGGGAGGCACCGTATGAATTCGTTAAGACAATGCGTGCTTCGTTCTATGTACTCGGCCCACTTTTAGCTCGCTTTGGTAAAGCAAAAGTATCTCTACCTGGTGGATGTGCATGGGGTCCAAGACCCGTTGATTTGCATATAAAAGGACTTCAGAAACTCGGCGCTGATATAGAAATAGAAAATGGTTATATAATAGCCGACGCTACTAATCTAACTGGCGGTAGATTCAACTTCGATATATCGAGTGTTGGTGCTACTGGAAACGTATTGATGGCTGCTGTGAAGGCAAAAGGAACAACTATGTTGACTAATGCTGCTATCGAGCCAGAGATAACTGCACTTGCCAGATTCCTAGTAAAAATGGGAGCTAAAATAGATGGAATAGGAACTACACAACTAGAGATAGAAGGTGTAGATGAACTAAGAGCAGTAGATGAAGAAATAGTACCAGATAGAATAGAAGCTGCCACTTTTATGGTGGCTGCAGCAATGACGAAAGGAGATGTTGAACTAACGAATGTCAACCCTTACCATCTCGCTGCTGTTATAGGTAGAATGGAAGAGACAGGCGCAATAATAGATGTAAACGGAAATACTATCCGTGTGACTATGAACGAAGATATACAACCAATTGATATCACTACCTCAGTTTATCCGGGTATCCCTACAGACGTTCAAGCGCAATGGACAGCATATATGTTAGCCGCTCAAGGCACTTCAAAAGTAGTGGATAATATATACACAGACAGATTCAAACATATACCTGAGCTTCAAAGATTAGGGGCTGACATATCTGTGTCAGATAATACTGCTATAATAAAAGGCGGAAAGAAATTATCTGGAGCACAAGTTATGTCATCTGACCTTAGAGCTAGTGCATCACTTATATTAGCTGGTCTTATAGCCGAAGGTAGAACAGAAGTTCTTCGGGTATATCACCTAGACCGCGGTTACGAAAACATAGAGCAAAAGCTGTCAGCATTGTGTGCCAATATCAAGCGTGAAAAAGCAAATTTGGTGTAATTAATCAATCAGAAAAAGCGAATCAACCAAAGAGTCTAACTATCTAGGAAAACTACGAACCTTAGAGACGTAACGCTTACGTCTCAAATTCGCCTAAACTCTCCGTAAAACTCGTCATCCTGAGAACGCCGTAGACGTTAGAAGGATCCAAAAAAAATAAGAATTCCCCATAATCCCACTCTCGAGGGCCTGTCAAGCCGAAGGCATGAGTGGACTGCGAAGCAGGACGGGGTGTCAATACCACTCTTGCATTATCCACATACTATTACTATATTTAGCAAAGTCGATTTCAACTGGTTGCGAAAAACACAATGAAAACACTACTAAAAATACTACTCCTACTACTCCCATCACTTTGTGTAGCACAATACAATGAAGCACAATGGATATGGTCAGATTATAAAATGGATTTCAGAAGGGACAATGATTCTGTAGTTGTTTTTCATGGAAAGATGCATATTTTAGAAAAATATACTATTGGTGGTTATGATATGGTAAATTATAATTATAAGAATGGCGATTTATTTTTGCATATTAATAGAGATTCGACTTGGATTAATGATTCTGTATTATCTAGTTTAGAACATACCGATTATTATAATTTTTATGACCCAAGAATAACTGATCCAGATGGATTTGAGAGTGATGAATACGGAGCTAGAATGTTCTCTGGTTTTCAACCTTTAGATTCAGAAAATGTCCGTTTATATAGAATATTCTATGAAAGATATAAATATGAAGGAATTCATGGGATTTTAACCTATGATGATATACAACTAGATAGAAATCAGCAAAGAATAAGACATAAATTCAAATTTGGTATAGATTCTGTATTTGATTTTACAATTATGTCCCACACTGACCCCAGCAAACATTGGATAATTGGTCATAATATTGGAAAGCATATTATCCATACTTACTTAGCTGATAAGAATGGAATAGATACTATACCCAAAAGCAGTTTTAATTTAGAAGAAAATGGTCTAGATTTTTCATTTTTTACTCGACCATACTTTTTTGAATTTAAACCCTCACCAGATGGGAAAAAATTATTAGCTTGCAATTGGGTTGCCCAAGGCCCAAAAGTTTATCTATTTACTTTTGATAAGAAGAATGGCAAATTAGAATATGTAACAAATTTCAAATATGTTGATGATAGAGTAATGCTGAATTATGACATTCTTTTTAATTTCTCTCCAAATTCAAGATATATTTATACTCAAGCAAACAAGAAATTATTTCAATATGATGTTTCAAATTTAGATCCTATCAGAATAAAAGAATCAGAAACTATTGTTGCTGAATTAGATACAAATTTAAATATTTATAACCGTGCAGGAGGTAGCAATTTAGGTACAAATTTACTAATTGGATTAAATGGTAAGATGTATTACAGAAATCCTAAATATTATAGAACACATCCTAATCCTGAAATTGCATATCAATATTTTTCAATAATAAACAGACCAGATAAAAAAGGAACTAAAGCTGACTTTAAACTAAATGAATTAAGGTTTGATTATCATTTAGTATTCCCAGGTGTGACTCCAGATACTAGTCGATATGATGTAATCTGGAATCGTCTTCAAAATCCATCCCAGATGATAGGACGTACAGTTAGTTATTGCGAGGGTGAAGATGCATATCTGAATAATGTGTGGGAAGATAAGTTCGTAGGTACTAACTTCAAATGGGAGATGTTAAATCTAGAAAGCAATGATACTTTATTAGCAGCCGAGATAAACAAATACTTTGCAGAAAACCCAAATATCAAAGATCCATTCTTTTCTGATGCTACTCACAACTATGAAGGAAAGTATTATATTACTTGGACTGATACACTTGGTTATAACAGAGAAAGAATAGTAAATCTATACGTTGATACTCTACCCAAGGTAGAGATAGTATCAACCAAGTTAACAGGCGATTGCGAAAGAGAAAGTTATAGATTAGAACCAGAAAATATAGTGGAAAGATACGAATACAAATGGAGCACAGGAGAAACATCACCAATAATAGAAGTCGATAAAGCTGGTAATTATACGTTATACGTAACTTCATTCCAAGGTTGTGTTGATTCAAGTAGTATCAATATACAATTTGAAGATGAAGATCTATATTTAGAAATACTAGGTGGGAATAAACTATGCTATGGTGGTGAACTTACTTTAAGTGCCAACCAAGATTACATTAGCTATCTCTGGAGCACAGAAGAAACTAGTAAATCTATCGAGATAAATGAAACTGGAAGATACATACTGACCGTAGAAACAAGTAAAGGATGTACTATATCAGATACAATAGATATAACATACCATCCCAAAATACAAGCACAACTAAAACCGACACCAACTACTATATGCAATGGTGATTCGACTTTATTAGAATCAAAATACGATGTTTCTTATTATAGCTACGAGTGGAATACAGGAGCTACAACAAAGAGTATCTATGTTAGTGAAAGTGGTAATTATAAACTCATTATAAAAGACACAAGAACAGGCTGTATAGACAGCACAGAGATAGCAATCAAAGTAGAAGATAACTTACAACCCACAATAACAGGTAGCAACATCTGTTCTGGTGAATCTGCAACACTTACTGCTTTACCCAACGACCCAAGCTACACCTACCTTTGGAGCAATGGCGAAGTAACACCAGTTATAGTAGTAAGTCAAGCAGGAACGTACACCGTTACTGTTAATAAGGCTGGATGTGTAGGTACAGCAGAATATACTGTAAACGAAAGTCCAACACCAGAATTTGAGATATTAGGTGAGAATATTATTTGTAATAATGAAACTGCAACACTATCATCTAGCGAAGATTTCGACGAATACTTGTGGTCAACAAACGAGATAACTAAAGAAATAGAAGTTAAGGAAGCAGGTACATATACACTAACCGTTACAGATGAAAATGGATGTAGTGCATCTAAATCATTCACAGTTGATAAGTATGAACTTAACTTCGACATCAGTAAAAGTAGTATAGATTTTGGGAAGATTTATATTACAGAAACCAAAACCGATAATACAACAATCACTAACAACAGTGGGTTTAATATTACACTTGATTACGGTCAAACAATAGCAGATGGACAATCATATCCATACAACTATGATTTTGTACCAACACAACTCGGTCCATTCAACAACAGCATTGATGTTAGTATAATAGAGCCGTGCGACACTGTTATAAATATTCCAATCACTGCCAGAGTATATGCTCGTACAACTATAAGCACAGAGGACATATACACCCAAATAGGGCAAACAGAAACTGTACCAATCTATTTGGAATGTGAAGCTGATTTACCAGTTCAGGAATACACAATTACAACTGATGTAGATAGAACGGCATTTTTCACTAATGATAGTTATACTATAAATCAGAATCAGCCAATCGATAAAAATAGAACGAATATTCATAACCTAACAGGTACTATCTTACTTTCCAATTCTTTAGAATATGATATTACATTTCCTAATTACACATTCACTAATCCGTACATAGAAGTGATAGAGCAGCCTGGGAAGATCTATATAGATTCCGTTTGTGTGTTTGATTTTAGAAGCATTCAATTAATAGATCCTACGACTGTTGACATATCACCTAACCCAGCAAGTGAACAGTTAAATATAGATATTACAACGGGAATACAAGGGACAATGAAGTTAGAACTAGTAGCTACTGACGGAAGAGTTATTTACACTGATGAATGGATGCAATCAACAAAGACAAAACAGATGCAGATCAACACACTTTCTATACCTAGTGGGCTGTATCAAGTTAGACTGATTACTCCTTACGATGCTATTACTAAGAGTGTTGTGGTGGTGGAGTAAACAAGAATTCCCCTCTCAAGTGTGGACGGGCTTGCCAAGCTGAAAGCATGGGTGGTAATGATGATTAATGCAGCATTAGATATTCGAGATTTTATTGAAGAAGCTAAAACCAAGAAAATTGATGAAGAACACCCATTCTTCGAGCTTCGTATTGGTCTTCATACTGGGCCTGTAGTAGCAGGTATAGTAGGCGTAAAAAAATTCCAATATGATATATGGGGTGATACAGTTAATACCGCTAGTAAAATGGAAAGTAGTGGAGAAGTAGGGAAAGTAAATATCAGTCAAGCAACTTACGAAGTACTAAAAGATGACCCAGAACTAGAGTTCGAATATCGTGGTAAAGTAGAAGCAAAAGGCAAAGGAGAAATGAACATGTATTTCGTTGAGAGAAAGATTAGTAAAACCAATTAAATTCCATTCCTTATAGAGCAAAGATTCCTGCTTTATTAAGAAGACGTTTTCGGTCAATTTAATCCCCTATATCGAAGTAGACCTACACCCCATAAAGAAAGTCTTCATCGTGAATTTGAATTCGATTTATTTTCATTAAAAATGTAATTTTTTCCGTAGTTTTTTGTTATTACAATATGACTTACTATTAAAAAGGAAAATAAATGAAAAGAAAATTTCTACTAATTATATTATTACTAAGCTGTACATCTCTGTGGTCTGCTGAAAGTCAACTCACTGTTACCCAATACGATGGTACTAAGAGCAATTACTTATTAAATGACATCAGTAAAATTCTCATTGTTAATAGCATTGTTAGTGTAGAATCAGTGTCAATTTCTGATGATGATATCGAAATGAAGAATGGTGACACTTACCAAGTAGTTTATAATATATCACCAGAAAATGCCACGAACAAGTCTGTAACATGGTCTTCTAGCGAAAACAGTGTTGCTACAATAGATGCTAATGGTTTGATAACTGCTGTCTCCGCAGGCAATACTGTTATAACAATTGAAACTGAAGATGGTAAACTCCAAGATATGCTGAATGTAGTAGTAACACCATTAACATCAGTTGAAATTTCTGATGATAATATAAAAATATACCCCAACCCTATTCAAAATACTCTATTCATTGAAATGGGCAATATATCAAAATATGAAGTAGTTATAAACGATATATCAGGTAATATCCTATATTCACAATTCGATGAAAATGAGATAGATTTCCGCAACTTTCCTTCTGGTAATTACTACCTAACATTGATTGTAAATAATAAATACTACAACTTTAAACTAATTAAAAATTAGAAATAACATGAAAATAATAATCTTAATATTAGCCCTATTCACTTCATTCAATCTATATTCTCAGCACAAAGTTCAGATAATTGGTACTGATGATTCTGTTAATGAATATTCTGTTGAAGATATTTCACAAATCTCTTTTGATTTAACAAATAGAACTACTGCTAAAGTAACCACTTCTGATAATAAGTTAGTTGAGCTTGAACTGAACAGTAAGTCTCAGATCACTTTCAACTCTGGAAGTATGACCTTTGCAGGAATAAATGGCAATAGTGAATTTGCTCTGAATGAAATAACATCTATAGAATTCGAAGAAATAGTAGCAGAAAATAGATACCCATTTGGTGAACTAGTAGTAGATAAGGTCATAGTAGATAACCTTTCGAATCCTTGGAGTATTGATTTCATTGATAATGATAACTTGATTTTCACAGAGTTGAGTTCAGGACTATTTAGACACAATATATCTGAAAACCAAACTTATCTAATCTCTGGAACACCTCAATTTAGTTCTGCAGGACAAGGGGGAATGCTTGACGTTACCTTACATCCTAATTTCAAAGAAAATAAGTTGGTGTATTTAGTTTATGCTGTAGAAGAGAATTTTAGATATACAACAGCTGTTGGTCGTGGAGTTTTAAATGGTAATAACTTAGATAACTTTGAAGAACTTTTCAGAGGTGATCCTTTAGTTCAAGGCGGTAACCATTTTGGTTCTAGAATAGTGTTTGATAATGATAACAAACTCTATTTCTCAATAGGTGATAGAGGAAATCAAGTTAATGCTCAAGATAGTACTAATCACTATGGCGGTGTACTCAGAATAAATGACGACGGGACTGTACCAAATGATAATCCTTATTTGGATGCTCCTGGCGCTAAACCAGAAATATATACTATGGGTAATAGAAATATACAAGGTATGTTCTATCTAAGTGAAAAAGATGAAATATGGGCAATCGAACATGGTCCGAGAGGAGGAGATGAGCTTAATCTGATTGAAGCTGGCGAAAATTATGCTTGGCCACTGGCAACTTATGGAATTAACTATGATGGCTCACCGATAACTGAAAAAAGATCTATTCCTGGATATAAAGACCCGATTACATATTGGGTACCATCGATTGCTCCTTGTGGTATGGACTTGGTCAACTACGATGAGAGTACTAATGAATTAGATATTATATTTGGAGCTTTGTCAGGTACGCATCTACACAGAATAAAAGTAAAAGACTATAAAGTAACAGAAACTGTTCGTAGTCTTCAAGGATATGCTAGATTCCGTGATGTTCAGATGTCACCAGACGGCTATTTGTACGCCGCTACACAGAGTCCAGGTAGGATTATCCGATTAAAAATTAAGGAATAACCATTTTAATCCATTATGTGTTTTCATTATGCCTATATAGCTGATAAGATAAAAACTGGAAATAGATTTGGAGTAACAAATCCTCCAGAATTTGAGTCTGTATTTCACGCTAATGCATTTACTAATCCGAGTATGCCCATAATCACTGCTGAGGACCCAGATAAACTTAGTCATTACAATTGGGGTTTAGTTCCCTCATGGATAAAGTCTCGAAAAGATGCTGATGATATAAGCAAAAAAACTGGCAATGCTCGATCGGAAACTGTATTCGAAAAGCCATCATTTAGGAATGCAATAAAGTCAAGACGTTGTATTATACCTGCCACTGGTTTTTACGAATGGAGACATGAAGGAAAAGATAAAATCCCACATTTCGTTACAACAACTGATCAGGATATTTTCTCTTTTGCTGGTATATATGAGCATTGGACAGACAAAAGCACTGGTGAGATACTTCACACATATAGCATACTTACAGCCGAAGCGAACGAGCTGATGGAATATGTCCACAATAACCGCCAACGTATGCCGGTAATACTGTCTAAAGAAGACGAAAAGTATTGGCTTTCGAATCTGAAAAGCAAAGATGAAATAGAACATTGCATTACCCAATATCCGTCTGATAAGATGAAATATGAGGTAATAGATAATAAGGATTTATGGGCGTGGGCTAGCCAAAGGTTTGGATAAAATGTACTAATATAAAAAACCCTCTCCCAATAGAAAGAGGGCATATTATAATCTATTAATGCAATTCCTTTATACTCGAATTAGATTATCGAGTCATGTAAACAGTATAATCTGTTCGGCATAGATCTTTGCTAATATCCACTCTAGTACCTGTGATATTACTGCTATTCTCTACTTTTAGATTAAGTGTATTTCGGTTAACATTCTTACTATTCAAAGATGTCATTTCCTGTTTTGTTAGCATTTTGTCAGCTATAGCCTCTATATTTTTCCCAGTGAAATATCCCCAATACTCTTTTGTTTTGCTGCCTTTAGTCATTACAGTTATATTCAGCTCACCAGTTTCAAAATTTACGAACCAACGTTCTTCTTTTTCTTCACTTGTAGTTATACCTTCACAGTTAGTGCTAGTAACTGTCATCTTTACTTCCCACGCACCAGCAATTTCTTCTTTTTTGAAAGGAGTATTAGTTTCAGAAGAAGACTTACCTTCTCCATCATTTTTGGTAATATTTTGGGAGTTTGAACTACCATCTTCTGGATTAGGAATAGTATCACTTGACCATTCTTGTGAGTCATGCATATCATCTTCCGACTGATTACAAGCGACAAGAGTAACAAGCATAAGTAAGAGCAATAGTTTTTTCATATAAACACCTATATTTATTGATAGAATAAGACCATTAATTTACGAATAAATTTATATTAACTTGTTATATAGGTTTAATTGATAGGGTTTATATGATATCTGAAGTAAATAGATTGGCCATTAAAACACCTCGGCAGCCAAATAAAAAGAGCCAGTAATAACGCAATCTAATTTGCTATGAAAAGCGAATTTCTTTGCCATTTTTGGGTCTATCATAATCATCGCATTAATGCCCATAGATTCAGCGTAATAGCTAAGGTCAATCGCTGACATAGAGCGTTCATTCTCGACTTGTGTGAGTATCATCAAATCAGCTATTACCGCCAATTCATCTATTATACCGCGGTAGTCTTTGTCATTCATCAGAGCTAATATAACAGTCCATCTCTTATCTTTGAACGTTGATTGCAATGACTCTACTAGGTTTTTCGCCGCAGCTACCGAATGCGATATATCGAGTATGCAATACGGCTCATGGCTTATCATCTGCAAGCGAGCAAAGTAGCCCGAGTTCTTCTCAATATTCCCAATCGCTTTGGTTTGTATTTCGGTAGTAATGGGTTGACCTAGATATATCTCGCATGCTTTCAGAGCCGCTGAGTAGTTCTTGATAAACGAGTGGCTGATGAACTT